>CAVOAA010000120.1:0-9379 GCA_963693555.1 Dehalococcoidia bacterium | reverse complement strand
GACTTCTTCCAGCAAGACGCCCAGGCGATTGGGTTCCACCAAACGTATCTCGTCCACCCAGGTCGGCGAGCCTTCGGCGCCAAATATGCTCAGGTCGGATGACAGATCGGCGGCAGTCACTGCTTCGGCCGTTATCTCTTCGGCACGGTCCATCTGCTCTTTATTTGGATATAGTTCCGGCGCAACACCCTCGGTAACGCAGACCACGACCGGCAAAGCGCACTCAAGGGTCTGGAAACCCTCGTCGGTAATTCGTTCCACGATGACCGATTTCCGGTCATCGCTCAGGTCCAACTTCCGCACGTGGCTGATGTGGGGTATTCCCAGCAGTTCCGCAGTTTCGGGGCCAACCTGACCTGTGTCGCCGTCGGCGCTGTTCCTGCCGCAGATTATCAGGTCCGGGTTCTCTCGCTTGAGCGCCAGTGAAAGCGCTTTTGACGTAGCCAAAGTGTCGGAGCCAGCCAGGGCACGGTCTGAGATCAACACCGACCGGTCGGCACCCAGAGCCACGCAATTGGTCAACCCTTCGCTGGCACCCGGTGGTCCCATGGAGATCACTACGACCTCATCATCCGGGGAGCTTTTCAGTTCAACGGCCCGGACCAGGCCGAGCAAGTCGAAGGGGTTTACCTCTGAAGGCACACCGTCGCGGATGATGGTCTTAGTTTCGTAATCGAATTTGATACGGGCGATGATGGGCACGTATTTCATGCACACGGCGGTCTTCATAGATCAACTGCGCCTCAAGTTTGGAGTCGGGGTGGGTCGATTAGTAAGTTGACTAGTCGTTATCGGAAACGTTGACGCCCAGCACATGTTTTTGCACTTCTGAGGTCAATTTTTCCAGTTTGCCGCTGATGGTCACCGGAAAACGCGGCGGATTATTCAAGACTTTAAACCGTCCGTCCAGCGCGGCGAAGTCCTCTACAAATCTGCTCCTGACCTCATCGAGGGTGGAGGGCGGCCCGGTCCGCTTACCGTCTCTCATGACTTCTTCTAGCAACGGCAGTCCGCCGGGGAGGTCTTCGTCATGGAGGGCGATGATGTCCTTGGCGAACATGCCGTTCGCGTCTTTGGTACGGAAGACCTGCTTGGCCCCGGGCAGTGAGACTTTGTCAGGGCTAAGTTTCATCACGGGTCGGCTGTCGAAGCAGACCAGCTTATAGGCCATATCCGACCACGGTGCATCGGCCGACACTCCGGCCTTGGTGCCAACGCCGAACAGGTCGATGGGCGCACCGTTACCGACAAGAGTTTCCAACTCGTATTCGTCGAGACCACCACTGGCCAGTATCTTGACTTGGTCTAACCCTGAATCATCGAGTATCTTCCGAACTTGGCGGCTCAGCTCGTCGAAGTCCCCAGAGTCCAGACGCACAGCCATGAGCCGCTTTCCATTGGCCTCCATCTCCTTGGCGACCTGCACGGCGTTCCAGGTTCCGGCGATGGTGTCGTAGGTGTCTAGCAGCAGGATGGTCCGGTCTGGGAACGATTCGGCGTAGGCTCGGAACGCTTGCAGCTCCGAGGGAAAGCTGGAGATGAACGAGTGGGCCATGGTGCCTGCCGGTGGCATGCCGTAGAGGCTTGCGGCGAGCACGTTGCTGGTGGAACTGAAGCCTGCGATGTAGCTGGCGCGGGCCATCTTGAGCGCGGCGTCAGTGCCCTGAGTGCGCCGCGAAGCGAAATCAGCGATGCCCCGGCCCTGGGCGGCCCAAACACAACGGGCGGCTTTGGTGGCCAGCATGCTCTGTAGATTGACCTGATTGATGATAAAAGTCTCAGCAAGTTGGGCTTCGATCAGAGGCGCCGTGACCTCCACCGCCGGCTCGTCGGTGAAGTACAAACGTCCCTCAGGGATGGCCCGGACACTGCCCGTGAACCGGACGCCGCTAAGGAATTGAAGGAATTCATCGGAGAAGATGGACGTGGCTTTTAGATAATCGATGGCCCGGTCGCTGAAGTTCAGGTTGGAGAGATAGTCCAGCACGTCTTCCAGTCCGGCGGACACGAAATAGGCCCGGTTGGTTGGGTAGGTGCGTGTGAACAGGCTAAAGGTGGCGGTGGCCGACATTCCCTGGCGCATGAACGCCTGGGACATGGTCAGTTCATATAGGTCGGTGAACAGGCCCAGTTCGTCACCGGGCAATGGAAGCTTTGGTGCTGTCATCGAATCCGTAACTAGAGGGAAGGATATGGAATACGGTAGCGGGTATTATGTTGGCGTTCCGAAGCCGATGTCAACTGATATTGAGCGTGGTTTACGCCTGAGGGGTGACTCGATCTTTGGCAGTGCCTCTTCTTGACAGGCTGACGGCCCCTTAGTAACATCTATACGACTACAAGGCACGCTTAAAAATCAAATGGCGACCCAGAAACCCTTATACAGAACGGCAGAGGGGACGGCCCTATGAAGCCTAGCAACCGGTCCTAGTCCTTTACGGACGTGGATACGGTGCTAATTCCGGCGTCTGACAAACCAAGTCAGGCGAAAGATGAGGGGGGCTCAGTGTATCTGTGAGCTTCTCTAACCGAGAAGCTTTTTTGATGTTTAAGACCTGCCTAACAACTCCGGTTTAACCCCTTGGGAGCATATCCGGTGAACGAGATTCGACCCATCGAGTGGGCCAACGGCACACTCCGGCTACTTGACCAAACTCGCCTGCCATCCGAAGAAGTGATCGTGGAAGCGCGCGGGTACCTGGAAGCGGTTGAGGCCATCAGGACCATGCAAGTGCGCGGCGCGCCGGCCATCGGCGTAACCGCTGCATATGCCGTGGCAATGGCGGCCAGGGATCTCGATATTTCGGAAAGGACCGCGTTCCTGGAACGGTTGTCAGAGGCCGGGACGGAGATTAAGGCCGCCCGCCCAACTGCCGTTAATCTGATGTGGGCCGTTGACCGGATGATTGGAATAGCCGAGTCAGAGACTGAGATTCCTAGAATCAGGGAAAGGCTGCTCGAAGAAGCGATCTCCATAGAAAAAGAAGACGAAGCCATCAACCGCCGCATGGGCAGCCACGGGATAGAGCTGATGCCCGATGGCGGCTCAGTCCTGACCCACTGCAACGCCGGCGCGCTGGCAACGGCCGCCTACGGCACGGCAGTGGGAGTGATCAGGGCCGGCTGGGAAGGCGGCAAACGGTTCAAGGTGTTTAACACCGAGACCAGGCCCTTCCTGCAGGGCGCCCGGCTGACCGCCTGGGAGTTCAAACAATTGGGAATACCGTCCACCCTGGTGGTGGACTCTGCGGCAGGCATGTTGATGCGCCGAGGCGAGATAGGCTGCGTAATAACCGGGGCCGACCGCATCGCCGCCAACGGCGACACCGCCAACAAGATTGGCACCTACACACTGGCGGTGCTGGCCAAGGAGAACGGCATCCCGTTCTACGTGGCAGCGCCCATCAGCACGGTGGACATGAGCCTGAGCAACGGTGACGAGATAGAGATAGAAGAGCGCTCCGGCACTGAAGTGACGGAGTTTCGGGGAGTGCAGGTCGCGCCGGAAGGCGTCGAGGCCTATAACCCGGGGTTCGACGTTACCCCCGCCAAGTATTTGACCGCCATTGTCACGGAAGCAGGGGTGGTCCGTCCGCCATTTATAGATAGTCTGGAACTGGCAGTAAAGTCTTCCAGATAGTCATATTACAGAGAGTTTGGAACTGGCAGTTAAATCTGCCAAATAGACATAGATGAGCACGACACAGAAAGCAAAAATAGCGGTGATCGGCGGCAGCGGACTCTATGAGATGGACGGCATGTCCGCCATCGAGACCGTGGAAGTTGATACACCCTTCGGAAAGCCCAGCGACGCAATCGCCGTTGGAGACCTGGATGGAGTGAAGGTTGCCTTCCTGCCACGGCACGGCAAGGGCCACCGGTTCAATCCCACTCACATACCAGCCAGGGCCAACATCTATGCCCTAAAAACTTTGGGCGTGGAACGGATTATATCCGTAAGCGCCGTGGGCAGCCTCAAAGAAGAGTTCGCCCCTCTGGACCTGGTGATACCCAGTCAGTTGATCGATCGCACTCGGCTAAGAGAAAGCACGTTCTTCGACACCGATGTGGTTGTGCATGTGGCGATGGCAGACCCATTCTGCGCCCATGCCAGCCAGGTGGTCCACCAAGCGGCGCAACGGTTGGACGTGAATGTCCATCCTGGCGGCACCATGGTGGTGATGGAAGGGCCTGCCTTCTCCACTCGGGCCGAGTCTTTCATGTACCGTTCTTGGGGAGCTGACATAATAGGCATGACTGCCCTCCCCGAAGCCAAACTGGCAAGGGAAGCGGAGATGTGTTACACCACCATGGCTTGGATCACAGACTACGACTGCTGGCACCAGACGTCGGAGTCGGTGACGGTGGATATGGTGATAGCCAACCTGCTGAAAAACGTGGCTACATCCAAGGCATTATTGAAAGAAGCTATTCCCGCCCTTAGCGGCGAGCGTGATTGTCCTTGCGAATCAGCCTTGAGGGACGCGATCATCACGCAGAAAGACCAGATTCCCGAGGAACTGAAAAGGAAACTTGCCCCGGTAACGGGTAGATATCTAAGTTAGGGACCAGAAAGGTCCAGGAGGGTACATATGCCTAGACAAGATCCAGGCGAGCCTTATTTCCGAGTAGATTCCGCCGAGGGTGATGCGATCGTAGCCGCGGACCCCGAGGGGACCGTGGTTATCGACGTTCGGAGGGACGATGAATGGGTCACGGGACACGTCGCCGGCGCGATACACATCCCGGTGGATGACTTGACCGACCGGATGGACCAGGTGCCTACCGACAAGAAGCTTTTGTTCATTTGCGCCGCTGGAGTCCGGAGCGGACTGGCCTGCGAGATGGCCGCTTCGATGGGCTATCAATCGGAAAACCTTTATAACATCGAAGATGGGACCCCGGCATGGATCGCCGGCGGACACCCCACGACCTACGGCGGCGACGCCTAGTTTTAGATCCGCCAAGAGGCAATAGCAGTCTATTAATTGCAGGCCCAACGAACAATCAGTATCGGGACCTGACACAAGGAGTACAAGGTGGCATCACAACAGACCAAAGGGGACGTGAAAGACCTGTCCCTATCGAAAATCGGAGTCAACAAGATTGAATGGGCCGGCCGGGAAATGCCCGTGATGAAGATCATTCGCGAGCGCTTCGAAAAAGAGAAGCCGCTGCAGGGCGTGCGCCTGTCTGCCTGCCTTCACGTCACCAGTGAGACGGCCAACCTGGCCATCGCGCTGCGAGACGCCGGGGCAGACGTAGTCCTCTGCGCCAGTAACCCGCTGAGCACTCAAGACGACGTCGCGGCGGCGCTAGTCCAGGAATACGGTATCCCGACCTACGCCATAAAAGGCGAGAACGATACCACGTATTACGAGCATCTGGAGGCCGCATTGGCCGCCGAACCCCAGATGACCATGGATGACGGGGCCGACCTACTGACCCTGCTTCATACCAAGCATCCCCACATGATCGACAACATCATCGGCGGGACCGAAGAGACCACCACCGGCGTGATCCGGCTGACAGCCATGGCCGCCGATGGTCAACTCAAGTATCCGGTCATCGCCGTCAATGACGCAGAGACGAAGCACTTCTTTGACAACCGCTACGGCACCGGCCAGAGCACTCTGGACGGCATCACCAGGGCCACCAACATCCTGTGGGCCGGACGGCGCGTGGTCGTTTCGGGTTACGGATGGTGCGGCCGCGGTGTCGCCTCCCGGGCTCAGGGCATGGGCGCCCACGTCACCGTCTGCGAGACCAATCCGGTCCGCGCTCTTGAAGCCGTGATGGACGGATACAGCGTCATGCCCATGATTGAAGCCGCCAAGATCGGCGAGGTCTTCATCACCGTCACAGGTGGATTGCACGCTGTCGGCAAGGAACACATTGAAGTCATGGCCAGCGGCGCGATCCTCTCCAACAGTGGTCACTTCAACGACGAGATAGACATAGACTCCCTGAAAGAGATGTCTACATCCAATCGCGAACTACGGCCCTTCGTCGAAGAGTACACGATGAAAGACGGCCGCTTGATCTACCTGTTGGCCGATGGCCGGCTGGTGAACCTGTCCGCCGCAGAGGGTCATCCCTCAGCAGTCATGGACATGAGCTTTGCCAACCAGGCATTGTCCGCCGAATATCTCTACAAGAACCAGGGCACCCTGGGAGCCGGCGTACACGTCGTACCCCCGGTGATGGACGCCGAGATCGGCCGGCTGAAGCTCGAGTCCATGGGCATCAGCATCGATAAGCTATCCGCCGCTCAACTGAAGTATCAGGATAGCTGGCAAGAAGGGACCTAGACCAACCAAGCCAAATTTCGGGAGAATAGGTCTGGATGATTCCAGGCCGAGATTAGGAGAGATAAATATGCCAATGCTATTCCACGAGTCCCCCAAATACCTGCTGACTTCTGAGTCGGTGACCGAGGGACACCCCGACAAACTATGCGACCAGATCTCTGATGGAGTTCTAGACGCCGTCCTCAAGGACGACCCCATGGGCCGCGTGGCCTGCGAGACCGCCGTGACCAACGGGCTGGTCGTGGTGATGGGAGAGATCACCACCTCCTCCTACGTCGACGTACCCAAGATCGTCCGGGAAACGCTGACCAAAGCCGGCTACACCAAAGCTGAGTACGGCATCGACGCCAAAAGCTGCGGTGTGATTGTATCCATCCAGGAGCAGTCCCCGGACATCAGCGCCGGCGTCACCACTGCCCTGGAACAGCGCGGCGCGGCCGCCGAGGAAGCCATGCTGGCCACTGGTGCCGGCGACCAGGGAATGATGGTCGGGTTCGCATGTAACGAGACCCCCGAACTGATGCCCTTGACCGTCAGTCTTTCTCAGAAACTGGTGGAGCAACTGGCCCTGGTCCGGAAAGAGGGAATCCTTCCCTACCTCCGGCCGGACGGCAAGTCCCAGGTAACCGTTGAGTACCGCCATGGCGTCGCCGCTCGCGTCGACACCGTAGTCATCAGCACTCAGCACGACCCGGACGCCACCAACGAACAGATCGAGAAAGACATCACCGAGCACGTGATCAGGAAGATCGTTCCCGCCAACCTACTGGACGACGACACCAAGATCTTCGTGAACCCCAGCGGACGGTTTGTTACCGGCGGTCCCGCCGGCGACAGCGGTCTGACCGGCCGGAAGATCCTGGTCGACACCTACGGCGGCATCGCCCGTCACGGTGGTGGCGCATTCTCAGGCAAGGACCCGACCAAGGTCGACCGGTCTGCTGCCTACGCCGCCCGCTACGTGGCGAAGAACATCGTGGCATCCGGCCTGGCCGACCGCTGCGAGATTCTGGTGTCCTACGCCATCGGCGTGGCGACGCCCATCTCCGTGGCCGTGGAGACCTTCGACACCAACAAGGTCGACAGTGACACGATCCACGCTCTGGTGGCCAAGCACTTCGACCTGCGTCCCGCGGCCATCATCCGAGACCTGGACCTTCGTCGGCCCATCTACCAGGAGACGGCGGCTTACGGCCACTTCGGCCGCGACAGCCTCAACCTGTCCTGGGAGCGGACCGACAAGGCCGACGCCCTCCGCAAGGATGCCGGGCTCTAGCCTTTAGCTTTCAGCGAATAGCTGCCAGCTTTTTAGCGTGACTATAGGGCCTTTGGTTTAACACCAGAGGCCCTTTTTTGATTTAGTCGGAAACCGCTGCTTCCAATCAGCTTGGCTTGGGATATGCTGTTAGCGTTCAGAAACCGGGGGGTGTGGACTTGACGGACATCAGATTCGGAACAGACGGTTGGCGCGCCCTGATCGCCGAGGACTTCACATTTGAGAATGTCGCCCGTTGCGCCCAGGGACTCTGCGACCATCTGAAAGAAGTTGGCATGGCCGAAAAAGGCCTGGTCGTGGGCTATGACACGCGGTTCTTGTCCGCGGAGTTCGCCGATACCGTGGCCGCCGTGGCCGCCGGACAGGGTATCAAGGTTTACCTAGCCGATAAGCCGGCCCCGACCCCCATGCTCAGCTACAACGTGCTACATCACCAGGCCGGTGGAGCAGCGATCATCACTGCCAGCCACAATCCCGGCCAGTGGAACGGTTTCAAGTTCAAGCCCGAATACGCCGGCAGCGCCACCCAAGAGATAACTGACCGTCTGGAGGCATCCATCGCCCGGGTTGTCACCGCAGACGCTTACAACGCTGCTGAGGGCCGCAACAGCGGGTTGATAGTGGACCTGGAGCCCTCTGCGCCGTATTTGAAGCGCATCGCCGCTCTGGTGGACCTAGACGCCATCAAGGACGCCGGACTCAATGTGGTCGTGGATTCCATGTACGGGGCCGGCGGAGGGTTCCTGCCAGCGCTCCTAGACGGCGGCAAGACCACCGTCAGAGAGCTTCACGGTAGCCGTAACCCGGCTTTTCCCGGTATGGAGCAGCCAGAACCCATCGCCCACAATCTGACCGAGGCTACGTCTCTCATCGGCACTGGCGGTGTATCTGTTGGTATCGCCTTGGACGGAGACGCCGACCGGGTCGGGATAATCGACGAGCAAGGCCGGTTCGTCACCACGCTGGACACGTTCTCCATACTGGCCCAGTACTTGCTGGAGCAGAAGCAGTTGCGGGGCGCGATAGTCAAAGGCGTCACATCGTCCATCGCCCTGAACAAACTGGGCGACATTTACGGAGTGGATGTTCACGAATTGCGGGTGGGATTCAAAAACATCGGGCCAAAATTCAGCGAGGTCGACGCCCTGATCGCTGGAGAAGAGAGTGGTGGGTTCGCCTTCCGGGGTCATATTCCGGAGCGCGACGGTATTCTCAGCGGGCTGTACTTCCTTGAGTACATGGCGACCACCGGGGATACTCCCACCGAGTTGCTCCAACGGCTGACCGACAAAGTAGGCCCTCATTCCTATCACCGAAGGGACATCAGCTTTCACGCCAATGACCGGGAGCGGATACTGGAAGCCCTCAACAGCCCTGAGTTGACCGAGATCGCCGGTGTTCCTTTGCTTGGTTCTGATACCATCGACGGCAGGCGTTTTCAGGTGGAGGACGGCTGGCTGGCAGTTCGCTTCTCCGGCACCGAACCCCTGCTCCGCATCTACGCCGAAGCCGCCAACCCAGAGATGGTCACCAAGCTCCTAGACGGCGCCATGACGTATCTGAAAGTATAGTTGTCGAAATATCCCCAATATTGTTATCAGAGGAATTTAAGTACCAAACATGATTTATGACTCCATAGGCGATGCCTATGACCTCGTTTACCCAGACACCAATGAAAGAGTGCCATATGTAACAGATCTACTGAAAAGACACGGCAAGAATTCAGTCCTTGAATTGGGGATCGGGACCGGCCTCTTTGCCATTCCACTGCAAGAGGAAGGATTCGATATTG
>CAVOAA010000119.1:0-9431 GCA_963693555.1 Dehalococcoidia bacterium | reverse complement strand
GCAACGGCCTGGGCGCGGGGCTGCGGGTCATCCATCGTCAGTACCTGGGCGTTTACAATCACCAAGTCGGGTTTCTGCGGCATATCTTGGGTGGCTCTCCGGGTTATCAAAGTGCGACAAAAAAGGGATGGTCCTTCGGCCGAAGGACCATCCCTTTAACTTTACCTTGAGTAGACTGGTAGGTGTTAGCTGGATTCGACCAATCTGGCCTTGTCCATCTCTTCCTGTAGTGCCGGCACCGGATTGGGGTCGGCGAATACATTTTTGTTGGAGTAGTCCGGGGTCTTACCCGTGGGGTTGGTGATCCAGACTGAAGCCTCCAGGGCGATGCCGCTGAAGTCGTGGAAGTAGATGGAGTGGATGAACTTGTGGTCCACCACCGTGCTCACTTCCTGACCGGCGTCTTCAAGTTTCTTCTGCAGTTCAGTCAGCTCTTCTTCGGTCTCAACATCAAAGGAGACGTGGTCGAATTGGATCTGGCCGGCCGCTTCCAGGCCTGCCGGTTTGTGGAAGTCCTCTGCGCCCGTCCACTCGAAGAAAGCGATGGTCGAGTTGGGGCCGGTCTCGAAGAAATAGTGTCGCGCCTTGAGGCCGTTGGGGTTGCCACCGATGGCTGCAACCAGAGGGAAACCCATGACGTCCCTGTAGAAACGGACGGTTTTTTCCATGTCGTTGGTGACCATTGCCAGGTGATTTATTCCACGTGTCTTCATGCTGTCTCCAAGCCTTCCAGGCGAAAGTTTATAAATTATAGCACTGGGCCGATTTAGTTGTTTGTGCAACTATAAAGCAATGAAGTTGCGATGTCAACTATATTATCGTGCCTTTCTGATGACCAACCTGGCCGGAGGATGATGTAGAATCCAACCGATGCAAGACAACAGCGAAATGCAACTAAAAGCAGTCATCTTAGACTGGGACTTGACCCTTTGGAACAGTTGGGACATCCACTTGGCCTTGATGAACCAAACAGCCGACGCCTTGGGCTACCCCAGACCGGCGCCCACTGATCTAGGCACGGAATATTCACGGCCTTTTTTGGAGCATCTGGCCTGGTTCTTCCCCGGCGACCAGGAAAAAGTAGTGGACACTTACATGGCCTTTTACCACGCCGCCGTCTGGCAGGAACTCCGCTTGTATCAGGGTGTCCCCGAGCTTCTAAAAGGACTCAAGGACAACGGTTACCGCACTGTGATTTTGTCCGATAAACGGCAGGTGTTTGGTGTGCCCGAGTTCGAGTACTCGGGAATCGGAGAGTCTGTTGACCGGGCGCTTTTCTTTGCCGAGGGTATGACTCCCAAGCCAGACCCGGCTGGGTTGCAGGACTTGATGCGGTCGTTGGAGGTCGCGCCCAGTGAATGCCTTTTCGTTGGAGACAGCCACCGTGATATCGAGTGCGCCAAGCGTGCCGGAGCCTGGAGCGGGGCGGCACTGTGGGCGTCGGTGGAACCGGAGTTGGTATTGGCCCTTGAACCCCAGTTCCGTTGGGACCGGGTAGGCGATATCGGGATCACTCTGAAGCTGGGTAGCTCCTAGACCGGAAGACCTAGAGCCGCGGCGTCATGCTGTTCGTCGGCATGGTAGGAACTGCGCACCAGCGGCCCCGAAGCCACATGCTTGAACCCCATTTCCATCCCAGCTTTGCGTAGCTCTTCAAACTCTTCGGGCCGGTAGTACCGGTCGATCTCCAGGTGCCTCAGCGATGGGCGCAGGTACTGGCCGATGGTCAGCAGGTCGCAGTCGACTTTGCGTAGGTCGGCCATCGTTTCAAGGACTTCGTCTACAGTCTCGCCCATGCCAACTATGATCCCCGATTTTGTGACTGTGGCCGGGTTTATGTCTTTGGCCTTGGCCAACAATTCCAGGGAAAGATCGTAGTTGCCCTTGGGCCTGACCTTGGGGAAGATGCGCACGGTGGACTCGATGTTGTGGTTGAGAACGGCGGGCCCGGCTTCAATGACCCGTTTCAGGGCGGGCCATGACCCGGCGAAGTCAGGTATCAGCACCTCAACGCGGCAGTCCGGGCTGGTCTCTTTAATCTTGGTGATGCACGACGCGAAGATGTACGCACCGCCATCGGGCAGGTCGTCCCGGTTCACTGAGGTGATCACGCAGTAACTCAGGCCCATCGCCTCCACTGTCTCAGCAACCCGGCGGGGCTCCTGTAGGTCCAGTCCATTGGGGCGGCCGGTGGTCACGGCGCAGTAGCGGCAGGCGCGGGTACATATTTCGCCCAGAATCATGAAGGTGGCCGTGCCCCGGTCCCAGCATTCGCCGATGTTGGGGCAGTGCGCCTCTTCACAGACGGTATGGAGCTTCTGGCCCTTCATCAATTGCTGAAGCTCAAGATAGCGGGGGCTGCCCGGCATCCTGACTTTTAGCCATTCCGGAAGGCGAGGCCTGATTTCCAGTTTTTCGGGGCGTTGCGCCATGGGGTCTCCGGCCGGTTTGATGATTGGTGCGGAGCCGTCTGGGGCTCATGGTCACTGAATTATACCAAGGATCAGAAAAGCTGAACGGGTGCGCGGCCTGGCCGTTCTTTTTCGGCGGTTATGGTGGCGTCGATGTCGGTCACGGCTTGACCAAGATTGCCCTTGCTGTTGACCACCTGACGGGTGAATTCGCAGGCCAGCTTCAGCTCATCTGCCGCTGTTTTCAGCCTCAGTTCCATCTCCGGAGTGGACTCGGTCATGCGTTGGGACAGGCGGTCCTCCAATTCTTCGAACGACCCGGGCACCATGAAGATAAACAGGGCGTCGGGGGCCATCTTCCTGACGGTGGCCGCGCCCTGGACGTCGATCTTCAAGATGACATCTTTCCCGGCCTCCAGGCCCGAAGTGACCTGGCTCTTGGGGACGCCGTACCAGTTGCCGTAGACCTGAGCGCATTCCACGAACTCATCGCGGCCCTTCATATCCAGAAAAGTGGGTTCATCCAGGAAGATATAGTCGATGCCGTCCGTCTCTCCGGGGCGGATGTGTCTGGTGGTCGCGGTGACAACGAAATGCCAGGGCCGGTCCAGCTTGCGGAGTTCGATAAGCGCTGCGTCCTTGCCCACTCCCGATGGGCCGGACAATACCACCAGCAGGGGCGGGGATGACTTCTCGGACACCTGGGTTACCGGAGGTCCTGGAGCAGCAACTCAAGGTCCTGCCAGAACTCGGGGTAAGAAACGGAGGCGTCCGGCGCTCCGTGGACCGTGGTCTCGCCGTCGGAGATCAGCCCTGCCACCGCCATCGACATGGCCAGCCGGTGGTCGCCGTGGCTCTCGCACTCTGCCCCCTGCAGGGAACTTGTTCCGGGGCCCTGGCCGTGTATAACCATGCCGTCTTCCGTGGTCTCGATCTGGGCTCCGAGGCGGGTGAGCTCCGAGGATGTCGTTGCGATGCGGTCCGATTCCTTGACCCGCAGTTCCGCTGCATCGCGGATTACAGTGTCGCCGGTCGCGAAGCAGGCTGCCACCGCCAGGATGGGTACTTCGTCCAATAGCCGGGGGATCAGGTCACCGCCGATCTCTATCCCGTGCAACTCGGCGGAGGTGACCAATATGTCGGCAACCGGTTCGCCGCCCTCGGTGCGCTCGTCGATCAGTTGCAAGGCGTCTCCAGCTCCCATCGCTTGAAGGACGTCGACGATGCCGGTGCGGCTGGGATTCAGACCAACGCCACGGACCAGGATGCGAGCGTTTGGATGGCAGAGACCGGCCACCATCCAGAATGCAGCCGAGCTGATGTCGCCGGGGACCGTGATATCGACAGATTTCAACTCTGCCGGGTAGATCGTCAGGTCCAGTCCATTCTCCTCAACCCTGCCGCCCATCGCTGAGACCATGCGCTCGGTGTGGTCACGGGAGAGGGCCGGTTGATGAATGACTGTTGTGCCGGATGCGGAAAGGCCGGCCAGCATGATGGCCGATTTTACCTGAGCGCTGGCCATGGGCAGGTCGTACTCGATCCCCTGCAGACTGCCTCCACGGATCACTAAAGGCGCCAGAGAGTCGTTCTGGCGGCCCATGATCTGCGCGCCCATCTGCTTCAGGGGTTGGACGATGCGCTGCATGGGGCGGCTGCGTAGAGAGCCGTCGCCGGTGATGATCGATGCGAAAGACTGGGAAGCCAGAATTCCGGAAAGCAGCCGCATCGAGGTGCCGCTGTTCCCGGCGTCCAGGATGTCGGTGGGCTCTTCCAGCGTGGCGCCCCGGCCTCGAATCCTGTAGCTGCCGGTTGCGCCGGCGGGTTCGATACTCACACCCATGGCCTGCAGGCAGCGCATGGTGGAAATCACATCTTCGCCGCCGGAAAGGCCCTGCACCAAGGCGTCGCCCTGGGCTATGGCGTTGAGGATCAGAGACCGGTGGGAGATGGATTTATCGCCGGGTACTGACAGTGCGCCACCCAAAGAGGAAGGGCGGCTGATACCTCGAGAAGGGCTGGATGGAGGGGCGGTGCTCAAGGCGTGGCTACGACTTTTTGGCTGGGTCGTCTTTCAGCCCGCGTAGGATCTTCTTCTGAGCCTCAACTCCCCGGCGGCCGACGAACATCTCACCCATGCTCTCAGCGAAGGTTGGAATCTCCGGCGAAGGGCCGGCAATGCGGTCGATGGTGCTAAATATGCCGGCGTTCCAGCGTGCCCGAGCGTCCATCGCGTCGACAAACACCTGGTGCACAGCTTCCGGTTCGGGGCCGTTCTCATTGGCCAGCATATTGCGAAGGTCGTATAGCTCTCGGATGTAGGCGTCCATCCAGGCAACGATCGGTTCCGGGTTGCTCACGCAGATGTCGCGGTGCATCACCGGGTCGCCGGATGCCAGACGGGTAAGGTCGCCAAAACCGGAGGAGGCCAATTGGGCGATGTCCTCCCAGTTGGCGCTCTTGGAGGCGGTGTTCATGAGGGCAACTGACATCATGAAGGGCAGATGACTGACTGCGGCAACGAAACTATCGTGTTCATCGACGCCGATGAAAAAGGGCTTGGCGCCGATGGCTTCGGCCAGTGTGGTGATCGATGATACGGCGGCTTTTTCGGCAGTGACGCTGGGGACGATGCAGTAGGCTTTTCCCTTGAACAGGTCGCCGTCGGCGTTCGCCGGACCGGATACTTCTCTGCCGGCCATCGGGTGGCCGCCCACGAAGCTGACGTGCTTGGGAAGGACTTCCTCCGCCCACTGCAGGACAACTTTCTTGGAACTGCCCACGTCGGTTACCACACAACCTTCTTCGAAATAGTTGGCTGCGGCCTCCATCATCTCCCGCATCGCCATAATGGGCGTTGCGAACACGACCACGTCCGAACCTCGGATGGCGTCGGACAGGCGGGATTCTACCTTCTTGAACGCACCGGTTTTCTGAGCGCCGGACCGTGCAGCGCCGTCGTAGTCAGTCCCCACGACGTCCACTTGAAGATTGGAATTCTTGATGGCCAGAGCAAGTGAGGTTCCAATCAGGCCGGTGCCGACGATAGCAATTGTGGTCAAAGAGTCCTCCGGAAACGACATTACCGAAGCCATAAAATATGCGGCTTTCAGCCTGCCTGGGGATATATCTTACACCATTAGATGAAGGCCAGGCACATTACGATACGGGCCGCTAAGCTGGCTAGACCGGCGCGTTGATCCAGCGATTTTGAAGCTACTTTCGCGACGCCAGGGCAGCCTCGACGATATCGGTGCGCACTACCTTGCTGTACGGTTGCCGCGCCTTGGCGAGACCGGCGGACAGAAGGATGTCGTGGAGGGCCTCGTACTGGGGCTGGCGGAGCGTCGGGTCCGTGGGCCAATTGTCCTGAGCCTTCAGCCTGTGGATGGATTTGGAAACCAATTCCAGGCTCGCACCGGGGAAGAACTCCAGCACCGACTCGGCGACTTCGTTGGCGTTATGCGCCGCCAACCAGTCCAGAGCGTTGGCGTAGCCTACGGTGAACCGGTGGACAGTCTCTTGGTTCGCCTCCAGGTATTGGTTGGTGGCGGCGAAGGAACTGAAGGCCAGATGCCCGTTCTCGGGGCCGATCGCGACAGCCAGGTGGCCAGACCCATCTTCCAAAAGCTCTTCGGCAGCGGGCTGGGGGACGTGGATAAATTCGGCTTTGCCCGCACGGAAGGCAGCCATAGCGTCGGCTATGCTCAGGCCGGTCAGCAGGTCAACATCTGACGGTTCGATGTTGTGTCTTTGGAGCGCGAACCGGAGCGAGGCCCAGGGCATGGGCGAAAAATCTACAGGGATAAACTTGGCTTCTTTCAGTGACTCCCACCGGAAGGGATCCTGCTTCGTGCGGCTGATTATGAAGAATCCGTCTCTGGAATTGATCTCTGCGAAGTGTATCGGCACCGTTTCTGCGCCCCAGTCCGAGGCTATGATGCAACGCATTATGCCGCTTTGGGCGATGTCGGCTGCGCCTTGGTTCAAGGCCGCTATCGGATGTCCGAACTCAGGAGGGCAGGTCTTGAAATCAACGTCCAACCCCTCTTTTTCCAGGAACCCGCCGGCCACGGAGACGTAGATCGGCGTGTAGAACAACGTGCGGATGACTTCAAGGAGTCTTAGGGGTGTCCGGTTACTGCTGGAAGCCAAGTTGTCTCCTAGTAATCCTGGGCCTGGGAATCCTGGAATCGAGGCCGCGTGGTTATTGGCTAGGCTTCAAGAAAGGGCAAGATCGCGCCCAAGAATGCCTCGGGGTCTTCAACCTGGGGAATATGGCCCAGACCTGGCAGGACGACCTTCTGCGCGTTGACGATGTTGTTGTGGAGCAGCTCCTCACCGTCACGCAGGCGGTCAACCTCGCCGTAGAGCACCATGGTGGAGGATGCCTTCACCATCGGCAGACGGGACATCAGGTCGTAGTGGGCCAGGGCCTCCATCAGCTTTCCGACCCAGACCCCGGCCTTGGCCCGGCTCTGATTGTTGGCCTCCAGCCATTCTTGCCTGGGGTTGGCGAAGGTGGTTGATTCTTTCAGGCCCTTCAGTGTCCTGGGTTTGGGCAGACCCTTGGCGTCGAACCCGCTGGCGGATTCCTTCAGGCGTTCCTTGGCCTTGTGCGGGCTCCAGACTGGGCAGCCGACCAATACCAGCTTGTCCACGCGCTCTGGGAAGCTGGCAGCCGTCTCGGTGGCCAGGACTGCACCCACGGAGTTGCCGACTACGTGAGCGCGGTGGATGTTCAGCACCTGACAGGCATGGTCGAGGGCCTGTGCGTAGTCGGGGAGGTTGAAATCCCGGGTGGGCTTGTCCGAATCGCCGTGCCCCAGCATGTCGAAGGCGTAGCAGGTGTAGTTCTGGCTGAGGGAGTCTATGATGCCCTCCCAGGTCCAGATGGACGTGCCCAGGGGGTGGAGCAAAACTACGGGATAGCCACTCCCCTTCTTAACGAAGTGCATATTTCCGGATGGTGTCGGAACCGTATCAGTCAGGTCACGGCGTACGAACATGAGCCCTTTCTCCTAATCGGCCTCGCATAATAGGCGAGCCAGGCGCGTATGTTACTAACCGTTAGGCGCTCTGTCAATTTGGGTACGACAGTCTTTTTCGGTTGACCTTTGACGCCTGATATGGAAGAATTTAACCCGAAACGGATGCGCGCCATAGATTTTTTTCAGTGTGGGCGCTTGAATTAAAAACCCAGGAACCGCGATCCCGGCCCGAGACATCAAAAGGGTCATAGGGGGTAGTGTTTATGCTTGAACCTACTTGGACCCGGGAAAAACTACAACGGCTAGTACAGCGGGAGATCGGTGACTACCAACTGATCGTAGTCTCCAATCGCCAGCCGTACATGCATGAACTGATCGAAGGTAAGCTCAGCTATACCTCCACCGCTGGCGGACTGACGACCGCCATCGACCCGCTGATGCAAGAATGCGGCGGCACCTGGGTTGCCTTTGGCGGCGGCGAGGGAGACTCCTACGCCGTTGACGAAAACAACCGCATCCAGGTCCCTCCGAACGACCCCTCCTACACCCTGCGTCTGGTCTGGCTGACCGAGCAAGAAGAGAAGGGCTACTACGCCGGGTTCTCCAATGAAGGCCTCTGGCCGCTGTGCCACAACGCTTTCGTCGAACCAACCTTCCAGACGTCTGACTGGGAGACCTACAAGGCAGTGAACAGCGTGTTCGCCAAACAGGTCTTGGATGAGATCGATGGCCGGCCCGCCGCGGTATTCACCCAGGACTACCACCTAGCCCTGCTCCCCCGAATGCTTCGGGATGCCGACCCGGATATCATCACCGCACAGTTCTGGCACATACCCTGGCCCACTTACGAGATTTTCCGCATCTGCCCTTGGGGTGACGAGATCCTTGATGGCCTATTGGGAAACGACCTGCTGGGGTTCCACATCGGTGATCATTGCGACAACTTCATGGAGGCCGCCGCGCGGGTGCTGGGGTCCCAGGTCCACGACGAGTACAACCTGGTGTATCAAAGGGAAGAGCCAACCCTAGTCCGGCCCTTCCCCATCAGCGTCGACTTCGAACAGATCAACGAAGAGTCCCAAAGCCCGGAAGTAACGGAAGAGGTGGAACGGTTGCTGGTAGATATGAACCTGGAAGGAAAGATAGTCGGCCTCGGTATCGACCGCATCGACTACACCAAAGGGATACCCCACCGCATCCGGGCCATCGGCCGGTTCTTTGAGAAATACCCGGATTACATCGGCAAAGTGGTGTTCGTTCAGGCGGGCGTGATGAGCCGCGCCAACATCGATGCCTACAAGCAATTGTCGGACCAGATCGACCTGGAATTGGAGAACGTGAACGGGCGGTTCAGCACCGACAACTGGCAGCCCATCATCTATCTCCCGGACGACCTGCCCGCCGTCACCCTAGCGGCGTTGCGGCGCATCGCCCGCTTCTGCGTGGTCAGTTCTTTGCACGACGGCATGAATCTGGTGGCCAAGGAATACGTGGCCAGCCGGTTCGACGAAGACGGTGTATTGATCCTGAGCCCGTTCACCGGGTCTGCCCACGAATTGACCGACTCCGTGATCGTGAACCCCTACGCCACAGAGCAGTTTGCCACGGCCATCTGCGAGGCGGTTGAGATGCCCTACGAGGAACGCCGCGAACGTATGGTGAGTATGCGCAACGTGGTTGCGGAAAATAATATCTATAGGTGGGCCGCCCGTCTTTTCGTCGATATGATGCAGGGCACCCGCCGTTCCCGCCGCCCCATTCGCAGCTTCTAGCCCGGCGGTCTGGCATAATCACCCCATGCCCCACTTGTTGAACATCTGGCCTGCGGTCAGCCGCCAATTGGCCGCTTCTCCTCGAGTCCTGCTGCTTTTTGACTACGACGGCACACTGACGCCCATCGTCGCCCGTCCAGAGATAGCCAAGCTGCCGGATGATACCCGCCGGTTGCTAACGAATCTGGCCAGGATAGAGCGATTTGTCGTGGGAGTGGTTAGCGGCCGGGACCTGGCCGACCTTGAAGCTCTGGTCG
>CAVOAA010000118.1:0-9451 GCA_963693555.1 Dehalococcoidia bacterium | reverse complement strand
GTCCGTATCGTTCCTTGAGATCTTCGCGCTTGGAATGCCCCGCAATCACGACGCCACCATCAACAACCAGCCCTGACTGAGAAGCTATCTTCTCCATTAGGTTGTCCAAGCCACCCATCTTATATGGAGGGTCCAACAACACCAGGTCATAGTGTCCCGGCAGAGTTTGGAGCGCTTGCAGAACGTCCGTCCGATGGACGTGGCTCTGCGAGGCGAAGCCGGTGGTCTCGAGGTTGCGGGAAATGACGGCGCTTTGCTGCCGGTCCCATTCCACGAAATCCGCCCAGCCTGCTCCGTGGCTCAAGGCCTCTATACCAAGGCTGCCGGTCCCTGCGAAAAGGTCTAGCACCCTTCCATCCTGGTACTGATCAGGGTTTAGAATGTTAAAGATGGCCGCCCGTACCCGCTCAGTGGTGGCGCGAGTTCCGGAACTGACTGCCCCTGCGAGCCGCCGGCCCTTTTCATTTCCGCCTGCTACACGCATGTGTCTAGTAAGGTCGAATTATACATAATGTTTTAGCCATTTCCTAGTAAATCGCTTCTGGATTTTGACGAATTTTATATTAGTTTTAGATTATTATTAATTTGAAAACCGAATTTCAAGCCCCGATTTTCAGTCTGGGGCCGCATGCCCGCAACGCGGCTGGGTATACAGCCGGGTATACATCGGGCGAGTGTGAGTCGCCACCCACAGGCCCTCGGTTCAAGTTGACGCTAAATCGTGCCTGTGCTAATATCCAGCCCACTCGGAGACCCTTGTTTTACGCTCAAAAACAGCCATTTTACAACCTCGCCCACACCGTCGGCCGACAATCCTACCGGGGCTATTTCCGGACCTGCCCTCTGATTACGAGGCCAGACGGTACGGCGGGATTCCGCACCATGAGAACTAACCAGGAATGACCTTTCGCGAAACTCTGGCCAGCGTGTCGCCCAGCAAAGAAACCGTTGTTACCATCGGTGTCTTCGACGGCGTGCATCAAGGGCACAGGCACCTGTTACGCCAGGTGGTCGAGGCCGCCGGTGACCAGTATCTACCCACGGTTGTCACCTTTTCCAACCGGCCCATAACCGTCCTCAGGCCGGGCACCGAGCCTAGTTACCTTACCACGCTCGACCAACGCGTAGAACTGATCAAACAGCAGGGCATCGAGCTTGTCGTCTGCCTGGAATTCAACCTGGAAATGGCCGAGGTAACCGCCGCAGATTTCGCCAAGTTATTGTCCGAATCCCTGAACATGAAAGGGCTGATATTGGGTCCCGACTCGGCCCTCGGCAAGGGCCGCCAGGGCGACCTGGCCTTCATGAAAGAACAGGGAGAGCAGCTTGGTTTCTGGGCCAAGACGGTAGAGACCCTGGAGATTGAGGGCCAGCCGGTGAAGAGCCGCCGTATCCGCGAGGCAGTGGCCAGCGGCAACATCACTATCTGCCCCGAGCTGTTGGGCCGGAACCATGACCTCTCCGGAGTTGTGGTGGTCGGCGACCAGCGCGGGCGTACCTTGGGATTCCCCACTGCGAACATTGAAGTCGATTCTCAACTTCTGCTGCCCGGCGACGGCATCTACGCCACCTGGGCGATCATTGACGGCAAACGCCATCAATCCGCTACCAGCATTGGCATCCGGCCGACATTTGGCCTGACCCAAAGGCTGGTTGAGGTATTCATCATGGACTTCAGCGAGGACATCTACGGCAAGACCGTGGGAGTGGAGTTCATCAAGAAGGTGAGGGACCAAGAAAAATTCGACGGCCTGGACGAGTTGATCAAGCAGATCAATCAGGACGTGGATGATTGCCGCCAAGTCCTGGACCGGAGCGTCTAGGATGACGACAGTCCCCCGGATTAGCCCGGAAGACCTGGAATCGGTCATCACCCGTGGCGTCAGCGAGATCATCTCCAAAGAAGAGTTTGTCCGGCTACTCCAGAGCGGCAAGAAACTTCGCTTAAAGATGGGCTTTGACCCCAGCCGACCCGACATACACCTGGGTCACGTGGTCGGCCTTCGGAAACTCCGGAAGCTCCAAGATTTGGGCCATCAAGTGGTGCTGATCGTCGGCGATTGGACCGCCCAGATAGGCGACCCCAGCGGACAGTCGGCAACCCGTACCATGCTCACCCATGCTCAGGTATTGGAGAACGCCGAGTCCTACCTCCGCCAGTTCTTCAAGGTGATTGACGAGAGCCGCGCCGAGGTGATCTACCAGAGCGAGTGGTTCGGCAAGTTCGACCTGGCCAAGATTATTGAGTTGACCGGCCGGTTTACCGTTGCTCAGTTCTTGCAAAGGGCCGACTTTGCTGCCCGGTTCGCAGACCAGAAGCCCATCGCCATCACCGAGCTTCTCTACCCGCTGCTACAGGCCTACGACTCGGTGGCCATTGAGTCCGACGTGGAGTTCGGCGGCACTGACCAGATGTTCAACCTCTTGGTGGGCCGGGAGCTACAGGGCATGATGGGCCAGACTCCGCAGCAATGCTTCATGATGCCCATCCTGGTGGGCACTGACGGCGTCCAGAAGATGAGCAAAAGCCTGGACAACTACGTCGCAGTGGATGAGCCACCCGTGGACATGTACGGCAAACTCATGTCGGTATCCGACGAGCAGATTTTGGCCTACTTCGAGTATCTGACCGACGTCCCCATGACGGAACTGGCGGCCATGGCCAAGGACCTAGAGAGCAACTCCCTGAACCCAATGGAACCCAAGAAACGCCTTGCTTGGGACGTCACCAAGCAGTTCCACGACAGTGAAGCGGCCGATGCCGCTCAGGCCCACTTCGAACGTGTTGTCCAAGGCCGCGGCGCACCAGAAGAAATGCGCGAGATCAATCTGCGTCCCTTTCTTGGACAAGGCTCTGATACCCAGTCCCAAAGGCTACAGAGATTATTGGTAGAAGCAGACCTTGCCAAAAGCAACAGTGAGGTGAAAAGACTTTTATCAGAAGGCGCCATCGTATATATCAGGGGCGATGCAGGGCCGGTTCCATTAACGACTACTTCAATCATTGAAACTCTTAAGCCACACGATGTAATCAGACGGGGAAAACGCCGCTTCGTCCGGCTCACGGATTCTTAGTAACTGTTCGCACCAGCCGTTCATCTCTATCAAAGCGATTAGCCCCGCTCATGGTGAGCCTGTCGAACCACCGCTCTCTATGGGCCATGTTGCTTTTGAAAAGAGACTTGGCTGATGCAAGTCCTTCGACAGGCTCACCACGAACGGAAGAAACCGCTCATACTGAACCCGTCGCAGGGCTCCCAGTTTACTGTGACCGGAATATCTCATTCGCCAGATCGATCGCCGAACGAACGGACGGCAGGCCGCAATAGAACATGGCGTGGACGAACACTTCCACAATCTCTTCCTGGCTGATCCCCACGTTCAACGCCCCGCGTATGTGGCTGGCCAACTGCGCTTCTTTCCCCAGGGCTGTCAGCGCGGCCATGGTGCAGATGGAGCGCTCGGGCAAGGTCAGACCCGGACGGTTCCAGATCGAACCCCAATAGTACTCAGCCGTCAGCCGGTTGAAGTCCTTTTCGGTTTCGGTCACCGGGCCCTGTCCGCCACCCGACGGCGGCCCCATGTACTCTAATCGGCGAGCCACACCACGGTTGTAGAGGTCGTCTGGCGTCTCTGACGGGTCGAACACCAACTGAGGCGTGTAGTCGATGCCCCTTTCCTCGAAGACATCTCTGGCGATGGCCAGGGCGTCCAGCGTCGCCGGTATGCCGCTGTAGTACATCGAATGCATCAGCACTTCGATGATCTGGATGGGGGTAAGACCCAGGTTCAGACCGTTGCCCATGTGCCGGCGTGTTTGAACGTCCCGTTTCAGGACGGTCAGGCAGGTCAGGGTTACCATCTCTCGCCGATGGACCGACAGGCCGGGCCGGTGCCAGATGGTGCCGAACAAGAATTCCCCGGCGATCCTTTCTAGGTCCGGGGCCATCGGCCAGGCCAGAGTGACGGAACCGGCGGTCAGCGTGCCGCCACCGAAATTGGTGCGTGTCTCGATTCCCTTCTGGAACCGTTCGTCCAACGTTGTCATTGTTAACTCCAATCAGTAATTAGTAACGACCCACATTGTAATCACACAGGCAGGCTAATGACACAGACGAGGTAATCATCCAGACGGGCTAATGACACGGAGAGGCCACGCCAACCCGGCCTGTGGTAACCTGATAGCCAAATCTATTACCTGTAAATAAACTGACCCTGAACACGAACGAGAGGTAAGTCATGGAACTCAGAAATGCAGTCATCGTTGACGGTGTCCGTTCCCCCTTTGGCCGGGCGGTCCGCGGCAAACTGGTCGCCACCCGTCTGGACGAGCTTGGAGCCAACGTTATCAGACACCTGTTGGACCGGAACCCCAAGGTTGAAGACCGGATGATCGAAGATGTGGGACTGGGCAACGTCCTGGGCAATGCCGAATTCGTTGACCTGGGCCGTGTGGCCAAGATGGCCGGGCTGCCGCCTGAGGTGTCCACCTTCAACTCCAACCGTCAGTGCGGTTCCAGCATGGAAACCCTGCACCGGATCGCCCAAGCGATCATGGTCGGGGTAATCGACTGCGGTATCGCCCTGGGCGCCGAGCGCATGGCGCGCACCATCCCCGGCGACGAGGGTCCTTTCACCAGGGTCACCGAGCCGACTCCCGTTCAGTTCAACAAGGCGCAGCGAGATCTGCCGCCGGACCACTATGACAATTTCTCCGTGCCGTTCCCGGACTTCATCCTGGACTCGCCGGCGAAAGTTTCCATGTTGCAGACGGCCCAGAACGTAGCCGAAGTCTATGGTCTGACGCGCGCCGACCTAGACGAATACGCGGTCCCCAGCCACCAGAAGGCCGTCGATGCCTATGCAGCGGGTAATTTCAGGGACGAGATTGTGCCCATGGAAGTGGAGCAGCCTATCTTCGACGACAAGGGTACATGGCTGCCCGAAGAACGGGGCGCGATGATCACCTTCGATCAGGACGAGTGCATCCGGCCCGGCACCAACTTCGAAGCCCTGATGAACCTGAATGCCATCCCCGGGGTGGAGAGCTACGGCGGCAATGAGATCATCATTACCCCCGGTAACTCGTCCCCGACCAACGACGGCGTCAGCGCCATCCTGGTCATGAGTGAAGAGAAAGCCCTGGCCCTAGGTCTGGAGCCCCTAGCCCGCATAGTCGGCTTCGGAGTCGCCGGAGTGAAGCCCCAGTTGATGGGACTTGGCCCAGTGCCGTCCACCAACAAGGCCTTGA
The DNA here is from genome assembly GCA_963693555.1 of Dehalococcoidia bacterium. Classification (GTDB taxonomy): domain Bacteria; phylum Chloroflexota; class Dehalococcoidia; order Lucifugimonadales; family UBA3495; genus UBA9611. The sequence goes on along the minus strand of CAVOAA010000118.1, from coordinate 4,200 downwards.
AATACGCCGGCCTGACGATGGACCAGATCGACCGCGTCGAGTTCAACGAAGCCTTCGCGGCCCAGATCATCCCCAGCGCCAAGGAACTGGGCATCCCCATGGAGAAGTTGAACGTCAACGGCGGGGCCTTGGCCATCGGCCATCCTCTGGGCGCAACCGGCGCCCGGCTGGTGCTGTCCCTAGCCCACGAGCTTCGGCGCTCCAACTCCAAGTACGGCGTCGCCACCCAGTGCATCGGAGCTGGAATGGGCATTACCACGGTGATAGAAAACCTCTAAGTTTTCTCCCAACCAGAGAATTCGGAAAGGCCCTGGGAATCAATTCCCGGGGCCTTTTTCTTTAACCAACACCTTCATAACATCGACCATGACACCTTCCCATTCGTCATTCCAGCGAAGGCTGGAATCCAGTAGTTTTCTGGGAAATAATGTTTGGCCAATGCCAGCAAACTGGATTCCTGCCTTCGCAGGAATGACGGGTGAGCGAACAAGAAAGTCTCGCTCCGATAATGGAACACGCCACTCCTAGGCGGTCATTCCGAGGAGGCGCTAGCCGACGAGGAATCCCATTACCCAGCCCTTAACCATTGACTGCTGTGCATGACCGGTAGTTGGTTGACCTCAGCAATGAGATTCCTCGCTTCTCTCGGAATGACATTGACCGTCATAAGAAGGGCCAAACTTGGCTAGCGACTCTTTGATGCACCAGGTGATTGCGATAGGAACCTGCTTCGCGAACGCCAACGTAATTCCCTCTCCCACGCATGGGAGAGGGTTAGGTCCGACGAAGTCGAGACTCTCGACGTAGTCGGAGGTGAGGGTGCCGGCTCTCAACAAGTCAACCAATAGACGCCAAACATCGTCCCCTGGATTCCTGCCTACGCAGGAATGACGGTGGCAGCCCACAGCCCAGAAAGAATCACGCTATACTCTGACGGTCTCGCGAGAACCTGTATCAAGAGGGAAAAATATGCCCCCGACCCAACCTTCTGTTCAACCCGCCGGCGTCCTGGACGGAGTAAGAATCTTGGAATTGGCCCGTTGGCAGGCAGCCCCCAGGGGCGGCATGATCCTCCGGGACATGGGCGCGGAGGTCATCAAGCTGGAGTGGAGCAAGTCCAGCGACCTGCGTAACGCAGGACCGTTTGTGGGAGATATGAGTGTCCAGTTTGCCGCCTACAACCGGGGCAAGAAGAGCGTCACCCTTAATACCCGCCACCAAGAGGGGAAAGACCTGTTCTTCCGGTTGCTGGAGGTCTCCGACGTGGTGCTGGAGAATTTCCGGCCCGGCACCATGGACCAGATGGGCTTCAGCTACGAGAAGATGTGCGAGGTAAACCCAGGCGTCATCCTGGCCTCGGTCTCCGGCTTTGGACAATACGGACCGTACCGGGACCGGCAGTGCTTCGACCCCATCATCCAGGCCATGAGCGGCATCGGCCACCAAACGGGACGCGGCTTCGACCAGCCGGTGATGGCTGAGGGGCCAATAATGGACCGGACGGCCGCGTTGCACGCAACGATTGGCATATTGGGCGCCCTACGCCACCGGGACCGCACCGGGGAGGGTCAGTGGCTTGAAGTGGCCATGCTGGACGGCGGCATCACCCTGGAAGAGGTCGCCCTGGCGATGTGCCACGAAACGGGCACCAACGATTTCACCCGTGCCGGTTCGTTCATCAAATGCAAAGACGGTTTCGTGTCCACCGGAGCGGCCCGGGCTGGGATGTGGGAACGTATGCTGAAGGTGATGGGCTATGACGAACTTTCCGAAGACCCGGAGTTTGCCGCCCCCATGTTCGCCACCGACAAGGCGGAGATCCGCATGGAACTGCTACACCTCTGGTGCGAGGAACGCCCGGTGAAAGAGGTTGAAGAATCGCTGGTGGCCGCCGACATCCCGGTGGGTCCAGCCCTCAGCATCCCCGAAGTCCTGGCGGACAAGCACCTCTGGGAGCGGGAGGTGATGATGGAAGAGGAACTGCCCGACGGCAAGAAGATACTGGTCCCCGGCCCGACCATCATTAAATTCTCCAAGACCCCCACCACCGCCGGCCCGATACCTGGATACGGCGAGCACAATCAGGAGATATACGGCGGCGTGCTGGGGATGGGCGAACAGGAGATGTCCCGGCTGGTGGCCGAGGGCGTCATCACCTGATCCTCTGCCACCAGCGAGGATGATATTCAGCCGGTCCTAACCACCAGTACCGGGTCACCTGAGTGCCGCACGACCCGGTCGGCCACACTGCCCAGGGTCCAACGCGCCGGCCCCGAACGGCCATGAGTGGTCATTGCCACCAGGATATCAGGCGTCTCTAGCGCCGCGTCCACTATCACGTCGGCCGCTGGGCCACGTTCTATCCGCGACTCGATCGAGGTTACTCCCTGTTTGCGGAGCTTGTCCTCCATCCCCTTGAGATAATCGATCGCTTGGTTCCTAGCATCGCGTGCCATATTCTCAAAGCTCTGGAAGTACCCCCCGGAAACGCCGTCCAGCCGCCCGAACCCGGAGATGGAACCGAATTCCTCGGCGGTGGCGGTCGCGTGTAGGAGTGTCACCTTGAGGTCCAGGGCATTGGCCAGCGCTGCCACATGAGGGATAACCTCTTCCGCCAGGGGAGAACCGTCCATGGGGACGAACATCGTGGACAGGTTGGTGTCAGACTCCGGCTCCCCTTGGCGGTGCCCGCGGACGATTAGCATGGGATTCTTGGTGTGGCGTAGGACGTTGTCGGTGACGCTGCCCAACAGCCACCGGGCCACCCCGGAACGGCCGTGAGTAGACATGGCCACCAGGGAGCCTGGCGTTTTGGCCGCTTCCTCAATGATGATCGACGAGACGTTGCCCTCTAATGCCTCGCAGGTGATCTCCGCACCGGCGGTCTTTCGCTTGATGCTGTTCAAGTAATCCATGGACTCGTCGTGCATTCCTGCGGTGATGGAACTTCGGTAGAGACCGTGGACCGGGTCGGCCATATCCTCGGGCACCGTGTGGACCACCTGTATCAGGTGTATGGGGATGCCCATCCCCAGGCTGATCCGAGTGACGAAGGGCAGAACTTGTTCCGCTAGGCCGGACCCATCCAACGGCACAAGAATACGATCATACATAAGCGTCTCTCCTCCCACAAAGAACCTCAAAAACCTTCAAGTACATCCGCCTGATCAATCCTGATCAGGAAAGCCAGCGGGGAAATCTTTCGTCAAGTGAATTGTATTGCGCTGGTACGCCAGGTACATGAGCCGTCCGGCCTGTATTTCTCAGGAAACCGGCGATTCCGGTAATCGGGGTGAGCTGTCCGTGCCTACCGAGCCGGGTCTTCTGGGGCGGCCTTAGTAGTGGTAGACTCGCGGCCAGTTATCTAAACACTGCCCCAAGTTCGGAGGAGAATAATGGCGAGACTACCCATCGTATCGGCCGACATGGTCCCGGAAGAGTTCCGGGCGGCCTTTGAAGAAGTTACAGCACCAGCCAGCGGCTCGATCACCGGTGGCCCCGGCTCGTTCACCATCAACAGCCCCGAGATGGCCAAACGGCGCAACCACCTGACCAGCTATCTGCGCTATGAGACTGGATTCCCCAAGCGTATCCAGGAACTGGCTATCATAAACACCGCCAGGGCCATGGACTGCCAGTACGTTTGGAACGCCCATGTGGGGCCCGCGCGGAAAGAAGGGGTTGCCGACGCTTTGGTGGATGCCATCCGAGACCGCAAGCCGCTACCGGCCATGGCCTCCGACGAAGAGGCGATCGTCAACTACGGCAACGAGTTCTTCAAGGACCACAAAGTAAGCCAGCCAACCTTCGACAAGGCACTCAAAGAGTTCGGCGCGCAGCATCTGGTGGAACTGACCACGCTGATGGGCCACTACGCCCAGACATCGTTCTACCTGAACGCCTTTGAGGCCGAGCTGCCTGATGATGTTTCGGAGCCGCTGCTGCCGGTTTGATTTACTCGGGCTTTTGACCCAGCAGGTTTCCGCTCATGGTGAGCCTGTCGAACCACTCGCCCAAAAACTTGGCCTACGAAAGGCGGAAGCCCTCACCTCCGACTACGTCGAGAGTCTCGACTTCGTCGGACCTAACCCTCTCCCGTGCGCGGGAGAGGGGACTTTTGTGTCTTTTGCGCATCCATATGGCATTCCAGGGCATCAGTCCCTCTGTCATTCCGAGGCACTAGCAGAGGAATCTCTTTGC
>CAVOAA010000117.1:0-9552 GCA_963693555.1 Dehalococcoidia bacterium | reverse complement strand
AGGCACGCTTCGTTGTTAACGTCGTCCATCTCGATGCTATGGAAGGCCGTGCCGTTGGCCATCGCGGCGTATTCCGGTAGGACCCGCTGGCTCCGGCCGACCACCGTTGATGGCCCGCTGCGTCCGACGCTCTCCAGTGCATCCACCACCGCCTTGGCGGAGTCGGTGGTGGAGCCGTTCAGCGTTACGCCGGCGAAGTCGAGACAGAGGTACTTGGTCCAGTCGACAACTTCGGGTGAGAGGTCTTCGTAGTCCAGATTGGCGGCAAAATCGCCCAATGCCCGGGTGATCTGGCCTTCTTTCTCGTAATTGTTGTTGTTCCGTACCATTTGGTGCCTCCGACGGCGATTCATGGGGGTTTTATGATTGCCGGTATCTTACCATACGCTGAGCCTACGCCACGCCCGATTGACACCCCTCACCGGGCGCACTACACTCGACCCACACTGCGCCAGCCTGGGCGCGATTCCAAAGAACTTTTGTCGTAGGAGTATTACCGATATGCCTTCCAAACCCGAGTATGTAGACCTGCTGAACGATATTCGCCTCCAGGAGAACCGCGCCGGTGTGTACCTGGAAGCCTGGGCAAACAAGACCGACAACAAAGACCTGGAAGAGTGCCTGTCTTTTGTGGCCGCACGTGAGTACAGCCACGGAGACATCTTCGACCGCCGGGTCAAAGAATTGGGCTTCGATACTCAAGAGGTAGCAGACCCGGAATTTGATGAGAAAGTCCGTATCGTCAAATCGGACATATCAGATGCCGAGAAGATCGCCTGGCTGAAAGAACAACGGACGCGGATGCCTTCTCCCGGCGTTCGTGAGCGCTATGAGGCCGCCACCGATGACGAGGCGGTCGACCCTCTGACCCGCTCGCTGCTGCGCTGGTTCACCGATGTCGAGAACGACTCGGTCGTGCGCATGGGCGAGGTCTACGCCGAGATTGAAAAACAAGACTAAAACACAGGCTTAGAACACAGGGGATAAAATCATGAAATTCGGAGCTTTCTTCGTTGGGCAGCGCCCTCAACTGCACGAGCAGTACGACGACGAGCACAAGACGAACCCGAACCCGGTCAGCCGTACCGATGTGGAAGTCTATGAAGACATCCTGAAGGGTGCGGAATTGGCCGAGGAACTAGGGTTCGACTCGGTCTGGATAGCGGAGCATGCATTTAGCGAGCACAGCATCATCAGCTCACCGACCGGCCTGTTGGCCGCGATAGCAGCCCGCACCAAGCGGGTCAAGATCGGCGTTGCCTGTACCATCGTCCCCTGGCACGCGCCCCTGCGGTTCGCCCAGGACGTCGCCACCATCGATATCATCAGTGGTGGCCGGGTGGTGGTCGGCGTGGGACGTGGCTACCAGAAGCGGGAGTTCGATATCTATGGCATCGACATCGCCGAGTCGAGAGACCGGTTCGTCGAAGGCATGGACATCGCCATCAAATCCTGGACCGAAGACCGGTTCGCCTATGATGGGCAGTTCTTCAAGTTCCCCGAGGTCATGGTCATCCCCAAGCCAGTACAGCAACCGACCCCGCCCATACTGATGGCGGTGACCCACAGCCCCGAGTCGGTGGAGATCGCAGTCTCCAATAAGTGGGGGTTGTTCACGGTGGGGAGTTCATTCTTCCCGGCCTCACCTGATTCGGACCAGAACCTGATCAGCTTGTACCACCGCCGCATGATCGAAGAGGGCATGGCCCCCGACGATATCGAGATTGCGGCTGTGCGTAACGTCTACGTCTCACCGACCGACCAGGAAGCCATTGACCTGCTCACACCTCGTCTGGAGTGGGCTGGCGACATGAGTGAATACCTGCGCAGGCCGGTTTCTGTGATGGCCAACGCCCCCGGTGGTCTGCGCGGCTACGAGAGCTACGTCAACGACCCGTTCATCGAGGAAGACCTGCTTAAAGAACGGGGCAAAGACGGGATGGCGGCCATCGGCGGTCCCGAAAAGGTCACCAAGGCCATCAAGGAACTGGAAGACAATCACGTAACCAACTTCATCAGTTACCTGGACGTCGGCGGACTGAACTTCGACCAGGTATCCGCCTCGATGAAGCTGTTCTCTGAGAAGGTCATCCCCAACTTCCGGTAAATCCCTACGCTAAACGTTTATATCGGCTGCCGGATTGGCCGCCGGAAAGGAAAAACACCAACATGGCAACGCTGGACGTTCTGACATATGGGTTCGCCCTCACCACCGATCAGGGATCATTCGGTTATTCAACGAACGCCCTGCTGCGGGTGGGTAACCACAACATCCTGGTCGACACCGGGCCGTCGTCGCGGCGTCCGTTCCTGGTCAAGGCCCTGAAAGCGAAAGACCTGGAGCCTGCCGACATCGACATCGTGATCCTGACCCATATGCACTGGGACCATTGCCAGAATACAGACCTGTTCACCAACGCCAGGGTGCTGGTCAACCCGACCGAGATTGACTACGCCCGCAACCCCAATAAATGGGACCTGGCAGTTGCGGCCGGAATGGCCGAGATGATGGGAAAGATGAAAGTGGATACGGTCTCCGAGGGCGACAAGATCGTCGACGGCGTGTCGATCATCGAGACACCCGGACACACCAAGGGCCACATGAGCATCTTGGCTGAGATCAACGGCGAGAAAGTCCTGCTGGCCGGTGATGCCATGCCCGAGAGCGGCACGGTCGCTCGCGGGCTGCCCTACAACGTCTTCTGGGACGTTGAAGACGCCCAGGAGAGCGTTGAGAAGATGGTGGCGGCCTCCAACGTGTTCTATCCCGGCCATGACCGTCCCTTCCGCGTGGAAGGAGACGAGATCAACTACCTGGAAGGCCCGGAGAACATCCACATCATGGACAGCACCGAGGGCGGTGGAACGGCTTCATTGACCTTCACTGTGTCCGCGTCTCGCACCGTGAACGTGGACATAGTCCAAAAGTAACGGGCGGTTTATTCATGCCAGAAAATAGCACCAAGGTTGACCCAGCCCATGCCCTGGCCGCCCACATCACCGGCACACAGTTGGCAGACGTTCCTGACGCAACCCTGACGGCCACCCGCCGGGATGTCCTGGACACCTTTGGCGCAATGCTGGGTGGAAGCGCCGCGCCGGGTATCGCCGAACTCGTTGCGGTTACCGGACGCTGGGGCGGCTTGGAAGAATCAACCCTGGCTGTTCTCGGCCGAAAGATGCCATCCCATCACACAGCGCTGGTCAATTCGGCCATGGGCCACGCCCTCGATTTCGACGACACTTTTGATAAAGGCGGACACATCCACCCTGGCACGTCCGTTCTGGCGGCCAGCCTGGCCGTTGGTGAATCTCTGGGCGGCGTTACGGGCGATGATTTGATCCTAGCAGTTACGCTGGGGCTGGACGTTTCTTGCCGGCTGGCGCTGGCGCCCGACAAGGACCGGGGCTGGCACCGCACCGCCACCTTTGGCATCTTTGGCGCCACCGCCGCCGCTGGAAAACTGCTGGCTCTGACCCAAGAGCAGATGGTCCACGCCTTTGGCATCGCCTACAGCCAGGCGGCCGGAAACCGGCAGAGCATCATCGACGGAGCGCTGACCAAACGGCTCCAAGCCGGTCAAGCGGCTCACGGAGCAGTTCTCTCAGCTTTCCTGGCCAAAGAGGGTTTTACCGGAGCGGAAAACGTGTTCGGCGGGGAGTACGGTTTCTTTGCCATGTACCAGCCGGAAGGTTTTGACTTATCGGTCATCAACCGAGGGTTAGGAGAGGAGTTCATGGGAGACAAGATGAGCCTCAAGCCCTACCCCTGCGGACGCCCAACCCATAGCTATATCGACGCGGCGGTCAAACTGCATCACGAACTGGAACTGCACCGGAATGCCATTCGTTCCGTGGTGGTCCGCACTGACCCGGAGACTTTCGCCTCCCGCTACAGCGTTTCCTCGGGCGTCGTGCGGCCCAAACATCAAGTGGAAGCACAATTCAGTCTGCCCTACCTAATCGCCTGCGGGCTGGTCCTCGGTGGTGTGGGAATCGACCAGATCACCACTTTTGGCAAGCCGCCAGTGTTGGTGGCCTCCTCCCAAGTACAGGCAGAAAGTAAAGAGGGTATGCCCAAGGGCTGGGGAGAGATCGAAGTGGTTTGTGCCGTAGGTATATCGGGCACCATTAAATTGGAGCCGCCCTCGGGTTCTCCGGATAATCCACTCACCACCGATCAGCTACGGGAGAAGTTCGTGGACTGCGCAGCCCACGCCTTGCAACCAGCTTCTGCCGAGTCGGTCAACAAGATGGTCTCTTTGATTCTTGAACCGGGCGCAATGACTGATTCCAGAGAACTGATCAAGCTGTCACATCCGGTGTAGGTTAACCGAGAGGAAGATTTGTCCACAGAACAAACGATCAAAGATGCCATAGATACCCTGATCAGGGCCCGGCCAGGGTTCTGGACGCGCTCGGCCTGCGGCGTCACCCGGTCGCTGGGCCAGATTCCGGCGCTACTGGACCGCAATGCCTACTCGGTGGAAACGTCCCGGATCAGGATTTTGATCATAGGCGGTTTGACCGGCTACAAGGCCGATGTGGACATGGCGCTCCATGCCCTAGAGCTATTCGCCGGCGGCGGTGATTCCCTGTCATTGCGCATCGCCCTGAGCGCCGTACCCTGCGCCAACCCCGACGGTCTACGCTTAAACGTCGCCCCGGAGAACGGCGCGGGCGGCAACCCGTCGAGTGAATACCCGCCCGAAGGCAAGTACTACTACGACCCGGAAGACCCTGAAAAACGCTATCTTTGGCGCTGGATCTGCTTCCAGGCCCCGGACTTGGTCCTGGAATTGCAATCTGGCGATTCGCTAACCTGGGAATACAACCCCGCTGCTCAGAGCCTAGCTCCCGGCCTCGGCGCCAAGACCATATCCGGCGGACAGGGGCTTTTGGCTGCCCTGGGCAGCGGCCACCCTGACGGCTTGGGCACCGTGCCCGGTATGCGCCTGACTGCTACCGACGAACAACTACCCCGGGAATTGGGCCGCCTGTTCAGCATGCTGCGTCAGTTGGACGTTCTGGGCCGGTCGGACGCCCGCACAGCGTTGGACTCCCGGCGAGACCGGACAAAGACAGAGATCGCCAAGGTCTTGGCCACGACTTACGGCCACACCTTTGAACCGGTCGTCTACACCCAAGGAGTGCCCATCAGCGGCCGTCTCCGGCTGCACCAACTGGAACCCTCAGGCGAGAACCCCCTGCCGGACATCACCAGCCTGCTGGAACAGTTCTCCACCGCAGGAGTGCCCGAAGACCTGGCCCCGGCGGCATTGGCGTCGGTCGTGTGGGCGGACGAGTTGGCCGACGCTACCGGCGATGCGCGCTACAACGAATTGGTCATTCAGGCTGCCGAACGCTTTCAGGCCAATGGCAAAGGCTCTGCGCCCAAGCCATGCGACCCGGATTTCCGCACCGAAGATATGTTCATGAGCGGCGCCATCTTGGGGCGGGCGTTCAAGCTCACCGGTAACACCAAGTACACCGACATCGTGGCCAACTTCATGTTGGACGGCAAGATACAGCAGACACATGGGTTGTTCTGGCACTGCCGCGCGGCGGCTTATTACTGGGGCCGGGGTAACGGGTTCGCCGCCATGGGGCTGGCTGAAACTTTGACTTATCTGCCGGAAGACCACGCCCAACGGCCCGCGATAACAGCCATGTTCGGGCGTCTGATGGAATCACTGCGCCGGTTGCAGCACCATTCGGGCATGTTGAACCAAGTTTTGGACATCCCCGGCTCCTATCTGGAGTTCACGGCAACCTGCATGATGGGCTACGCCATGGCCCGGGGTATTCGGCTGGGCTTCCTCTCAGACGATTTCCGGGAGTCTTTAGACCTGGCCTGGCAAGGAGTGTCAGAAAGGGTGGACGACGTTGGTAACGTGGTCGACGGCTGCGCCAGCACCGGTGTGCAGAACAATGTCAGAGAGTACCTGGACCGCCCGGCCATCTTCGGATTTGACGACCGCAGCGGCGGCCTGGCCCTCTGGTTCGCCGTGGAGATGGAACGGCTGGACCGTGGAATCTGATTTGGAAAAATCGATTTAACAATCGCGGAGGTGGCCCATTGGCCGAATCCCTGGCCTACATCTACAGCAGTGTCGCTCAAGAGGTGGTCTGCGCCGAAGACGCCATTAGCGGCTTGCCCGGTATCCTAGAACGCCTGGGAGGCACCAGGGCAATGGTGGTCTGCGGGCCGTCTATCCTGGAGAAATCCGATGTTGTCCGCCGGGTTCAAGACGCCCTTGGCGACAGAGCAGTCGGCCTGTATTCCGGCGTTGCTCCGCACTCGCCGGTGCATACCCTGGACGAGGCGATGCGGCTGGCCGATGACCTGAAACCGGACGCGTTGGTCAGTGTCGGCGGCGGGAGTACCCACGACACCACCAAAGGTATCGCAACGCTTTTGGCCGAAGGCGGGAAGATACACGACCACCAGGTGATCTTCGAGCCGCCGGACAAGATCATACTCCCGAAATTTTCCGGGGACCGCGTGCCCATCATCACGGTACCCACGACCATGGGCGCGGCAGAACTCAGCCGCGGCGGCGGTTTTACCGACAAAGAACTGGGTCGAAAGATCGTGGTCGCCGACCCCGCGACCATTCCCCGCTCCATAGTGATCGACGGCCAAGCATTGGCAACCACTCCCATGAGCATTTTGCTGTCCACCGCGATGGGGCAGTTGCGCATCGCCGTGGAGTCGGTCTATTCGACCGTACACAATCCGATCTCGGACTCCATGGCATTGCACGCGATCACGATGCTGGTCAAATACCTGCCGCAATGCTCCGAACTCGACCAGGACTGCCTGTTGAACACCAAGACTGCCGCCTCAATGGCAACGATGGCGGGGGGCAAGCTGGGCCTCAACACGGCCATGGCCCATCACGTGGGCGGTCTATATGACGTGCCTCACGGCGACGCCAATGCCATCATGTTGCCAAACACCATGCGCTTTAATGCCGAGGTCTCGGCTGACCGTCAGGCGCTTATCGCCCAGGCGATGGGCATCGACACTGCCGGTATGAGCGACATCGATGCCGCTCTGGCAGCGGCTGACGCTGTGGAGGACTTGCGCAATTCTCTGGGTCTTCCTGGCCGCTTGCGAGACGTAGGCGTGCCGGAGGAGGGTCTGGAGTTGATTGCCGCGGCGACCCTGCATGACCGCTCTTTGGCAACCAACCCAATGCCAGTCACCGATGCCGGGCCGATCATGTCGGTGCTTCGGAGTTCCTGGTAAACGGCCAATAACGCGAAGAGGAGTAAAAAATCATGACGATTCTTAACCGCAGGATATTCCAAGCCAAGGTTGGGCAATCTGGGCCATTGGTCGAGCACTTTCAGGTGGCTGTGGAGCAGATGGCAGGATTCGGAATCACCTGGGAAACCCGCATCAGCACCGACTATCACAACGGCCGGTCAGACCGTGTGTCCGTCGAATGGCTGGTGGAAGACCTGAGCGATATCGACAACGAATTGGGGCGCATCATGGAGATGCCCGAAGCAGCCGAGTTCTTCCAAGCATGGCTGGTCAAGCTGAACGAATTGGTCCTACACTCGGATGCGGAGAACTGGTCGGTGGTGTAAACCCCGGTCCTGCACAACGGCTGCTTGCACTACCGTAACGATGCGCAAAGTAAATCGCACAAAAAATGGGAGGCCAATTTGGTCTCCCATTTTCAATCGCTACTGTATCCGTATATCAGGCACGATGAGGTTACATAACTTGTGATGTAAGTCATAGAACCGTACCGAATTAAGGGTCAAGATTTACTCCAGATTGTTGCCTAAAGCCCATGGACTGGGTAATTTTCAGGCAGAATCGTCTGGAGCGCAGCATGGTACGGATGCAAGCGACATCTAGGCCGCTCTTCGTGGTCAAAGATCTAACTCCGGCGTTGCCCAAACTCGGGGGGTGTGTACTGGTAGTCTTGGCAGGCATGCTCATCTACCAGTTGGCCGGGCCAGGCCGGGCGGATGGCGGTTCCGGCGGAACATCGAACTGGACCGACGCTATATCGATCGCTCCCCCATCGCTCGTGTTTGAAGGCGACCATCAGGGCCAGATACACTTTGGGTCAGACCCTCGCCAGTAGTTCCCGCCAGTAGTTAGCACCAGTACTGGTCCTGCTGCGCGACTGGGCTAGGCGAAGAATTCCCGAACCAAACGAATGAACTCGTCGCTTTGTTCCATCTCTGGGTGGTGTCCGGAGTTGGGTATGGTCTGCAGTTTCGCGCCTTGGATGGCATCCCGGTACGCCTCACCGGCGCTGACTGGAATCACCCCGTCCTGCTCTCCCCACAAAAGAAGCGTCGGCAGGTCCTTCAGCCGTCCCAAAAGGTGTGGCAAGGCCGGGTGGTACATGTAAGGCCGCCAGGTGAGGCGGGCTGCTTCTTCTCTGGACGCCTCCCATATCTCGATCAGGTCCGCGTCGGCTTCCTCGGGATAGGCGATCTGGTATTCCGGGGTTGCACTGGTATCCAGGAACGATTCTTCCATGTAATCTCTCGCGACGATCAAGAACATGTCGAGAATCTCCCCTGTTGGGGGCTTGATGCCAGTCGGTGCGACCAGGGCCATCTTGTTGATCATCTGAGGGGCCTGGCAGGCCATCTCAGCCGCAAGCCAACCGCCCAGGGAGAACCCCAACAGATTGACCTTTCCCAGATCAAGCTCCTCGATGACCCTCAGATACCAACTTGCCAGGTCGCGGACGCTCATGATCCATTCCAATTGTTCCGTCACCCCAAAACCGGGATGGGCAGGCATGTGGACGCTGAAATCTTGGGCTAATGAATCGGCGTACCGCAGAGGGACAGTCTGTCCGTTCTCGTCGTGAAGCACAAAGAGTGGGTCGCCGCTGCCGCCCTGAATGATGTGGAGATCGGCGCCGGCTACCTGAATTTTCTTATCCGTCCAAGTTGAATGCCCGGTGGACATGGAACTGCTCCTGCTATTGGTAAATTGGCGTGCTTAAGGCGTGCTTATGGCGTGCTTGTGGCGTGCTTGTAAAGAAGGCCGACCTGATTCTGGGTTGTCATGCTAATGGTTGTCAACCTGATCCACGCACAGAAATCTGCGTCAAACTGCCTGTCCGCTAAGAATTGAACCGCACAGAATACACAGGAAATGCTGACTGAATCGGTGGACCGAATTGTGTCGGATATCGTTTGACTGGCGTTTTCGTGCCTGTTATCACACGCACGACCGCAGTATTGGCTCCGCAGACATCGTTGCGGCCGCCGATACGAGGAGACCCAACATTGGATAAATACACCTCTACTGACGTCTGCGTCACCAATCTCCGGGATATCTCTACCTGCACCCTTTCTTTCTACTAGTAACCGCTCTTCATATCCCCTCGCACCCTTTTCTGAATAGCAATAGGCTCGAGATTCGGCATCGGAACCATCCGAATTTCGGCCCGGATTATTCATTTCCATTTCTGCTGATACGCAACGGTCGTATCCAAAGGAGAAGATTATGGAATCGCAAGAAATGAAACACCTTTCTTCCCTCTATGGAGGGTTTTGGAA
>CAVOAA010000116.1:0-9598 GCA_963693555.1 Dehalococcoidia bacterium | reverse complement strand
GGTTGACACCATCAGGCCATTATTTATAATGGCGATTAACTTAACCAATAAGTATCGTCAAACGCACTGAGCCAAAATCGAAACATGAAGGCAAGGTAAACAATGATCACCAAATTCGACAGCCTATACGCCGGTCACGTAGACATGACCGACATCGGCTACGGTGGAACAGCAGTCAACGACCGGAAGTTCGACAACGAACACCTGATGACCGTTTACAGCAAGGCTGAGGCCATCGCCAAAACTATGGACGCCAACGGCTTCGATACCATGTGGATGGCGGAGCACCACTTCCAGCCTGAGGGCTACGAGTGCATCCCCAACCTGATTATGCTAAACGTCCACCTGTCCCACCTGACCAAGAACCTCAGGTTCGGCTGTGGCTTCAACATCGCCACCATGTGGCACCCCCTCCGCCTGGCTGAGGACTATGCCACCGCCGATATCCTGACCAACGGCCGTATGACCTTCGGTGTCGGGCGTGGCTACCACACCCGCGAGGTTGAGACCTTTGGTTCCAACATCACCGACCAGGTTGCCAACCGCGAAGAGTTTGAAGAAGCGGTGGACATCATCTTCAAGGCGTTCAACAACGAGTCCTTCTCCCACAAGGGAAAGTACTACACCCTGCCTCCTGAGGTTCCCTACCGCGGCTACACCCTCAAGGAACTGACCTTGGTGCCCCGCCCCAAAAACCTGCCTGTGGAATGCTGGCAACCGATCCAAGGCGGAACCCCCAGGGCCCTGGATTTCATGGTCAAGCACGGAATCAAAGGTATACTTGGCGGCGGCTCGGCCGAGGGCGGCGTCATGGACAACATCATGGCAGGCTACCGCGATGCTTTGGTGCGCGCCGGCAAGAAGGACGCCCAATTGGGCGAGGGCCTGAGCGTCGGCTTCCACTACCATATGGCTCCCACCGTGGAACAGGCAATCAAAGAGGCTAAGGGATACTACGAAGAAAACCTCAAGATGTTTGGCCCCCTGCGTCTGGCCCGTGGTCTGTCCGACGAGCAAATCTCAATCATGGGCGACCCGCGCCGGGCCCCGGACGGCGGCCTGCCGACCATCGAGGAATCTGTTGCGAAGCAGGGTTTCTTGGCCGGTCCCCCGGACCGGATCATCGAGCAGCTAAAGGCAGTGGAAGAGGAATACCCGGCCTTGGAGCGCATCGGCATGAGCCACCCCATGGGTGCCCCCCAGAGCGTGATCACCGACCAACTGGAATGGTTCGGAAAAGAGGTCATGCCCGCCTTCAAGGGCGGCTAGCCCCGGCGGCCAGCCGCGTTTTCTTGGATTAGCGTCAAAGGCTCCGGCGGGATTGATTTCCGCCGGAGCCCTTTTATTGCAATTCCTACTCGCGTATCTGTCATTCCGAGGCGTAGCCGTGGAATCTCGTTGTTGTCGGACCCACATGGCATGGTGGTGACGATACCCTTCACCAACCGCCCTTGCTGGTACAATCGTGCAGATTCCCCGGATACACACGGCAATAGGAGACAATCATGGCCATATTCGAGCTGCGCACCTACACCCTATACGTTGGCAAGATGGGTGAAGTGACAAAAATCTATTCGGAAGAGGGCTGGCCGGCCTTGGAGAAAGGTGGATTTGGCAAAAAATTGGTCGGCTACTTCGTGTCCGATGTAGGCACTATCAACCAACTCGTCCACCTGTGGCGCTTCGAAGACGACGCCGACCGCCGCAATCACTGGTCAACGCTGTTTAATGACGGGCCGTTCATGGCCTTTGCTGCCAAGCTACGGCCATTGGTGATGACTCAAGAGGTCAAGGTCATGCTGGAAGCGCCCTGGGGCCCGCATCCATAAGAACTGAGGCCAGACCCGTTTCGCGTTGACAGCTTCGCGTATCTGTCATTCCGAGGCGTAGCCGAGGAAGCTGACCCACGGGCCATGGTGGCAACGAGACGCTTCGCCAACCGCCATTACTGGTACATTCTGCCAATCTTTGATCTACCAACCACTGAAATAGGAGACGACCATGGCTCTATTTGAGCTACGAACCTACACCCTCTACGTCGGCAAGATGGGTGAACTGACCAAACTCTACTCAGAAGAGGGCTGGCCTGCGCTGGAAAAGGGTGGGTTCGACAAGAAATTGGTTGGCTATTTCGTAACCGACGTCGGCACCATCAACCAACTCGTCCACCTATGGCGTTTCGAGGACGACGCAGACCGCCGTAATCATTGGTCAACGCTGTTCGCTGACGGACCTTTCATGGCCTTCGCCGCAAAAGGGCGGATGTTGGTGATGAAACAAGAGGTTAAACTCATGCTGGAAGCGCCCTGGGGCCCGCACCCGTAAGAACTCGGGCCAGACCCCTTTGCGTTGACAGCGATTGGCCCCAAGATTACACTCCGGTGAGTCTGAATTCGGAAGTATGAGTGCAATATGGCTTCCTCCAACGCAGTCGATCTAGGCGACGCGATCGACCTGATGTTCGAGACTGGCTGGACCGACGGGTTACCCGTGGTCCCGCCGACCGAAGACCGGGTCAAGAAGTTCGTTGAATACACCGGACGGGATGCAGGCGAGGTTATTGCCGAGCTACCGCCATTGGGCGGGAAAGCGACCGTTGAGCGCATCGCCGTGAATGCCGTCATGGCCGGCTGTCTGCCGGAATACATGCCGGTGGTCATCACGGCCTTACAAGCCATGATGGACGACCGGTTCAACCTGCGTGGCGTCATGTGCTCTACGGGCATCCACACGCCTCTGGTGATTGTCAGCGGCCCATTGGCGAAGGAACTGGACATCAACGGTGGCTACAACTGTTTCGGCGCTGGCTGGCGGGCCAACGCGACAATCGGGCGGGCTGTAAAGCTGGCATTGGTAAACCTCGGCGGAGCCATCCCCGGCGAGACCAACAAGGCTACTTTTGGCCATCCCGGCGCCTACACCTACTGCGTGGCCGAAGACCAGGAGATAAACCCCTGGGAACCGTTGCACACCGATGTGGGTCTCGAGGCCGGTGACAGCGCCGTCACGGTTTTCCCCGCCGAAGCTCCACACAACATCATGTACCACGCCAAGAACTCTCGGGATTTCCTGACAGTCCTGGCTGACACCATGTGCACGCTGGGCAATGTCCAGATGTACGTCATGGGCGATACCTTTGTGGTCATCGGCCCGGAGCACGCCCGGTTCCTGCATGAGGACGGCTGGCGCAAGCAAGATATTCGGCAATTCCTTTTTGAGCACGCCAGGAAATCGGTGCGGGAACTGAAGCACGGCGGCTCTCCCCAAGGCGACGCCAACCGCGGGCACTTCTGGCCCCGGTTTGTGGACGCCAATGACGACGACCAGATGGTGCCTGTGGTGCGTGCCGCCGACCGGATACACATCATGGTTGCCGGTGGCCGCGGCGGCCCGCATTCCGTATATCTTCCCGGCTGGGGTTCCCGCCGGGTCACGAAGAAGATCGAACTGCCCTAAGGGCTCGCCCACAAGGAGAAATCATGGTTAGTGCACCCGGAGCAGACCTGAAGGCCCGCCTAAGCGAAATGGGTCTTCTTTCGCCAATAGACCCCGAAGCCTACTCCCGCTGGAGGGCGGCCCCACGACTGGAGACCATCCACGGCAAGGTCGGCGGCTTCTTGGGCAACCGCAAGGCCAACGCCAGCTTGCTGTTGGAGGGGGTCAAAGAACTCCTGAACAAAGACTATGAGCTTCGGGACGGTATCGCGGTGGACAAGTATGTCTACTCTCGCCCCGCTGCAGACGATATCATCGACGACCTGGTCTCCAAGTGCGATTTCGTGGTGACTTGTATAGCGGATTGAGGGTCCTGCACCGCGTGCAGTGTGCACGATGCGATGGCCCTGGAGAACAGGGGAATCCCCACGATAGTGATCTGTACCGAGCCGTTTTTGAATTCGGCTTACCGCCATGCCAGCGTCTTTGGCCGCAAGGGATTTCAGCCGCTTGGGATCCCCCATCCATTGGGCGGAATAACCCCGGATCTAGTCTCGCAAAGGGCGACGGAACTACACCAGCAGATAATCGACGCCCTAACCACCGGCGAATAACAAAATTTTACGGAGCAAACTCGCTCCCACTGATTTACAGGAGAGAAAAATGGTTCGAGTAGGCGCAGGAATCCGCGTTTACGAGCAGTTGGAGACCTGGGAAAAACTACCGGAAGGTTGGGTGTTGGGTCAGACGGCCATCGTCACCGATTCCCAGGACCGGGTTTACCTGTTCAATCGGGGCGACCACCCGCTGATCGTCCTGGACCGGGACGGCAATTTCTTGAATTCGTGGGGTGAGGGCCAATTGCCCGACGCCCACGGAATGTTCATCGACGCCGACGACAATCTCTATATGCCGGTCAAGAACAGCCACGTGGTGTTGAAATACCGGCCCGACGGCAACCTGCTGATGACCCTCGGCGAGTGGGACAAACCCTCGGACACCGGCTGGTCCGGCGACTACAGCGAGCCAGCCAAACAGGCGGCAGGCCCCTTCAACCGGCCCAGCGACATCGCACTGGACGGCGCGGGCGATCTGTACATCTCCGACGGCTACGGCAACGCCCGGGTCCACAAGTTCACCGCCGACGGCAAGTTGCTTTTCTCTTGGGGCGAGCCTGGCAAGACCGGGCCGGGAGAGTTCCACGTCCCCCACGGCGTCTGGGTCCACTCCGATGGCCGAGTGTTCGTGGCTGACCGCGAGAACAACCGCATCCAGATATTTGACGCCGAAGGAAAATACTTGGACCAGTGGACCGGCTTGGCCCGGCCCTGCGACATCTATGTCGACCAGGACGATGTCTTCTACGTCCCCGAATTGGACGGCTTCATGAGCATCCTAAGTAGCGACGGCGACATCATAGCCAGTTGGGACAGTCCCTTGGACGCTGGCTGGGGCAACGGCGCCCACGCTGTATGGGTGGACTCCCACGGCGACATCTACGTGAACCAAAACGTTGAAGGCCACCGCCTCGTTAAGTACATCAGGCAGTAGGCGACAGGCGCTAGGCCCTGCATCTGTCATTCCGAGGCATCAGCCGAGGAATCTCGTTGCTATCCGCCACTACGCTGGAGATCAGCAAAGAGACCCTTCGCTACACTCAGGGTGACAATAAGCTAAAAGGCTTCAACGACCAACCCTGACTCAGCAAGTTTTGAAGATAAAACGGAGGACCCTCCATGCGGGCCGGATTTCAAGTCGGACACGTCGTGCTGCGCGGCACGGTGGACCATCAGCAACAATGGCAGGACTTACTCAGTCAATACCGGGCGGTGAATGACGCCGGGTTTGACTCGTATTGTTACGGCAACCATTTCTTGATCGACCCCTTCCAGCACTTCCAGCCGTGGACAGTGTTGGCCCGTATGGCTGCAGAGCCTGGCAACATGACCCTGGCAACGTCAGTCTTACTGCTTCCCCTCCTGAACCCGGTGGAGGTTGCAGAACAGGCCGCAACGCTTGACCACATCGCCGAGGGACGGTTCGTATTGGGAGTTGGCCTGGGTTACCGGGTCGAGGAATGCGAAGCGTTTGGCATCAAGATGTCCGAGCGCGGCGGACGCATCACCGAGTCCTTGGAGCTGATGCGGCGGTTGTGGACCGAAGACGAAGTCACGCACCACGGTAAGTACTACAACGTGACCGGCGCCAAACCCACGGCCCGGCCTTACCAGAAGCCCGGCCCCAAGGTCTGGCAGGCGGCGATGAGCGACCCTGCCATACGCCGGGTGGGACGCACCGGCGATATCCTGTTCGTCGGCCCGGCACAGGGCAACGAGTCGATCCGGAAACAGATAGACCTTTATCACCAAACCCTGGAAAAAAACGGCCATGAGAGTCCCGAAGAAATGGTGATCGTGCGGGAATTCTTCTGCGCCGGCACCCACGAGGAAGCCATCCGGAAGGCCCGCGCCGGGTTTGAGACCAAGTACAAGGTCTACCGGGACCAGGGTCTCCACGGCTCGGACGAAGAGCTGGCCAGAAAGGTCACCGGCGACCTGGAAACACTGATGGAAGAGACCTTTGTGCTGGGCAGCCCGGAAGAATGCCTGGAACAGATCGAAGAATATAAAAACATGGGATTCACCGATGTGATCGTCCGGCTGTTCTATCCTGAAATGTCTCAGAATGAAGCCCTGGAACACATCGACCTGGTCGGAGAAAAGGTCATCCCGGAGATGCACCGCCTCTAACGGCAACAGCCTAGGGGCAAGCGAAGGACGCTTTGGGCGAAGCAGGCATCTGGATCACAGTGATTCTGGTTGGAATGTTGGCTTTGGGAGTACGCGAGTACGTCCGCTCCAGCGAGAACTCTGCCGCCCGCTGGGAACGGGTCAAATTTGCGGTGCAGTCCGCCTCCATGATCCTATTGGGCATAGCTGCCACCATATTGTCCATCGGCTTCATAATCGCCGTGGTGGTCGTGGAGATCTGGCAAGTATTGTTGGTGATTGTTCTGGTGATCATTGGGTTGGTCGGGTCATACCTGTGGTTGATCCGGCCGAAAGCATGAGCGAATACGCACTTGAAATCAACGGAATATCTAGGAGTGATAGTTGGAAGTTGGAGTGATTTTCCCCCAGACAGAGATCGAGCCCGACCCGTCGGCCATCAAAGATTTTGCGCAGGCGGCCGAAGAGATGGGATTCGCCTATATCTTCATCGCCGACCACGTTTTGGGCGCGGACCCGGCCCATCACGATTTTCCAGCCTTAAAGATCTACAACCACAAATCGGTGGTGCATGAGACTCTGACCCTGATGGGCTATCTCTCCGCTATCACGGAACGGGTTGGTCTGGCCACTGGAATACTGATATTGCCCCAGCGCCAAACCGTGTTGGTAGCCAAGCAGGCCGCTGAGATCGATGTGCTTTCCGGTGGACGGTTGCGCCTGGGCATCGGCGTGGGCTGGAATTCAGTGGAGTTCGAGGCCCTGGGCGAGGACTTCCACAACCGTGGTGCCCGCAGCGCCGAGCAGATCGAAGTCATGAGGGCACTTTGGACCCAGGACGTCGTGGACTTCCACGGTAAATGGCACAACATCAGCCATGCGGGCCTAAATCCCCTACCGGTCCAGCGACCCATCCCCATCTGGCTGGGTGCCGGCAGCCCCCAGAGCCCCACTCCCCCAGACTCGGTGTTAAAGCGAGTGGCCCGGTTGGCCGACGGCTGGTGTCCCAACTTCCATCCCGACGAATCAGGCCGGGCCATCTTGGAACGGACCCACGGGTTCATGCGGGAGATGGGTCGTGACCCAAGCACTCTCGGTTTGGACGGCCGGCTGCACACCGGTGGCAGGCAGCCCGAAGACTGGATGGACGAGGCCAAAGCCTGGCAGGAACTGGGCGCCAGCCACCTGTCCATCGAGAACCGTCAGGGCGGCCTGACGACGGCTGGCGAACACATAGAGGCCATGCGCAAGTTCAAAGAATCCATCGGATTTGATCTCTAACATGCGCTTTCCCGTCATTCTGGCGAAGGCCAGAATCCAGGAAGCTCTTCGATGACGTTTTTATGCCTACGCAAGCAATCTGGATTCCAGCCTTCGCTGAAATGACGGAAACAGTCCCCTCTCCCACGCATGGGAGAGGGTTAGGGTGAGGGCGTCACGGCCCTCAACAAACCCTCCAGTAACCGCCAAGCCCGGATTGCCTGGATTCCAGCCTTAACTGGAATTACGAAAAGGGACCCTGATCATCACCTGTCCACGGAGATCGATAGATGCCAAAGTTTGAGCCCAGAGACCCTGATTTCGAAGCCAAGGTCCGCGAAAGTTTTGGCAAACAAACCGCCATGCAGACTCTGGGCGCAGTCATGGGCCGGGTTGAGCCAGGGGAAGTTGAGATCGAGATGCCCTACCGGGCCGACCTCACACAACAGCATGGCTTCATCCACGGGGGGATAGTCACGGCGATCGTGGACAGCGCGTGTGGGTATGCCGCATTCAGCCTCAGCGCGCCGGATACTGCGATCCTGACCGTGGAATACAAGGTCAACTTTGTGGCCCCAGCCAAAGGCGACCGCTTGGTGGCCAGGGGCGAGGTTGTAAGGCCCGGCGCCACGATCACCGTTTGCAAGGGAGACGTGCTGGCCTACGACGGCGACGAAGAGAAACTGGTGGCGTCGATGCTGACCACCTTGATGCTCATGCCAAATCGCCCGGATTTGGCTGGGTGATCAAGATAATTTCCCTCGTCGCTGCTGCTTTGCTCAAGCCGCCTGGCAAGCCACCTGAAACACGATCAACCAGTGACGATGAACTTACCGAACATCTGGCGGTCATGACCGGGAACCGTGCAGACATAGATGTAGGTACCGACTGCCGGAGTCGTAAATGTTACCTGTGCTGATTCACCGCCGATAATAGTCGCCGTGTTGGCAATCACCCCGGGGTCTCCAGGCTCTACGTAGTTGTTGACCTCTCCCGCCTTCAACCCAGCTGCCGCCACATCGGTCTTATCGGTGCCCTCTTGAATCAGGACCCAGTTGTGGACATTGGAGGTGGCAGAGCTGGACATGGTCAGTGTGACCTCTATCCCGGTCGAGACTGTGATGGTGTCGGTGTCGAAGAGGACACGGTTGCCCTCCGCGGCGATGTTGATCAATTCGCCTGCGGACGGGGGCGGAGCAGATTGGTCGGTAGACGCGCTAGTTCCCGCGTTTGCCGATGTTGCGCTATTGGCTTCCTCTGACCCGGAATCTCCTGACCCGCCACACGCCAGGGAAAAGAGCGCTAGAATTCCGATTACCCCGATTAAAAATGACTTTCGCATCTAAATTACTCCTACGATTCATGATGAAATGATGGTAGGCCCGGCCCGATTGACGGGCATGGGGGAAACTCCCCATATCCGGAGCCCGGAGAAAGATAGGGAGTGCCAATCAGATATGAAACCGAATGT
This sequence comes from Dehalococcoidia bacterium, assembly GCA_963693555.1. GTDB lineage: Bacteria > Chloroflexota > Dehalococcoidia > Lucifugimonadales > UBA3495 > UBA9611. The sequence goes on along the minus strand of CAVOAA010000116.1, from coordinate 703 downwards.
TGGGTTGCCGGGTTTTTGGATCGTTGGGTTGCCGGATCGCCGGTTTAGCTGGTTTAGTCGAACATCATCACGCTGCGTGCGACTGAGCCTTCTTTCATGTATTGGAACGCCTCATTTATGTCCTCAAGTTTGAGGCGTTTGGTGACCAGCTCGTCCAGTTTTAGCCGACCCTGCAGGTAGAAATCGATGTATCTGGGCATGTCCACTCGGAAATGGTTGGAGCCCATGCTGCTCCCCTGGATGCGCCGTTCGCGCAGGAACGCATAGCCGTCCAATTCGATCTTGGTCCCCATAGGAATCATGCCGATGATGGTGGCCGTGCCTCCCGCTCGCAAAATCTCGAACGACAATTCGGCCGTTTCTTTTTTGCCGATGGCCTCGAAGGAGTAGTCGACTCCACCGCCGGTCAGGTCCTTGACCCGCTTTTCGACATCGCCGCTGGAGGCGTCGATAACGTCAGTGGCCCCGAACTCACGGGCGAGGGTTAGTTTGTCCTCCACGGCATCTATGGCGATGATACGGAGCGCTCCGGCCAGCTTGGCCCCCTGGATGGCGTTCAGGCCCACTCCACCGGCGCCGATGACAGCCACCGTGCTGCCGGGCTCTACCTTGGCGGTGTTCAGCGCCGCCCCGAGGCCCGTGGTTGCTCCGCAGCCGATCAGGGCCATCTGCTCGAAGCCGATGTCCTGCTCGATCTTCACCA
>CAVOAA010000115.1:0-9639 GCA_963693555.1 Dehalococcoidia bacterium | reverse complement strand
TGGGTTTCGATCTCTTTCAACCGGTTTTCCAGGTCAATGATCAGCTGTTCCATGTCGACCACCGGCGCTGCTGGGTTTCGGCGTTTCGGCCCTTGCGACTTCACCGGCTCAGGCTTTGGCGCCGGTGTCGGTGTCGATTTCTCCCGCGATCGTGTCGCGACAGCCTCTGATCCAGCCTCGCGTTGAGCTTCTGACCACTCCGCGAACGTGCCTTCGAATGCGTCGGCTTTGCCGTCAGCCATGACCAGCAAGGAGTCAGCTAGCAGCGAGACCAGATGCCGGTCGTGCGACACCAGAAGGATGGTGCCCGGAAAGCCGAGCAGTACCTGCTCCATTGCTTCCCGGCTGGGGATGTCGAAATGGGTGGTCGGTTCGTCCAGTACCAGCAGGTTTGGCTCGGTGATCAGCAGCCGAGCCAGCGCCAGACGGCTTTTCTCCCCGCCGCTGCAGACGCCCACTTCCCGGAACACGTCATTGCCCTGGAACAAGAACCGGGCCAGGTAGAACCGGGCCTGCTCGAAGGGCATGTTCTTGATCTCCAAGAAGGATTCCAGGACGGTGTGCTCGTCCGTCAAAGCATCCAAGCCCTGGCTGTAATAGCCGACCTTAACGCTTTGGCCCAATTCGACGAAGCCGTCCAGCGGCGGGACCATTCCAAGCACGGTCTTTATGAAGGTGGACTTGCCGGTGCCGTTGTCTCCGATAACCGCCGTGCGGGAGCCCCTGGCCAGCTTCAAGTCGGGTATTGTCAGCAGCTCTGTCGAGACATCGTCCTCGGTATAACCGACCTTTAGCCCCTTGGTGCTCAGCACCACCTGCCCGGTCCGTGTTGCAGTGGACGACTTCAAAGATACCGACCGGTCTGAATCAGGACGATCGATGCGTTCTAATCTCTGCAGCCGTGTCTCCCGGCCCTTGGCCTCACGTGACCTCTGCCCGGCGCGGTAGCGGTCGATGAACGCCTGCTCTTTGGCGATGAATTCCTGTTGTGCCTCGTATTCTTTGGCCTGACGCAGATCGCGCTCGCCCTTCAGCAGCCGGTACTTGGTGAAGTTGCCGGGGAAGGTGTTCATGCGCCCATGGTCGATCTCCCAGATCTGCGTGGCCATCTCGTCGAGGAAATAACGGTCGTGGGAGACCACCACCACCGCCGGGGCGAAGTGGGTCAGGTAGCGTTCAAGCCAGGTGACTCCCTTGAGGTCCAGGTAGTTGGTCGGTTCGTCCAGCACCAGCAGGTCCGGGTTGCCCAGGAGCGCCTTCGCCAGTGCGGCACGGGTACGTTCGCCGCCGCTGGCCGTTGAGGCCGGAGAATCCAGGGTTTCTGGTTTCAGGCCGAGGCCGTCCACCATCCGTTCGACAGACCGTTCGTAGTCGTACCCGCCCAGGGCTTCATACCTGTCCAAGAGGGCCGCGTAACGCAGGCCGGCTTCCTCAGAGTCGGAGCCATTGGCCGCGGTGGCTGCCAGTTCTTTTTCCAAAGATAGAACTTGATCGAAGGCCCGCATCACCTCTTCCCGGAGCGTGCCGCCGATATCCATCTGCGGGTGCTGCGGGACGTAACCCACCTGGATGCCTTTGGACCGGGCGACTCTGCCTTCGCTGGCGAGCTGATCTCCGACCAGGACTCTGAGCAACGATGTTTTGCCGCCACCGTTGGGGCCGACGATGCCGATGCGAGCGCGTTCGTTGACGTCCAGGTCGACGCCCGAAAAAATGATGTCGGCGCCGTAGTGGACAGCCAGATCTGAGGTGGAAACCAGGGCCATGGGGTTGGTGGAGCTCCCGTGCAGGTCAACTGTTTGGTTGGGCGGTCACAAAAGCGTGAAAATCAGATCCGCCTCATCTAACTATAACTGAATCTAAGGGCTCCAGTTAACCGAATAGCGGTTTGCTTGCGATCGCTGCGCCCGCAGGGGTGGCCAGGGGCAATGGTAGAATTCCGGCGTGAGTGGTGTGATTTGCAGCACCTCATCCGTATCCCCGGTCCTTATACACGCTGGGAGCCTCTGGTTGAGTGAGATTAAACAGCCTCGTTTTAAGATGGGCGCTTTGCTGAGCCGGGTACACCGGTTTCTATACGTCTTGCTCAACGGCCGGTTCGTGTCTCACCGGGGCAGTGTAAATTTCCTGCTTCTGACCACCAAAGGACGCCGGACAGGGCGCATGAGGACCTTGCCGCTCTTGTACCTGATGGACGGCAAAAACCTTTGTGTGATCGGCTCTCGCGGTGGGCACCCGAAGGCACCCGATTGGGTTTTGAATATCCGGAGCGACCCAAAGGTTAAGATCCAGGTTAAGGGAGCTCGCTGGGAAGGAACGGCCAAGATAGCCACCGGAGACGAACGCGAGGTGCTCTGGCCCAGGTTCGTGCAGAGTTATGCAGGCTACGAGGCCTACCAGGCCCGGACTACCAGGCGATTTCCCATCGTAGTAATCGCTCCGTCAAATTCCTAACCCCCGTTTTCCGACTCCGTTCCAAGATGTATACTGGTCGCAATTCAGAATCCTGAACCGCACGTAGGAGGGATCCATGGCTACAGAAACGCAGAGTAAGGCTTCGGCGAAATCCCAACCGCTGGTAACCATCACCGAGATGGACCATATAGTTCTGCGGAACAAAGATGTGGAAGAATCCCTTCGGTTCTACACCGAGGTCCTGGGCCTGAAGCCCGAGCGGGTGGAGAAATGGCGCGCCGGCGAGATTCGTTTTCCCTCAGCCAGGATCAACGCCGACACGATCATCGATTTCTTCGGCTCCGATCAGGTCCCCATCGACCGGGACGGCGACAAGAACCAAGACCATTTCTGCATGGTCATCGAACCCACTGACATGGAAGAACTCAAGACCAAATTCGAGGCCATGGGCGTGGGTATCCAGGCGGGACCGGGCAAACGCTGGGGTTCCCACGGCGACGGTATCTCGCTGTATATCTACGACCCGGACGACAACGTGGTGGAACTCCGGCACTACTAGGATTTATTTAACTTGGACCGGAACCAACCAGTGTTTCAAAGAGTGGCCAATCGATTCAAGATTGGCCACTTTTCTATTGGGCTGTGTGTCAGCTCAGGTATCTCCGCATGAGCCGGGACTGGACCATGCCGGAGTACACCGTCCGGGTGAGCAAGCGAGCCAGGCGGGTGACCATCAAAGTCTCGCCGTGGACGGGCCTTGAGGTGGTGGTGCCCGTTGGGTTCAAACAGTCTGGTATTCAAAAGATCCTCCAGTCCAAGGCCGATTGGATCAAGAGAAGCCTCGAAAACACCCACCCAGTGGAAGAGTTAAAACGGCCCACGTCCATCGGCCTTTGCCTGTTGGACGAGACCTGGACACCCGATTACTCGCCGACCGATGCGCAAAAAATAAGTCTGTCGGAGCAGCCAGACGGGGTGTTGATGTTGACCGGTCCGGTGGACGACCCGGTCTTGGTTGCTGCCGCTCTCAACCAATGGCTTCAGAAACGGGCGAAAAAGGCGCTGGTCCCCTGGCTAGACCGCCTAAGCTCGGAGCTGTCGCTGCCCTTCAGCCGGGTATCGGTGCGCCGTCAGCGGACCAAGTGGGGAAGCTGTTCGGCGGAGAAATCCATCAGCTTGAACCGCAACCTGCTATTCCTCTCTCAACCCCTGGCCAGGTACGTGCTGGTCCATGAATTGTGCCACTGCCGCAGACTGGACCACTCGAAGCGGTTCTGGAGCATCTTGGAAACCTTCGAGCCCAACGCCCGGGACACGGGGGCCAAGGTCAGAAAGGATTCGGAGTCGGTACCCAGGTGGGCCTTGATCTAAGCCTAAAATCGTCGCAGTTTGGGCGCGATCAATGCCAGGACAATCATCATGGCTATGCCGAATATGCCAGACAGAACCGCCGCGGTCGGCGCCCCCAACATGCCAGCCACCGCACCCGCACCCAGGCTGCCAAAGGCGTGGGCATAGATCGCCAGCGTCCTCAGGCCCATCAGACGCCCCCGGAACTCGGGCCGGCCGGTCTTCATCAGCACTGTGAGAACCAACACCAGGCTTGAAGAGAACATCATGCCGGTGACCACCAGGATTCCCACCGACAGGTAGAAGTTCGTCGAGGTGGCGAACACGATCATGGTTGCGTGCCAGCCGCATACAGCCAGGATGCAGAGGAGGCCGGTGTGCTTCAGATTAGGTATCGACGCCCAGAACATGGACCCGGCCAGGCCACCGATTCCGAAAGATGAGATGAGTATGCCCAGCCCGACTGAGTCCTGATCCAAGAAGTCCTTGGCGAATATGGGGACAAGTGTGGTGTGGAACGAAAATCCGGTGATGTTGAAAATCACTGCTACGAGCAAGGCCGACCAGAGCAGTTGCTCGCCTTTGACGTACCTCAAGCCCTCGGCAACCATGGTAAAAACCGATTCCCGTTTCACGGCTTCGCTGATCCGCGTTTCGCCCATCATGAACGTGGCCACGCCGCTGGCGATATACAAAGAGGCCACCAAGACGTAGGCGCCCTCCGGTCCGAAGAAGTCGAACAGCAATCCACCCATGATCGGCCCCAAGACTAGAGCGATGTTCATGGCGGCACTGATCAGAGCCACGGCGTTGGGGATGCGTTCGGTAGACACACTATCCACGGCCAGCGACTGCGCAGTCGGCATCTGGAAGATACGGGCCAGGCCGGCACCCAACGTCACGATGAAGATGTGCCAGACTTCGATCTGCCCGGAGACGATCAGTACCAGCATCACCACGGCCAGAGTGGCTAGGACCGCCTGGACGACCATCATCAACGTCCGGCGCGGCACAATGTCAGCCGTGGCTCCGGCGAACAGGGCGAGGAAGTTGAACCCCAATCGGGCGGTGGCGGTAAGTCCGACCAGGAACGGAGAGTCGGTTAGGTTCAAGACGTACCAGACGACGACCACTGTTTCCATCTGAGACCCCATCTGCGACATGGTCATTGCCGACCAGATGAGGCCGAAATTGCGCTGCCTAAGGATGGATATGGGGCCAGCGGCCCGGCTTAGTTTTACTTTCAAGAGTTGATGGAGACGCTGGCGGGAGGCATCGGACTACAGGGACCACTTTTTGAGATATAGGAGTGAAAAAGCCGGAAGGGACCTCAAAGATGGTACTGCCAGCAGTAGGCGCGTGTCCAATGCAGCCGATTAGCCGATTCAGTTCAACATCTTTGGGATGCGGTGGCATAAGGGGGCCAAAAAGCATCGACTCGGTGGAGCTTGACGGTCGCCGAGGGGAATAATACGATGTCTCTCCGTCGGGAATCCCGACGTCTCTTTCGACCAGTTACTGAGGACCATTGATGAGTATTGAACCCGTAGTTTTAGAGGGACAACACGTCCGCCTGGAGCCTTTAGATACGCGCCATAAAGACGGGCTTTACCAGGCCATATCAGACGGCGAACTGTGGAAGATATTCGTGACCTTGGTCCCCCACCCCGACGATATCGACCAGTTTCTGTCCAACGCGAAGAGCGCCCAAGAGCGGGGTGACGGCCTGACATTCGCCACGATCGACAAGAGCGGTAACGGTCAGATAGCCGGCTCAACCCGGTTCATGAAGGCGGACCTACCCAATAAACGAGTCGAGATCGGGTTCACATTTCTCGGAAAAACCTGGCAACGCTCCCGCATCAATACCGAAGCCAAGCTTCTGATGCTCACCCATGCTTTCGAGACCCTAGAGATGAACCGGGTGGAGCTGTTGACCGACTACCTCAACACCGCTTCCCGGCGAGCAATCTCGCGGCTCGGAGCCAAGGAAGAGGGAATTCTCCGGAACCACATGTTGATGCCGGACGGGCGAGAAAGAGACTCCGTACTCTTCAGCATCGTGAAGAATGAATGGCCAGGGGTTAAGCAGAACCTGGAGTACAAGCTGGCCTAGTTACCCGGCAGCACAGTCCGTCACCCCGACCAAACCCTCGCACCAGTGGCCCAATCGCCCGTAGGCGCGGGTTTCTAACCCGCCCGGATTCGCACAGTCCAACCCCGAATCTACAACACCAACCTGCGCCGCAAAACCGTCCGGTTTCCTCTGATGGCTTGGTCTCCCAGGAACAGGGCAGGTTGGAAACCTGCCCCTACGCCAATAACCGTCACTACTAGGCATTGCTAGGCGCTGGGCATGACCTCGTCCACGAAATATTGTCGATGCGATCCAACCAACCCATCTCGCCAATGACGCGGTCTCCCGTAGGCGCGGGTTTCTAACCCGCCTGGATTCGCACAGACCAACCCCGAATCTACAGGACCAATATGCGCCGCAACACCATTCTGTTTCCGCAGATATCTTGGTCTCCCAGGAACAGGGCAGGTTGGAAACCTGCCCCTACGCCAATAACTGTCACTACTAGGCATTGCTAGGCGCTGGGCATGACCTCGTCCACGAAATATTTCATGGAACGCATGGCGTTTTCGTGGGGGATGTTGCCCCAGGCAAAGACGCCGATGAAATAATTGATGTTCGATTCTTCGACCGCCCGCCAGACCTTCTCTCTGACCGTCTCCGGCGACCCGGCGATTATCTTCTCGTCGGCCAACAGCGCGTCGAAGTCGTACAGCCATTTCAAGAAGTCAGAATTGCCGACGTTCCACAGGTAGTTGATGTTGTCGCACCAGGCTTTCCAGCCGGTACGGGCCTGGTCGATGGCCTCCGCGTCGGTGGGTGCGATGTAGAGGTGGCGGGTCTGGCCCTGCTTAGGTTCTTCGGTGCCGTTGTTGATCCGGTCCGGGTCTCCCTTGTGCTTCTCCCACAACTCCTGATACAGGTCAAAATGCTTCTTGGTGACGGCGTTGGTGTCGAAGATGTGGCTGGTATGGATGCCATTCTTGGCCATCCAGGGCACTGTCTCCAGGTTGCCGCTGGCGTACCAGATGGGCGGGTGTGGTTGTTGGTAGGGCCTGATCCAAAACTTGATGTCTTTATAGTTGTAGAACTTGCCTTCGTAATTAAGCGTCTCATTGTTCAGGCCCTTGAGCAGCACTTCAAGCGCCTCATCGAACATGGCCCGCCCTTCTTCGGGATCGACTCCGAACCGGGCTACCTCATAGGGCACGATGCCCCGACCGACTCCCAACTCCAGCCGTCCGTGGCTCAGGTGGTCCAGCATGCAGACTTCCTGTATCAGGCGGAGGGGGTTGTACAGCGGGATCAAGTAGACCAAGGGGCCCAGCCGGATGCGGGAGGTGCGCTGGGCAACCGCCGATAGGTACATGCCGGGGGATGGGGCGACGCTCAGGGGAGTGGTATGGTGCTCGGCGACGTGATAGCAGTAGAAGTCCTGCTTATCGGCGTATTCCAGCAGACTCAACCGGTCATCGAATATCTGAGAAGGGGAGTTGGGGTCCCACTCGACCCAGTCGAATATCCCCCAGTGGATGTCCCTGCCTGCTGAAGTCTTGCTGGCCATGCCTTACACCTCTTATTGAGTAAAAGCCCGGCTTAGATGCCGGGCTTTTAAGTGGTATGGACTATCGTTATGACGGCAGCGTCTAGGACTCGATGCCGCTATCGAACTGGACCATTATCCCGTCGGGATCAAAGGCAAAGAAGGTCCGGATGTTGCCATCGGCATCGGCAAACGCCTCGAGGCCACCGGCGATCTCCACTCCGGCGGCGATGAGTTCATCGGCCAGCCCCTTCACGTCTTTGACTGTGAATGACACGTGACTAACACCGACCTGGTCCAACTTGATGGCGTCGCCGTCAGTCTTGTCTCCGGGGTGGCTGGTCATCACGAAAAACTGTTCCTGACCCCAGTCCAGATATACGGTGCGGCGGTTGTCGCGCTTGTGCTTGTAGGTATGGGTCAGTCCGCCGGTACTGGTGTCCTGCAAGAAGTCCTTGGTTACTTTCATGCCCAAGATGTCTCGGTAGAAAGCCAGGGACTTGTCCATGTCCCTAACGCAAACTGCGATGTGAGAGATTCCTGTGGCTTCCATGGTGTGATGCCTCCGTAGGGAAATTTATTATTGATAGGCGTGTGGGCCTGAGGCGCCAATCCTATTCCGGCCCTCGGTATTTGTCAAAACGCTCAGATTTAATTACCGGGCTTGATCAGTCTATAAAACCGGAATCCTTGCGCCATTGGATGTATTCGGCCAGTCCGGCGTTCAGGTCAAAATTGGGGGTCCATCCCAGGTCCTCAAAGAGCCGGTGTCCCGACATTGGGCCTCTGGAATAACTATGGACGTCTGGCTTGGCCGGAGGCGCCGCCGGGGTCACTACCTCTGTGCTCGGCGATAGCTTGATCACGCTGTCCAGTATCTGCTGGAATGTCACCCAGATTCCGGTGGTGAGGTTATAGAGGCCGTGCGGCAGCGTCGGCGCGTCCAGCACCGTGCGGATACCGTCAGCAATGTCGGCGATATAGATGTAATCCCGGCCCTGGTCCATGTCATCGGCGGTGATGGACTCTCCCCGCACTACCCGGCCGGTCCAGTCGTAAAACACGGACATCACAGCCCGGTGGCCGGTTACCCGTTCCATGGGGCCGTAGGGCGTGCTGAGGCGGACACTGACCGTCGACAGGCCGTGGAGCTCTCCGTAACGATGGGTGATCATCTCACTGGCGTATTTCGTGATGCCGTAGAGAAAGTCCGGGGCGGGCGGGGTGTCTTCATTCAGGGTCTGGTCGCCGGGTAGGGCTGGTCCGTAGGCCGCGCCAGAGCTGACGTAGATGAACCGGTCAACCTTCTGAGTCCGGGCCAGCTCAAGTAGATTGGCTGTGCCCTCGAGGTTGATAGCGATGACGTCCCGGCTGCGTTCGATCTCCAATGCTTCCCGGTTGACCGTGTAGACTGCCGCGTGGACGATCTTGTCGATCTGATGCTCTTGCCCCAAGCGCTCCACTGACGCCCGATCGACGATGTCGCCCTGAACGAAGGTTACCGGCGGCGAGTCAGCCAGAAAGTCCTGGAGCAGCTTGTCCGGCCCGTTGATATCAAAGCTGATCACGTCATGCCCGTTCCGGGCCAAGTCTCTAACGATGTTCGCCCCTACGAATCCCGTTCCGCCGGTCACGAGTGTCGCCATGAGCCGCCTCCTCTCCATCCGTTCCGATGCACTATGGTCTGCTCTCCACAACTAGTCAATTGGTACTAGGCAAAAATCCCTCGCATCGGTGAGCAAGCCCAACCGCACCGCCCGTTATAATACTGGCGTGGCAACACTACTAGAAGCTAAATCACTGACCAAGCGTTACGGGCAGACCATCGCCCTGGAGTCTGTGGACTTCCAGGTGAGTGACGGCATAACCGGACTGCTCGGCCCCAACGGCGCGGGTAAAAGTACGGCGACCAAGCTGTTCTTGGGCCTGCTTAAACCGACGTCCGGCTCTGCTGAGGTGTTGGGCGAGAAACCCTACGAGTCCCTGGAGATTCGAGCTCGGCTGGGTTACATGCCGGAGCATGACTGCCTCCCCGCCGCCATCACCGCATCCGAATTTCTCACCCACATGGTCCAGGTGAGCGGCATCCCGCCATCCCAGGCCCGTACCCGGGCGGCGGACATCTTGCGGCACGTCGGTCTGGAAGAAGAGCGGTACCGGCCCATCGGTCAGTACTCCACCGGCATGAAGCAGCGGGTCAAACTGGCCCAGTCGTTGGCCCACGACCCCGTGGTGGCGTTGCTGGACGAACCCA
>CAVOAA010000114.1:0-9650 GCA_963693555.1 Dehalococcoidia bacterium | reverse complement strand
AGCTCTATCATCGCCGCCATCGCATTGGCTACCGCTGGAACTGCCGGCGCTGCGGTCGCCTGGGACTCCGATAAAGCAGTTTTGCCGCTGATGCTGGCTGGCGCCGGGATCGTGGCCGCAATCTTGGGAACCTTCGTGGTGCGTGCCAAGGAGCAGGCCGACTTCGGCCAGCTCTTGTGGGCGCTCCGGCGGGGCATCTTCGCCTCGGGCATCCTGCTCGCGGTCTTTGCCTTGGTGGTCGTGCTCTCGTTGGACATGGAAATCAAATGGTTCTGGGCGATAATAACGGGCCTGTCAGCAGGGATAATCATCGGCCTGTCCACTGAGTACTACACGTCATACGACTACAAACCGACTCAGCAGATAGCTGAGGCATCACAGACCGGGGCCGCGACGGTAATGATCGCGGGTATCGCCACCGGCATGATCAGCACGGTGATTCCTCTGGTAGCGGTGGGCTTCACCATCATCATCGCCTTTGAATTGGCTGGCTTCTACGGAGTGGCTTTGGCCGGCGTCGGCCTCCTGTCCACCCTGGGAATCACACTGGCAACCGACGCTTACGGCCCCGTCGCGGACAATGCCGGCGGTATCGCCGAGCAGGCACAGCTTGCCCCCGAAGTCAGAGAGCGCACCGACGCCCTTGACGCCTTGGGCAACACCACGGCGGCCACCGGCAAAGGGTTCGCCATCGGGTCGGCTGCGCTGACCTCCCTGGCGCTGTTGGCGGCGTTCGCCATAGCGGCCGAGATCAAAGAGATCAACCTCTTGGACCACACTGTGATCGTGGGTACCCTCTTCGGCGCCATGCTGCCCTTCTTGTTCTCCGCCTTTACCATGAAGGCTGTGGGCCGGGCGGCGATGTCCATCGTGGATGAAGTCCGCCGCCAGTTCCGGGAGATTCCCGGGCTGATGGAGGGGACAGCCGAACCTGATTACAAAGAATGCGTAGACATCGCCACCAAGGGCGCGCTCAAGGAAATGATCCTGCCAGGCCTGATGGCGGTGGCGGCCCCTCTGGCCACCGGCTTTGTCCTGGGTGTTGAAGCCCTTGGCGGCATGCTCATCGGCGCGGTTGGCGCCGGATTCATGCTGGCCATCATGATGGCCACGGCTGGCGGCGCGTGGGACAACGCCAAGAAGTACGTGGAACTTGGCCACTACGGCGGCAAGGGCACCGACGCCCACAAGGCCGCGGTGGAGGGCGACGTGGTCGGCGACCCGTTCAAGGACACGTCGGGCCCGTCCCTGAACATCCTATTGAAGTTGATGGCTATAGTGTCTCTGGTGTTCGCTCCGGTTTTCCTGGAGGTCACCCCGCTCATCGACAAGATCACATAGACCAAATCAAGCAAACGAAAGGGCCGGTCCTTACGCGTAAGGACCGGCCCTTTCGTTATTTCCAGGCTACCATTATGCCGCGCTGGCGAGCCGAATTGATCAGGGGCTGATGAGCAGACCCGACGGGTCCAGTTCGATGATCCGGCCGCTGACGTCTTCCCCGTCGATATCCAAGATGCCGATGGTGCCCAGTACTCCCCGTTTGTGACGCCGTCCGGGGTAGGTCGGGCTGCCCGGGTTCAAGATCATCACGCCGTCCCAATAGGTGACTATTTCCTCATGGGTGTCGCCGTAGAGGACCACGTCCACCGGCTCTTTGAACTTGCGAGCCAAGATCTCTCGCCCGTTACCTTCTGGGAAGACCAGGTCAGAGCCGTCGGGGCTGGTGGGTATCTTGGGGCCGGGCCACTGAATGTCGTGGATCATGCCGATGGACACGCCCTCGACCTTGACGACTCTGGTCGTCATGGCGAGACGGTCTCCGTCTTCCAAGGGGTCTTCGTAGCCGCGCACCCCAAGCAACGGGGCCACCTCTTCCAGATAATCCAAGACGCCCAGACATTCGAGGTCGCCGCAGTGGAGGATCAGGTCCACCCCGCGTAGAGCGTCCAGTATCTTTACGGGTAAGTCCCGTCCGCTGCCGGCCGAATGGGTGTCTGAGATCACGCCGATCTTGGATGCCATTAAGCAGCTTTCTCCCGGGCCAGGGCTTTGATCGTAGTATCCACTAAGTTCCATCCTGCGGAGCCAATGCTTCTATCGAAATGGCCACTAAGTTCCATCCTGCGGAGCCAATGCTTCTATCGAAATGGCCACTAAGTTCCAGTCTGTGGAGCCAATGCTTGTATCGAAATAGCCACTAAGTTCCATCCTGCGGAGCCAATGCTTGTATCGAAATAGCCACTAAGTTCCATCCTGCGGAGCCAATGCTTGTATCGAAATAGCCACTAAGTTCCAGCCTGTGGAGCCAACGCCTGTATCGTCCGGTGAATGGCGTCTAGGTCAGTCCCGTGAGGGAAGGTCAAAATGGGAATATCCACCCCGGCCTTCCGGAACGTGCTCATCTGGTCTCGGCATTGCTGGGCATCTCCCAACACCGAAACGCTCTCGAGCATCTTGTCGGATATCGTGGCAGCCGCCTGGTCCCGGTTCCCGGAACCCCATGCTTCCTGGATAGCCTTGGACTCGGTTGCGAACCCGGCCCGGCTAAAACTTTCGAAGTAATAGGTGCCCATCCCGCCGATGTAATAGGCCATGTGTGCCCGCAACAATTGCTCGCCGTGGCCCAGGTCATCGTTACTGTTGGAAGTGTAGGACATCAGATAGGGGGCAATGGTCACGTCGGAGGCGTTTCGGCCTGACTTGACCGCGCCAACGGCGATCTGTTCCTGCAGTTCGGGGATGCGTTCCCGGTTCAACCAGATAGGCAGCCAGCCATCGGCCAGCTCTCCGGTCAGCTCCAGGTTTTTGGGGCCCAGGCTGGCGATGTAGATCGGCAGGCGCTCTTGGACCGGAGGAGAGATCATCCGGAACCGGCTCATCTGGTGGTACTTGCCATCGTGGTTCACCGCAGCTCCGCTCAGGGCGGTTCGGATTATCTCGATGTACTCCCGAGTCCGCGCTAACGGTCCATCGAAGGGCACGCCGTGCCAGCCTTCCACAACCACTTTTCCGCTGCTGCCCAACCCCAATATGGCCCGCCCCTGGGACAGGATGTCGAGGGAGGCTATGGTCTGGGCGATGAGCGCGGGAGTGCGGCTGAACACGTTGACGATGCCGGTGGCCAGGCGAATGTTCTGGGTATTGCAGGCGATCATGGTCAGCACGGTGAAAGCGTCGCGGCCCCAGGACTCAGCAGCCCAGAATGAGTGATATCCCTGTTCGTCGGCGAGCTGCGCCATGGATATCAGCTCTTGGTCGGTGGTCTCGCCCCTGGTGTTGATCGACAATCCTATCCGGTCCATCTGTCGCTCCCATGTCGTTATCAGGTACTGGGATTATAGGGGAGAGACCGAAAGGTGCGCTAGGAGAATGGAGGGCAGGCGTTGTCCCCTGTTTCGGGGCCAGATGGGTTAGTTGCGGCTTTCCCAGAGGGTGAAGTAGTCGGGGGAATCGCCCTTTAGAGCGTCCTCCATCTGCTGCTCGTTCACCTTTTGCATGATCGCGGTTTCCCGCTGTACTAGGTCGGCGATGGTCTTTGTCCACCGGTCCGACTCGGGGCTGTTGGAACTGCTGTGGATCAGGTCGTTCAGGCCGTTCAATATCTTTTCGGACTGGGTTGTCAGGGCACCGCCGCTGACCACGTAGACGACCACGGACGGAATATCGTCCTCATCTTCCACCTGCACTCCCAGCCGGTCCAGGATGAAGGTCATGGCGATGTCCCGCACCGATTCTTCGATGGACACTGGTAGGTTCATGAAATGGGAGAAGAGGAATTCCCGGGAAGAGCGCAGGGTTTCGGAGAACTCAGACTCGACCGTTCGATAGAACTCTTCGCCAAAGACTTCGTCGGTGCTGAGCAGCATCACCTGAGGGTCATCTCCCCGCGAGTCTATGACCAAGAACTCAGGGAGGTGCGGGAAGATACAAAGCTGAATCTCAGGACGCCCGCCGTCGGGCAATTGTGGGTTGAACAGCTGTTCCATGTGTATCGTTTTCTCCACGACTGCAACTTCGTAAACAGGGCCCGCAGGCACGTGAAAAATCTTGAGTGGGCGTACTTACGCCACATCATTACTTTACCCCTAGCCCCGGCAATTATCCAGCCTAGCGATGGGGTTTAGAGCCGGTTACAAGATGCCGGATATGTCGTCTAACTGCTGGTAGAGCCAGTTGTGGATGTCCTCACGGCAGACCAATTCTAGCATCCGGGCCGCCCGGTCTTTGCGATCTTCGGCGGACATTGTGATCGCCTGGTAGAGCGCTTCCATGGTGCCTTCGATGTCGGTGGGAGACACGCTGATGGCGCCGTCGGCAAGCTGAGAGTAGACTCCGCTGCTGTGGGAAAGGACCAATACGCCGTCGCGGTCATTGACCACCGGGCCTTCCTTGGCGACCAGGTTCATGCCCTCGATTATGGTGTTCACCAACAGCACGTCATACAACTTCATGCCGGCAATCGCCTGCGTATAGTTATTCTCGATGAACGGCACGATGGGCTGCCAGTCAGGCGTCCCGTGGTTGCTATTTATCTGCTGAATGACCTGCTGTATCTCGTCCATGTACCTTTGGTACTGGCGGATATGGGTGCGGGACGGCACTAAGAAGGCCAGGAATTTTACCTTGCCGACCAATTCCGGGTGGCGCGACAGCAGCAGTTCGTAGGCCCGAAAGCCGCGGACGACGTTCTTATTGGGTTCGGCGCGGTCGATGCGGACGATGGTGATTTCGCCGGTATCGGCGGTCAGCCTGCCCTCATAGTCCAGTGCCCTGGGGGTGTTGGCGATCCGTTGCACTTCCTCCACGTTGATGGAGATTGGGTAGACCTTGACCGATGTCGTGCGGCCATTGTGGGAGACCGTGTGGTTGTTGCGGTCCACCGTCACGCCCGGTACGAACTCATCCACCGTGTCCAGGAAGCAGCGGACGTCACCGATGGTCTGGAAACCCAGCAAATCGGTGGCGCAGAGGGACTCGCAGATGCGCCGTGTGATGTAGCCAGGAACCATGTGCCAGTATTGAGGCGTTGGCCATGGTATGTGGACAAAGTGCTGGATCACGGCATCGGGGACATCCTTCCGGACGAATTCCGGAAGCAGATACAGGTGATAGTCGTGACCGATGACTATCGGCGCCTGCTCCAGGCCACGGGCTTCCTCGATCACGGCATTGGCAAAGGCCTGGTTAACGGGGATATAGCCGGTCTCCCAAGCGTCGTGCACGGCGGCATCGACGTTGGGATTGTATGGCGGGTTCCACATGTAGTGCTGGAGGAACCAGAGCAGCGGATTGCAGAGGATGTTGTAGTACTTGTGGTAGACGCGCCGAGGCGTGACCACGTAGCGCAGGTTTATCTGGTGACCGGGAAGTGGCGACCTCAGGTGGGGGCCTTGGCCGTTGTCGGAGACCAACCGGTCGCCTTCGCCCATGGCGCTGGCCACCCAGGTGAACTCAAATTTTTGGGCCAGGGAGCTGAACGCAGTGACCACGCTACCACTGCCACGGCGGGCCTCAGGACGGCCATCGGCGGACATCTGATGCTCAACCGGGCCACGGTTGCTCACCAGGATAAGCGGCCGTTTTCGCAAAACGGCCGCGCAAAGCTCGTTAAGTTCGGCTGCGTCAGCCATGCTGTGTTCCAGTCAGGACCCTTTTTAGCATCCCGTCACCCATGTCAGATACAAATCTAGCTAGTGCTGTTTGTGCTGAATACCCTTAAGTTGTAAAGAATTCTACCGAATTCTAGCAAATAATGATCAATTCGGTATTATCAATCGTCAAGATGTGCGAGTGTGTCGACACTATCACCCTGGGGCATCTGTTTGTCAAACGTCTTTTTTCAAACGTCTTTCCGTGCCTGAGGTTTCACCGAGCTAGGCACGCCCGGCCAGCTTGGCGACGGCCGGTAAGACCGCGGCCAGCGAGTCGACCGTGATGTCCGGTTCCGTTTCCGGATCGTTGAGGTCTTCCCTTTCGTAGAACCCTGTTATCCAGATCGTTTTCATGCCGCAGCGCTTGGCGCCCACCACGTCGTTCGTCACGTGATCACCCACGTGGATGGTCTGCTCTGGCGTGGCGTTCAGCGCTTTGAGCGTCATCATGAATATCTCGCTGCCGGGCTTGGCCAGCTTCACTTCGTCGGAGAAAGTCAGCACCTGGAAATACTCCAACATACCGTGCTCTGCCATATACGAACGAAAGGTGAAGCCCGGAGTCATTCCAGTGTTTGAGATCAGCCCCATTTTGAAGCCCATGTCCTTGATACCCTGCAATACTTGGACAGCATCGCCATGAGCCGGTGGCGGGTGGACGAAGAAAGAGTCGGAATAGAACTCGGCAATCTCATCCATGACCGTGTTATCCAGGCGTTCTGCCAGGCCGGGTCTGATGTGGTTGACGAAGATTGTGACCTGTTCCCGGAAATCCACATCCAGGCCGCGGTCCCGCACTTCCCGGCACTGCTGGAAGCAGGACATATACGCCTCGCGGATGTGGTCGATCTCAAAGTCTTCACCGAACTTGGCCAGAGCAGATTGAGCGCCCTCCAGCCGGACCATGGCGCGGGCCTGCCCCAGGTCCTGCTTGTCGACCAACAGGGTCTGCCAGAGGTCAAAAGTTACAGTGGTGATTTCCGGGGTGATTTTCGGGGTGATTTCCGCCAATCTGCCGATCTCCATCTTTAACGGCCCTGAGGGCCGCCGCCGCGCATAGCGTAGGTCGTAATGGAATTCTACACGAAATACGGACCCCGTTAGCCGTGCGGATCAGCAGGCATGGACGATCATTGTCTCTGGTTACTATCGGCGGCGTTTTCTGCGACTGACCGGTCTACAGCGGCGGGCGGCGGGTGTGCCAGTCGGTGGCTTGTTCGTAGGCATGGGCCGCGCGCAGGACCGTCAGTTCGTCAAAGGGCTTTCCCGCCAGTTGCAGTCCGATGGGAAGTCCCGTGTCCGAGAACCCGCAGGGCACCGATATCGCCGGAAACCCGTTGATGTTGTACGGCCGGGTGTACTGAGTCAATGCGCCGACGACTCCGATCTCTTGCTCTCCCGCCAGCACCCTGGGGGCCATTATCTCCGGGGCAACGATCGGCTCGGTGGGGCCGGCCAACAGATCGACCTCGTCAAGGAGCCGGCGTCCTTCCTGGTCCAGAATGGTCCGGGCCTGTTGTGCTCTCAGGTAATCGGCCGCTGTGATGAATAACCCGGCCTCCAGCCGCTGGCGCACCGGCTCATAGAGCTGGTGGCCGTCCTGCTCCAGGAGGTCGCGGTGGAAGGCGCTGGCCTCGGCCATCAGCACCGTGCTGGAGATTGCCTGAGACTGGTTGAACATGGGGAACGAGACCTCTTTGACCACGGCGCCCATGCTTTCCAGCACGCTTATCGCGTCTAGCACAGCTTTTCTCACCTGAGGGTCGAGAGGCGCTTCAAAGTATTCTTTGGGCATCCCGATGCGCAAGCCCCGAACGTCGCCCGTCAGCGCGGTGGTGTAGTCGGGGATGTCCACCTTGGCCGACGCAACGTCCTTGGGGTCGTGTCCGGCGATGACGTTCATGGTGATGGCGGCGTCTTCAACCGTGCGGACCATGGGGCCAGGGTGGTCCAGCGACCAGGACAACGCCGTCAGTCCCCAGCGGCTGACTAGCCCGTAGGTGGGCTTGAGGCCGACGATTCCGCAGAGGGCCGCCGGGATGCGGATGGAGCCTCCGGTGTCGCTGCCGGTGGTTATGGTGCACTGGCCTGCCGCCGCAGCTGATCCGGAGCCGCCGCTGGAGCCGCCGGTGATCATCTCTGGGTTCCAGGGGTTGTGCATGTGGCCGTAGTCTGGGTTCTCGCCGGTGGGCCCGTAGGCGAACTGGTGCATGTTGAGCTTGCCCAGTAGGATGGCGCCGGCCTGTTGGAACTTGGCAGCCACGGTGCAATCTTCGTCTGGGATGAAGTTGTCGAAGATCTTGGAGCCTGAGGTGGTACGTACTCCGCCGGTGTTATAGAGGTCTTTCAGACCCACGGGGATGCCGTGGAGAGGGCCTTTGTACCGACCGGCTTGAATGTCTTTTTCTGCTTGCTTGGCCGCTTTTCGGGACTCGTCTGCCAGCAGGGTTATGAACGAATTCAGCACCGGCTCGGTGGCCTCTATCCTGGTGAGGTGGGCGTCGATTATCTCGACTGGGGAGATCTCTTTACTCTTGACCAGCTTGGAGAGGTCTCCGGCGCTCATGTAGCAGATTTCTAATGTGTCCATTAAAGCGATGCCTCCGGGTTTTATGTGGCTAGGCGGTGGCTAAGGGGTGTTAATCAGTGGGTGGGATAAATGCCATCTCCGGCTCAACGCCAGTGACGTCAATGCCCTTGATGGTCTCCGCCATCATGAACACCCCGCGCGCCTGGGCGAAGAGCTCATCAAGATAGGCCGGTTCGCCGGTTATACCCTGTAGTTCCGCGATGCGGTCGAAATCTTCCCGGGACAGTTGTTTCTCTGAGGCCATGTAGTCATCTCCCGAGGCCGGTTTGGGCCGCCGCCATTATGGCCGACGATATTTGTTCTGGCAATTAATGGCATTTTTCCGATCACTGCCACGTCTCCAAAAATCGCCCGTACACTTGGATTAGCAGGGTATGTTGCTATAATTTATACGATGACCATCGAGGAAAACGTGCAGAGCCGAATTGCCGCCCGGCGATAACTTTCCGCAGCCAGCGGACGAGCCCAGCGAGAACCCATTGGAGCAGACCTTGGGTAGTTTGTCATTTTGCTCCAGTTGCGGCAGCGCTTGGGAGGCGGGCCAGACCCATTGTTCCAGTTGCGGATATGAGTACGCCGGCCCCCTGGCTGCAGCATACGGAAGCCCCTCCGAGTCTGCGGCGGCCGGCGGGCGGGTGAACCACAAGATGGGAGACGTGCCCTGGGGGATTCGGCATATCATCGGCGGGATCATCCTCGTCATGGCCTCCCTGCTCAGTGCTGCGGCCGCTGCTCTGGTCGTCGGTAATCTGTATCCGGAACAAGAAGACGCGGTAGCAACCTGGATCAGCGTGCATCTGATGGGTCTGTCCATCGTTGGCACTGTCTGGTATCTGGGGTTGCGGCATTCCAGGTTCCCTCTGGCTGTTTTGCGGCTCAGCCGGGTCAGACGTCCTCGGAAGCGGACGGTCTTACTGATGTTCGGAGTGCTGGCCACCAGTCTTATTGCCACGTCCATATACTCAAGCATCGTCGCATGGCTGGAACTGGACGAACTCGCGACTCCGGTGGTGGAATCGGACGTCTTTTTCGACGGCTTCGCGGTGCTCCTCACCTTCCAGGCCCTGGCATTCATCACCCCCATGAGCGAAGAGCTTTTCTTCAGGGGGTTCATCTTTAGAGGGTTGATCCCGCGTTTGGGTCCCTTGGGAGCCATGCTGGTCAGTGCCGCAGTGTTCAGCGGCTTCCATCTGTCGGTTGGCGTGTTGATACCCATCTTCATCACCGGCTTCTTGTTTGCCTGGCTGTACTGGCGCACAGGCTCGCTCTGGGCCTCCATAGGCGCCCACGCTGGCCAGAACACGTTGGCCTTGCTTGCCCAGGGTCTTAGCTGACCAATCCTGTGCCTGGACGTTGCCTGTACGTCGGCTTGGACGCTGCATGATAGAACCGTGGGGGTAGACACC
>CAVOAA010000113.1:0-9664 GCA_963693555.1 Dehalococcoidia bacterium | reverse complement strand
CCGAGATGGGAATGGGCGTGGACGTCCATGGGCTGGACTACACCAAGGCGGCCACCCGGGCTGTTTTCGACGCCATTCATCATAGCAGTCTTGGCTTTCAAAGGATGATCGGCAAGACCGCCGACGAAATGACCGTTGATGTCACCATCGGCGTAACCAAGCCGGACCAGGTAGACACAAAGGCTGTCCAGGCCTCCCTTCCCCACGGCAACGGCAAAGGCTCATGCAAAGCTGTCGTCGGCGGACTCGAGATACCCAGCGTTGACGGCAATGATGGCCTGCTCATCGCCAACGCCGTGATCATCGTTAGTTTCGACGACGGCAAGTAAATTTCTTAAACAAGCCCAACGGAGTAAATCATGCCATTCGTCATGAAAGGCGATGCCCAAACCGGCGGTTCCACCTCGGGAACTCAAGCAACGACCCTGGTTGGCAAGGATAACGGTGGGGAGAACCTGACCGTGGTCAATGCCGCCATCGACCCTGGCGCCGGTCTGGCCCTGCACGTCCATCCAGGTTACGAAGAGGTAACCCTGGTCGTGGAAGGGAACATCGAGGCGATCTTGGAAGGTGAGACCCGTACCTTGGGGCCAGGCGACGTGATGCTGGCGCCTGCGGGAGCCAAACACACCATCACCAACCAGTCGGACAAGCCGGCCAAGGTGTTGGCCATCTATCCGACCACCACCCCTGAACGGGTCTTCGTCGAACCGGCTTAAACCTGAGACGGTATAACCTGACGCGGTATCAATAGGCGCGGTATCAATAAAAAAAGCCCGGACAACGCCCGGGCTTTTCTTTATTCCAAATTTCGGCCGGAACCATCCGGCAGACGACGACTAGCCGTTGTGAGTCCTGGTCGACGCCAAGATGTTGAACTTCATGTCACCTGGGTCCACCTGATGGACCGAAGTCAGGTGTTCATTCATGTCCGAGACGACCGCGTCATCGTTTTCACCCTTGGCGACATAGCGGCAACCCTTTCCGGAAGCATCCAAAGCCAACGAAAGAAGGGCGTTGCAACGTGCGAATCTAACCATCTTACTTAATCTCCTTTTGTGTGTGGCCCGACTAAAGAGTCTGACCTACTCGGCGAATTTCTTGTGCAATCATGCGGAAATCAGGGCTTATAGACCCACGATTTAGCCTAGCCGCTTCATTACTTTCGGCCCTAGTTTACTCGACAGAACCCAACTCGTCCACAGGTTGTGTACTGGACTTTGTTAGGCGCCGGATTTTTCCCGGGCCAGCCCGGCTATCTCCCATACCCTATCAGCCTGCCCGTCCCCGCTGACGGTGATCCGGACCAATGCCCGCCCCTCAACGAAGAACAGAGTCGAGGCTTCTTTTCCGTATAGCTGTATCTGCATCACTCCGGAGTTATCGTAAAAGCCATCCACCGGGACCGACGCCACACCCTGGGCCAGTTGTTCCTGTTTGATCCCAGCCAAGATGGTCGTCGCTCTTTCTTCGGTCTCAAAGAGCACCAGGCTTTCGAGCACGGTTAAACCTGGGCTGCTCAATTCAACCTGTACGGCCGGTTGGTTCAGGTTCGATTCGCTGTCCTCTAGGTTGGTCTCGGTGAAAACCTCTCCGGGGAAGTCTGAAGGGTCCAACAGCAGGTCGCGCAGCGGAGTCGGGTCACCCGAACAGGCTGCCAATAGCACGGCGATCAGGGCAGCCGCTGCCACGGACATCAGGCGTTTGTTTTGCGCTAGGTATTTCATAGGGTATTTCTTAGGGATTTCTTAGCGACTTCTTAGGAGGTTCATTTCTCTTCGGGTGCGCCCCAGCCGCCAGCGCCGGGAGTGCGGATGCTGATAACGTCTCCGGCCTCGACATCCACCAACTCTTTACCGGCCAGTTTGATCTCCTCGTAGCCGCCCTTGAGCAAGATGTTCTCGCCCAGTTCACCGTGATGCCCGCCGTGGTATCCGGGGGGTGGACGCTTTCTCCGCTCCGACATCAACGTGACCCTGGCCGGGGCGAGAAACTCCACTTCGCGGATAACACCGTCACCACCTCTGAACTTGCCGTCGCCTCCGGAACCGCGCCGTACAGCATATCGTTTGAGCCGCAGGGGAAATGCAAATTCCATGGCCTCGACCGGGGTATTCATGGTGTTGGTCATGTGGGTGTGGATGGCGGAGATGCCGTCCTTGTCGGGTCTACCGCCCATGCCGCCGGCGATGGTCTCGTAGTAGACAAAAGGCTTGTTCCGGACTGGGTCGTGGCCGCCGATGATCATGTTGTTCATGGTGCCTTGGCTGGCCGCCGGAATGACATCCGGCAACGCTTGGGCCAGTGCTCCGAGCAAGACATCGGTTATCCGCTGTGAGGTTTCCACGTTGCCGGCGGCCACCCCATGTTGCGGTTCCGGGTTAACCAGGCTGCCCAGCGGTGTGATGATGTTCAATGGCCGAAAACAGCCCTGGTTGGCCGGGGCTTGCTCGTCCAATAAGCAGCGCACCACATACAGACAGGCTGAATTTGTCACCGCCACCGGGGCGTTGATGCAGCCAGGCCGCTGTGGCGAAGTCCCGGTGAAGTCGATGGTCATTTCATCGTCGGCAACCGTGATTGCCACCGTGATGGGTACTAGTTCTTGAGTAAGCCCATCGTCATCCATGTAATCGGTTATCTCATAACGGCCGTCGGGGATCTTGCTGATGGCCCTCCTGGTCACCCGTTCTGTGTAATCGAGTAGGGCGGCCATGTGCTCTAGGGTGTCGGCCAAGCCGTAGCGCTCCGTCACCTCCCGCATGCGTTGTTCGCCAACTTTTATGGCGGCGGTCTGCGCGGCCAGATCGCCTTTCCGTTCTTCGGGAGTCCTGGAGTTGCGGCAGATCAGCTGGATGATCTCTTGGTTCAACCGTCCGCGCCGGGCCAGCTTGATCGGCGGGATTATCGTCCCTTCTTGATAGAGCTCGGTGGATAAAGGGAGAGAGCCTGGTGTCATGCCGCCAACGTCGGCATGGTGGCCCCGGTTGGCTACAAACCCGGCCAGCGCTTTCTTGCCATTCTCATCGGCATAGATCGGCGCTACCATCGTGATATCAGGCAGATGACTTCCGCCCATATAAGGGTCGTTAAGGATCACGATGTCGCCGGGGTTCAGGGCATTTGGGAATACCTGCAACGCCGCCTGGACCGAAGCGGGCATGGCTCCTAGGTGTACCGGAATATCGGCGGCCTGGGCGACCATGTTGCCCTCTGGGTCGAACACGGCGCAGGAAAAGTCGCGGCGTTCCTTGATGTTTGGCGAGTACGCCGTCCGCTGCAGGGCGACTCCCATTTCTTCGGCCACCGATTCGAACTTGCTCTTGAAAACTTGCAGGCTTACCGCGTCTACAGGCATCTATTTCCCCTTAAGTTTGGTCGGCCAGGTGCGCCAAGATATCTTCATGAAGCTCGCCGCCGGTAGGTTGGTCTAGATAGAAATATTCGGTACTCATCCAGGCGGTCATCACTGGCGGGGCCAACGAAGCAAACGGGCCATTGGGGTCGAGCTGGGTCTTATGGTGGCTCAGCGATTCTTTCTTGATCTCCACATGGTCCGATACGTCTCTCACCGTGGTCACGTAGTCGTCAGGAGAACCGATCTCGTCTAATTTTTCCTTGGCGAATGGAGGCGTGATGCCGGCCTCGGTCATATCCTGCCAGAGTTTTTTGAAGTGTTTATTGGGGAAACAAACGTAGTAAAGATGAGGTTTTTTCCCGGAGAGCGAATCGACTGCCTCCTTGATGCGCCGGTGGATCGTAACGTGATCCGGGTGTCCGTAACCCCCAGTGGGGTCATGGGTGAAAACGATGTCGGGCGATAATTCCTCGATCAAGGCCAATACCTGCGACTCGACCTTGGCCGGTTCGGCCTGAAAGAGGCTGGTAGGGTTGTCGTTATCCGGCGTGCCGTCCATGCCAGAATCCCGGTAGCCCAGAAACCGGACGTCGGTGATGCCGGTCACTGTCATTGCTGACCGCATCTCCTCTTGCCGTACTTGCCAGAGGTTTTCCGGGGTGGCCAGAGAAGGGTCGCTGATCTCGCCTACATCACCGTTGGTGGCGCAGACCGTGGTCACCTTGTGTCCCTTCCGCACCAACTCGGCCAGAGTCCCTCCAGAGCCAAACGCCTCGTCGTCGGGGTGAGCGAATATGGAGAGGACTGTGAGTTTTGGGCTTTCTTGCGACCCTTGGGTCATCTTGGCACTCCAAATATATTGGTGATATTGGGCATCGCCCGTTTATTCCGGCTCAAACAGCAGGTTGCCGAAGGGGTCCATCGATCCGCCCCAGCCTGGCGGCACGACCGTGGTTGCGTCCATCTGGATGACCAAGGCCGGACCAGAGATCCGGTTTCCGCAGACCAATTGCTCCCTCTGGTACACAGGTGACATCAATGCACCTTCTTGGAAAACCACTTCAGCCTCACCGATCAAAGCGGCAGACGGGTCTGCCGGTCCCACAGCCTGCTCTTCTATGACTGGCTTATCCATGGCTACGTCCAGTTTCAAGCGCAGATTAACCACTTCCACCGGCTCTTTCTTGTCGGCGTAGCCGAATCTGCGGAGATGGGCCTTATAAAATGCGTCGCCGATTATCTTGACCAGGTCCGACTTACTCGGGCGGGCCGGATAATCGATCGTGAGTTCAAATGACTGGCCGACATACCTGACATCCAGGAAACGGCGGGCGGTCATCTGGTCCAAAGCCAGACCTTCGCCGGCCATCTCGGTCCTGGCTTGCCCTTCCATCCCTTGGAATTCTTCGTCCACTCGGGCGCGGTCTAGGTCGGCTCCCCGCAGCATCACGGTACGTGAGTAGTCCTTGACGATGTCGGCGATGGCGACCCCGAGCGCTGATAGTATCCCCGGCCGGGAAGGGACCATAACCCTGGGTATCCCCAATTCTTGAGCCAGTTCGCAGGCGTGCATGGGCCCGGCGCCGCCGAAGGGCACCAGGGTGAACAGACGAGGGTCGTAACCCCTTTGCAAGGAGATGGCGCGGATGGCCCGTTCCATGTTGGCGTTGACCACCCGGTTGATCCCCAAAGCTGTCTGGTTGGCGTCCGTGCCGATCTGTTGCGCCAGTTTCTGCATCAAGCCCTTGACCCGGTCTCGGTCGAGGGTCATGCGTCCGCCCAAGAACCGGTCAGGCAACAGACGTCCCAGATGCAGATTGGCGTCGGTGACCGTCAGTTGGTCGCCCTTGCCGTAGCAGGCCGGGCCGGGCTCAGCGCCGGCAGATTCCGGGCCGACGACCAAAGCTCCTCCGGTATCCACTCTGGCGATGGAGCCGCCGCCGGCGCCCACGGTATGAATGTCGATCATGGGCACGCCGATGGGGTATCCGCCGACATTCGCCGACGTTGTCTCTTTGATCTCACCGGGGCAGAGGGACACGTCGGTCGACGTACCACCCATGTCCACGGTGATGATGTCTGGGTAGCCGGCCTGCATGGCCGTGTAAAATGCGCCCACCACGCCGCCGGCCGGTCCGCTGAGGATCGTGCGCACAGGTTGATCGGATGCCAGCCGGGCGGTGATGCTGCCCCCCGAAGACTGCATGATGCGCAGCCCTTTGCCCAAGGGGCCTTCCAGTTCCCCCAGGTACCGGCTCATGATCTTGCCGACGTAGGCGTTGACGACCACGGTGCTGGTCCGTTCGTATTCTCTGAACTCGGGCAATATTCGCGATGAAACAGAGATATAGGGCGGGTTTTTCATCTTCTGCAGGGCGGTCAAGACCATCTCTTCATGGGTGGTGTTCAAGAAGGAGAACAAGAAGGATATGGCCACCGCTTCGACTTTATTCTCTTCCAGCAGGCCAATCAGAGTCTCGATCGCCTCGGGAGTCAAGTCTTCGATGATGGTGCCGGTATGGTCAACTCGCTCGGGCAGTCCAAACCGCAGTTCCCAAGGTGCCAGGGCTGGAGCGCGGTCCATCTCAAAATTGTAGAGTTCGGCCCGGGCCTGTCGCCCGATCTCCAAAACATCTTCAAACCCCATGGTGGTTACCAAAGCCGTCCGGGAGCCTTTGCCTTCCAGCAGAGCGTTGGTGGCAACCGTAGAACCATGGACGAATTCTGCCGAGGTGACGCCGGTTTCTTTGATTCCCTGGAGTATCCCTCTGGAGGGGTCAGCCGGTGTTGAAGGAAGTTTGTGGACGGTCAGTTTGCCATCTTCCAAGACTGCGATATCGGTGAAGGTGCCGCCAACATCGATCCCCACGACGCGGCGATGGGCGTTGGTGTCAGTACCGGGGTTGTTGGGCATTGGGCAGTAAGCCTCCGGAAGGTGATTGCTTTACTGGAGATCAGGTGGGGAAGGCAGGTACATCTAGTCTTCCAGGGCGATCCTGATCCGCTTGTTTATTCGGCCTTTACTCTCGTGACCCACGACCTTGATGACGCCCACTTCCCTGGTATTGGCCACATGGGTCCCGCCATCCGCCTGCAGGTCCAATCCGTGAATGTCTATGGTACGGATCTCTTGGATGTTTGGGGGCAGGAGATTGATCTTGGTCCTGATCAGGTCCGGCACCTGGTCGGCCTCTTCACGGCTGAGGTTATTGACGTGGATGTCCCGGTTCTCAGCCACCTCGGCGTTTACCTTGATCTCTAATTCCTCGACGAACTCTGCGGAAACATTCTCGAATTCAAAGTCCATGCGGCCTTCGCCGGGCTTCATGTCGCCGCCGGTCACAGGGGCGCCGTAGTCGCGCCAGACCACGCCGCAGAGTATATGGAGGGCTGTGTGGGTACGCATTAGGAGGTACCGCCGGTCCCAGTCGAGCTGACCGGTGACCGTTGCGCCAGCCACAGGCACGTCTCCCGATATCTGGTGGACCAAGTTGCCGTCGGCCCGTTTGATGCCGGTAACCTGGTATTCCTGACCCTCGCAAGTAAGCGTGCCAGTATCGGATGGCTGGCCGCCGCCGCCCGCGTAGAAGGCCGTACGGTCTAAGACCACGCCGCCTTCGACCACGTCCGTTACGGTGGCTTCGAATTCCTTTAAGTAGCTTTCTTTATGGAAAAGCAGTTCGGTCATTGGTACATCCGCTGTTGGGTTTTGGACTCGATCGTTGGCATCTGCGGAATGCGGGATTTCCGACAAGAACCCCTAGTAAGCCCCTAGCAAATCCTTCGGCAAATCCCCGGGCAAATTCCCTGATTCCAGCGCGGCCATATTATAGCAGACAGGGTTCTTGTCGAGCTTTTTTGTCGCATGGTGATACCCAACAGGGAAAAGGTGCCTAAGAGCCTGTAATCGCCTGGCAATTTCAGTTGTTTTTGCACGTGTTGAATGACATAATACGCGTGCCTCTGGGAAGCGGCCTTCCTGATGTACTATACTTAGCTCCCTGATTTCAAATCCAAGCGGACTACTAGGTGGGCGGAAGATGAAGATATCGTGTTTACAAGAGAACCTCAGTAGAGGTCTAGCCGTGGTCGGACGGGCGGTAGCCAGCCGCGCCACGCTGCCGGTTACCCAGAACGTGCTACTCAGTGTCGATCAGTCGATGCTGAAACTGTCAGCGACCAACCTTGAGATCGCCATGACCACTTGGGTCGGTGCGATGATCGAAGAGGAAGGCTCCATAACGGTGCCGGCCCGCCTCCTCACCGAGTTCGTCAACTCTCTGCCGAACGACAAGATAGACTTGGAGCTGGACCAAGGCTCCGGTCTCCTCCAGATATCATCGGGCAATTCCAACGCCCATATCAACATCACCGACGCTTCGGAGTTCCCGCCCATACCCACCGTAGACGACGGTGTCGCCGCTGAAGTAGACCCATTGGTCTTGAGGAACGCCATCGCCCGCGTCGCCTTCGCTGCCGCCACCGAGGAATCTCGCCCCGTTTTGACCGGCGTCGAGCTTAAGCTGGATGGGAGCAAGTTCACCATGGCCGCCGCCGACGGCTTCCGCCTAGCGGTCCATCACGGCGCTTTACTCAAACCGGTGCTGGAAGAAGTAAGTGTGATTATCCCGGCGCGCACGATGAACGAGCTGAGCCGTCTGATCAGCGACCGGGAAGAACCGGTGGAGATACTGATGACCCCGGCCAAGGGACAAGTCATGTTCCGGATTCAGGGCGGCGATACCATAGAGATCGTGTCTCAGCTGCTCCAAGGGACCTTCCCCAACTACGAACAACTTATACCCCAGAGCTACACCACCAGGGCAGTCATGGACCTGCCGACCGTCCTCCGGGCGGCGCGAACGGCCTCCATCTTTGCCAAGGACGGCAGCAACATCATCAGGATGCACCTGATGCCGGCCACCGCCGACTCCGAGCCGCCCAAGGTAGAAATCTCCGCCCGTTCCGAGGAAGTAGGCGACAACCAAGACGTGGTCGACCTTGACGAGATAGAAGGCGAGGAAGGCAAGATCGCCTTCAACAGCCGCTATCTACTCGACGTACTGGCCGTGTTGGACAAAGGCAAAGTAGCCCTGGAAACCACCACGTCCTCCAGCCCCGGCGTCTTTAAACCCACCGACTCCGATGACTATATCCACGTCGTCATGCCGATGTTTGTTCAGTGGTGATAAACTCCGGCAGATAAAAGGGGTTCCTTTCAGGGTAGATGTGCCGTTGTAGGATTGATGATTGACCCCTGGTATTCATCAATCGATATTGGAGAAACGGCAAGGGAAAATCCTTTGGTCTTATCTCTAATTTTCCCGAGCGTTTCCTAGGCACATTCGACCCGGTTTCCTGAGAGTCTCCCCTAAGCTCGATTCCAGGGTTGATTTATGAATACGATTCTCGAAGAGTGCGATGCCGCAGTCGCGTACCTGTCCGACAAAGACACCCCCTTGTGCACACACGCCGAACTGGCGGACTTGATTGACGCTTTCGTAGATCACCTCCAGTGCAATCGAGATGTTCTGGTGCGGACGGGGCGATACAGGATTGATTTTAGACGCTCAGAGTGGTTGCACGCATCTCTCACCAATCTGTACTACACCAAGCTTCCTTCATATGTCAGCAATATCCAGATAGGAGTAGCTAAAGAGAAGGATGGGCTCAGCCTCGACCCATGCGGTCACCACTTACCCATCGACCAATATCAAGCTAATTGTTACCACGTAAACACTACCGGGGAATGCCGCGAGTTCAAAGGAATTGATACCCCGGAATGTGGCTTCCTCGAGACGGATTCGTTTTCCGAACTCGATTCAAGCGCTTCTCAGAGGATAGAAACGAATCGGGCTGATTTCTTCAGTCTCAAACTACGGGTACTAAGTATCTTGCGAAATGCGGTGGCAAATCGGGATTCGTTAAATCTTTGGGCTGACTGCCTCGATGTTCTGACGCAGACGTTGACAGGAGAAGAAGCCGAATTCTACTTGAAGATGGATCGATTTTATCTCGGATACGATCTAATGACTGGAGAGATTCTCGAAGAGACCGATCTGCGCCCTGGCGGCCTGTTGGCAACCAGCAAAAGTGGGACACTTTGGTAAAGGAGAGATCAGGGGGAAATGGCGGTGTTCTGGGACTCCCGGAGCAGGCGGTTGTAGCGTTTGCGTTGGGCTAAGGTCTGAGCTTTCACCTCCCTTCTCGTGATCAGGATCTCTTCGCGTCTTTCGTGTAGGACATCATCCGGCGTCACGTTGCCAAGGGCTTTGTGATAGCGGCGGTTGTTGTAGTAGTCCACAA
>CAVOAA010000112.1:0-9685 GCA_963693555.1 Dehalococcoidia bacterium | reverse complement strand
TCCGGAATCGGCGGCCTGGGCGTCGGGGTCGGTACGGGAGTCGCTGTGGGGGCTGGTGTTGGTGTTGCGGTTGGCTGGGGCGTGACCGTTGGCGGTATCGGCAGCAGAGTTGCGGTGGGAGAATCAGTGGCCGGCTTCGTTGGCGCAGCTGTCGGCGCCGGCTTGGTCTCAACCAAAGTTGAGGCGGTGGTGGTGGCGGTGGCGGCAACTGGGGCGGTAGCGGCCGTTTCCTCAACGCCGGTCTGAGTGCAGGCGGCAAGCGCCAGCAGTAAAGCAAGTACGGCGATCGATGCAGTGGTTAGCCTCAAAGTGCGGCGACCATGCTTGCTTGGAGATTGATCTGTGAAAAGGGCATCGAATAAGTCTGTCATAGGCCGTTTTTATTGGCAAGCGAACGGCTTTGACCGCGAAAATAGCCCGCCGGTCGCGGCTGAATACCGGGTCTAAACTTGGGGCGCAAACTCATGTTAGGATGTCTTAGGTTTTCGAGGCCCCGCCGGGCCTTTAATTATTCATAACGACTGGTTCACAACAACTGGAGGGTGCCATGAACGTACACGTTTACACGCAACCTGGTTGATTCAGCTGCCGGACTCTTGAGGAATTCCTCAAGTCCAACGGTGTTCAGTATGAGCACCACAACGTGCTGGAAGACCAACAAGCGATGGAACATCTGCAGAGCCGGGGCATTAAAACCCTACCGGTGACGATCATCGATGACGAAGAAGTCATCATCGGCTACTTCCCCAAGAAATTGATTCCGGCGTTCAAGCTGGACGTGAAGGTCGACCTATCGGGCAAGACCGAATGGCTGGCCGAGAAGTACGAAAAGATACTGAGCGCGGCCTGCCGGGCCAGCGTGCAGTTCTCGCAGGAACAGCTGGATGCCGACGTGCCATGGCGTCCGTGGACCGCTCGCAGGACGGTCATGCACATCATGTCTTTCCCCGAGGTGGCCTACCTGAGCCACAAGGTAGGCAGCATGAGTGAAGACGACATGCATGCCTCTGACGAACGACTCAAGGGCATCTATACGTCCGCCGAGATGGTTGAGTACGGCAACAAGGTCCGTCAGGACATCATCGCCTTCCTGAACAGCGGCAACAACGAAGCCTACGACCTGGAGGTGCCCGCCCACTACGGCGGCGAGGTCACGGTCTTGGAGCTGCTGAACATCATCTTGAGTCACAGCACCCACCACCTGAAGCAGGTCTACCACTACATGCAAACCAACCTTGGCATTACCCCGGAGAGCCCGGCTTCCGAGGCTGATTTCGAGGGCATTCACACTCCCGAAGCACTGTTCTAAGACCTAGCCGGCCCGACCTAGACAGATAGTCCTTCCATGCCGGGTGATTCATGGCATGGAAGGACTGCACTTTTACAGGAGTTGTTACCGGAGTAATCATGAAATACGACTATATCGTCCTGGGTGCCGGCTCAGCCGGTTCCATCGTGGCAACCAGACTCTCTGAAGACTCGACCAAGAATATCCTGCTGCTGGAAGCGGGGCCGGACTACCCGGATTTCGAGCATCTGCCCGAGGAAGTGAAGTTCGGCTACGCCACCGAGATCGACATCATGGTCAGCGACCATAACTGGCAGTTCACCGGCAAAGCCACGGAGCAATCTCCGGAGATGCTGGTGCCGCGCGGAAAGGTCACCGGCGGCTCCAGCGCCATCAATGGCCAGGTATTTCTACGGGGCGTTCCCGAGGACTACGACTCATGGGCGGCGATGGGCAACGACGAATGGAAGTTCCAGGACTGCCTGCCGTTTTTCAGGAAGATCGAGACCGACACCGACTTCAGTGACGACTTCCATGGCACTGAGGGCCCGATCGTGATGCACCGATTCGCCCGGGACACCTGGCATCCCGCCACCGAGGCCTTCTACCAGGCCTGCCGGACCGCTGGCTATCCCGATGCTCCTGACCACAACAACCCTGATTCCACGGGCGTCGGCCCCACGCCGCTGAACAACCCCAACGGCATCCGAATGAGCACTGCCCTAGGCTACCTGGACCAGATCAGGCACCGACTGAATGTGACCATCCGGGCCAACTGCCACGTGCAGCGCATCTTGTTCGAAGGAAAACGTGCGGTCGGCGTTGAGGTCGAAAGCGGCGGAGACACCTTCACCGTAGAAGGGGAAGAGATAGTCTTGAGCTCCGGGGCCATCGGTTCACCCCATACCCTGATGCTCTCCGGTATCGGCCCCAAAGACCAACTTGAAGAGTTTGGCATACCCGTGGTCCATGAGGCTCCGGGAGTCGGCCAGAACATGCGCGACCACCCGTTGGTCTTTGTGACCTGGCGGACCAAACCCGAGGTGGAACTGGACGGCAACGCTCCCCGTATGCAGGCGACTCTACGCTATACGGCCGGCGGGTCCGACCTGCGGAATGACATGAAAGTCTCCATGCAGTCTTTTGCCACCGGACGTATCAACCAGGGCGGCGACCGCATGGTGCCCCTGGGTATACGCATGTCCAGTGGCATCCAGTTGGCCGAGGGAGCCGGTGAGCTTCGGCTGCAGTCGGCCGACCCCAATGTGCAGCCGTTCCTGGACTACCGCTACCTGGAGAAAGAGTTCGACCGGGCCCGATTGCGGGAGACGGTCCGCATCTGCGTGGCTTTGGGTGAAGACCCAGCCTTCAAGGACATCATCGACGAGCGGATCGAGCCCACCGACGCTGAGCTTGCGTCCGACGATGCGCTGGACGGTTTCTTGTACCGGGAGGTCAGCACCTCTCAGCACATATCCTGCACCTGCAAGATGGGCCCGTCGTCAGACCCCATGGCCGTGGTGGACCAGTACGGCAAGGTCCATGGGGTTGAGGGACTCCGTGTGGTCGACGCGTCGATCATGCCAGATTGCATCCGCGCCAACACCAACGTGACCACAATGATGATCGGCGAGCGGGTGGCCGACTGGATCAAGCAAGGGAAGTAACGGCCGATTTGGTTCAGAGGGAAATTAAAAGAGGGCTGCGAGTTCAACTCGCAGCCCTCTTGCTTGGCTTGAGGTGCTTTAGCTTTAAAAAACGGCCAGAGGGTTGGTTGGGGAGCCGGTGGCGTTCTTGAACCGCAGGGGCGCCACTATGAACATGAATTCGTAACGATTCAGGCGCTCGCACATCGCAGCCAGGTCCTCACAGTTACCGGCGTCGATGAGCCAGAGTCCCATTCCGACGATTCCAACCCGGTGGATCGGCAGTCCGATGCCGGGGTAACCGCTTGGCTCGGCGTCTTGCGAAGCGTCGCCCCCGACTACTGAGATACCCCGCTCTTTCAGCCAGGGCAGGGTCTCGGCGTGAAGACCGGGCCGGCCTGACTCGGGCGCGCCCTTCTCCAGACGCCGCTTGTACCAGCCCAAACGGAGCATCAAGGCGTCGCCCTCTTCCAACCGGACGCCCTGGGCCTTTTCGGCGGCTTCCAGGTCGTCGATATAGACGCCCTCGCCGGCCTCCAACCAGTCAACACCCCGCACCTTGGCGATGTCCAGCATCACGCCGCGGGTGATGATGCCGTCGTGGGCGACGTCGATGTTCAAGACCGTGGCCTTGGACTCGCTGCCGACCAGGG
This sequence comes from Dehalococcoidia bacterium, assembly GCA_963693555.1. Taxonomy (GTDB): domain Bacteria; phylum Chloroflexota; class Dehalococcoidia; order Lucifugimonadales; family UBA3495; genus UBA9611. Next base: position 6,098 of record CAVOAA010000112.1, on the reverse strand, counting down.
CCGGGTCAAAGCCGTTATAGAGCTTGCCGTTCCAGGTCTGGTGGCACAGAGCATCCAGGTGAGTTATGGTCAGGCCGTGGTAGGAGAACCCCAGGAAATCCGAAGTTCCGCCGCCGCCCTCGGCTGGGACGGTGTCTCCGGCCCGGATCATGTAGTGCAGAGGCGGAATGGTGGTGACGTCGGCCGCGATCTCCGGGGTTACCACCCTGGAGCAGGTTACGCTGATGCCTTCCTTCACCAATGCGGCCGCCTGTGCGCGCTTGGCGTCGGTGATCAGGTTCAGGGTTCCTAGTTGGTCGTCTTTGCCCCAGCGTCCCCAGTTGCTGAGGGAGTCCATCCAACCGATGACTTGTTCTTCCGTGGGTATCTGTCTGCTGGCCATGTTTTCTCCTGGTTTGTTTCGTGTGGAATTTCTGCGGGCTGAAGGGATGAGTCTGCGAAAGTGTGCGTTCCATCTCCGACTTTGTCGAGAGCTTCGACTTTGTCGGGCCTAACCTTCCCCCTTGCGAGGGGGAAGGGATTATTTGGCTATTCGGTTATCAGGCCGGCGACGGTGCCGTCCACGTATAGGATCTCGATGGTTCGTGAGACAGCTTCTTCTAGTTGGGCGTGACCGGCTTGGTCGAGGTGTTGCCCCAGGCCATCGACGATGTCCGAGACTGATTTTTGGCCGTCGATCTCTCCGATTACTGCGGCGACCAACGGACTGCACGGCGTTCCCTCTGGTTGCGAGACAGTGTTCAGCACGTACCCTTCCACGAACTCGCCTTCGGCCAGCACCGGTCTGCGTTGGATCTGGATGCCCTCGGCCAGCTTGGGGACTGCGTTCAGCACTTGGTTGCGCTGTGGGTCGCCGCCCAATGCGGTCAACCATTGGGTGCGCGCCTGGCGTTCGGTCTCGACCGCTCGGACGCTTTCGACGAACTTATCGGGCGCCTGGCCCCGGTCCAGAACCACCCGTTCGTAACCCCGGGGCGGTTGTCCGGCCACGGCCTGAATGAAGCTGTGGCGAGGTGAATATTCATCGCTGTCGGTGATTCGGCGGGCCGCCCAGAAATAGGATTCAGCGCTGAGGTTGCTGGAGTAGAACAACCGGGCCATCTCGCGGAATTGGTTGTATTCCTTCAGGTAGAGCTCCTGATAGACCTGTCCGGCATCTTCAGCCATGTCTGGGTTGTTGAGAGCCGTGGTCACGTAGGCCGATGCCAGCACCCCCGACATGAGCGCCAGGTGTACCCCGGACGAGAATAGGGGATCAACGAAGCAGGCCGCGTCTCCGGCCATGATGTAGCCGGGGCCGTACATCTTCTCAGCGGTGTAGGACCAGTCGCGCACTACAGTGGGCTCGGACTCCATCTTGGCGTTCTGAAGCATAGCGCGAGTGTTGTTGCTCTGGGCCAACTGGGCTTCCAGGAACACCTTGGCACCGTTCTGCTGGATGCCTTCCTGGCCGGTGGCTGAATCCACCACGACCCCGACGCTGGTGCGCCCGGTGTGCAGGGGTATGCTCCAGAGCCATCCGTAGCGGTAGGACTCGATGAAGATATTGTTCTGGTCCGGGTCGGGCAAAGGCTCGGCCCCGGTGAAGTAGGCGTACACCGCAAGGTTCTGGAAGAACGGATCCCACTGTCTGGACTCCAGATGCCTTGCCAAGAGTGTCGATTGTCCGCTGGCGTCCACCACGAACCGGCACTGCGCTTCGCCGGTCTCTCCCTGCTGGTTGATGAATTCCACGCCCACGGCTTCGTCGCCGTCAAAGATGACCTCGGTTACCTGGTGCCCTTCCAATACCGTCACGCCCTGGGCCTTGGCATTGTCCAGTAGGATCTGGTCGAACTGAGGACGCCAGACCTGGTAGGAATGAGGGTAGCGCTGGCTGGTCTCCTTGAAGTACCAACTCCAGGGTGCGTCGCCACTGCCCCAGACCATGGTCGCGCCGTACTTCTTTAGGAACCCGGCGTTCTCCACGGCAGACAGGGCTCCCAACTCCTCAAGGATCGGGATTGAAGCAGGTAGAAGCGACTCTCCTACGTGCTCCCTGGGGAATAGCTCCCGCTCCAAGACCGTCACCTGCCAGCCCTTACGCACCAGCATGGTGGCCGTGGCGCTGCCAGCGGGGCCGCCGCCGATAACGATCACGTCGGTGCTCAGGTCTAGATTTGAATCAGAATTAGTCATCGAAGCGTATTATGCGCCGTGTGTGGGCCTGTGGGTAGTCTGTGCAATTGGGAGTGTGAGTAATGGGTAGCGTGTGGTTAAATTCAAAATCCCCTTGGCCAGCGGCCAAGGGGATTTTTGATGTTTGCTGTGAAGATTCGGCAGGAGGCTAGTCCTCGCCGTGGCCGCCTTCGGTGCTGGCTGTCGTTTCCACGATGGGTTTGCCTGTTCTTGTGTCCACTTCGAAAGAGCTGGGTAGTTCCAGTTCCTTGGCGATTTCGTGGACGGCTGGTATGACCTCTTCGCCCATCAGTCTGAGGCTCCGCATGGCGTCATCGTGGGTCATGGCGCCGTCGCCGTCCCAGAAGAACACGCTGCCGGGGCGGATGTACTCCAACACGTGACGAATCTTGGGAATCACGGTTTTGGGCGTGCCGGTGATGATCGTATAGTCCGCAATCTGCTGTTCGTAAGGCCGGCCCAGAACGTCTGCACGGCCGCCGCGGGCAGCGGTAGCGGCTATCTGCGTGGGCAGTATTCGGTGTCGGTTGCTCAGCCCGGGCAGCTTGAGTAGCGCCGGGTTGTTGGTGCCCTCGTTGCCAGCCAGGAACGGGTTGCTGGGACCCTGGATGAACTTACGGGCAGTCTGCTCGGCTAGTTCCTCGGTCTCGTCCACGTGAACCTTCCAGAGATAGCCAAGGTTCTGGGGGCCGGATTCATAACCCTGTTCGGCGGCGGTGTCGTGATAGACCTGGAACGCTGCCTTGGTGGGTTCTAGTTCGGTGGAGAGCATCACATAGGGTATGCGCTGCTCGGCGGCCCAAACTAGGGAGTCACGGCTGATCACACCAGGCAACCAGACCTGCGGATGGGGCGTCTGGTAGGGGCGAACCCAAGGATTAACGTGCCTGTACTGGTAGTGCTTGCCCTCCCAGCGGAAGGGGCCGGGCGTGGTCCAGGCCTTGATGATGAACTCGTGGGCCTCTTTGAACCGCTCCCAGTTGTAGGGCGGCGGCGAGTTGTGGGCCACGCTCTCCCTTCCGGTGCCCCGGACCCAGCCGGAGACCAGGCGTCCGTGGGAGATCAGGTCGATCATGGCCAGCTGCTCGACCAGCCAGAGAGGATCGTCCCAGATGGGAAGAATGTTGCCCATCAGCACTATCTTGGCCTTCTTGGTGATGCGGGCCAGGATGGAGGCTTCAACGTTCATTGCGCCGCCCATGCAGAACGGAGTGCTATGGTGCTCGTTCAGCATCAGGCCGTCGAACCCCATCTCCTCGGCATAGACCTTCTCGTCAAGATAACGGTTGTAGAGACTTGCGCCCAGTTCGGGCCTATAGTCGCCGTTGCTGAGGGTCAGGTCTTTTATCGGAACGCCCGTGGCGCCGAAGAAGCCCGACTCTTGGTCCTGGTAAGGTCGTTCAGTGAAGTAGCCGATAAACATTTGGCAATTCCCTCTCTGTTAGATGCTATGCTGGACTGGACAGACTGGAGCCGATTATAGCATCGGCTTCACGTAAATGGGCATTAAATGAGACATTTTCCCGACTTGTTATGACAGAGCGTACCCAAACGGCCGTTGGCGGCATTGAAACACCACTGAAACCCGGGGATAAAAAGATAGTTGGATGCAGGCAGAGGTTGTTGTTGAAGTTAGCAGTTAGGACCCGTTGGGCCGCGTTGGCAGCCGGTCTCTTGGTATTGGTCATCGCCTGTGGTGGCTCCGGTCCTACCACCCCACCTCGGATTCCCACCGTTCAGGCCACCAATGCGAAACCAGAGGCCACATCCATAGTCCCGGAAGGCTCTTCGGTAATCCCCAATATCGTACCGGATGTGGACCGGAGCATCCATAGCGTGCCCCTAGAGGACATCCTCTTTGACACCTTCGGCACTACCAGCGCCCTGGTCGTGCCCCTGAGCGAGATTTCAGACGAGCTGCAGACCGACCTCCGTGACGCCATTCTTCCTGTGGACGTTCCAACCTACGGTGGCCTGGACGCCCTGCCTTGGTTGGAGGACGACGACCTGATCCTGGGCTATGAGTCGGGCAACGAAGCGTTTGCCTACCCCATAAACATTTTGAACATCCATGAGATGGTCAACGACATCATTGCTGGTGAACCGGTGCTGATCACCTACTGTCCGCTCTGCTTCAGCGGCGTGGTTTTCAGTCGGGTTGTAAACGGCGAGACCCTCACGTTTGGGAATACCAGCGCCTTATATCAGTCTGACCTGGTGATGTATGACCACCAGACGGGGTCGTATTGGTTCCAGGTCGCGGGCGAGGCGGTGGTCGGGACCATGACCGGGACGCGGCTCAAGTTACTGCCATCGGCGACCATGTCCTGGGGGGAGTGGAAAGCGCTCCACCCGGATACTAAGCTCCTCGCCGGTGTAGACCGTGGATTTGAAACTTTATTTGCCAGCGCTTCTTATGGCAACAGCTTTGGCCGCGGGTACCAAGACCGGATCAACAATGAGCAATTCCCATTCCCGGTGGACGAGGAAAAGCTGGATGGGCGTCTTGCCGCCGGCGAGATAGTCCTGACAGTGGAAAATGACGGCGGCGCAACCGCTTTTCCCCTTGGCGAGCTGGGTGATACTGCCGCCAACGCCGAAGTCGGCGGCAAGCCTGTTGTCGTCTTCACAGCTTCGGCAGGCCGGTCCGTGGCGGCCTTCTCAAGGGACTTGGACGGAAAGACTCTCGCTTTTGATCTAGTGGAAGACGGTAAATTCACCGACCGCGAGACGGGGAGTACCTGGGACTTCGCCGGGCGGGCCGAGGACGGACCACTGGCGGGTAGCCGCCTGGATCGGGTTAACACCCGCCGCTCTTTCTGGTTCTCAGTGGCGATCGCCTTTCCCGGCATAGATATACATAACCCCTAAGTTTTCCTAGGGCGGCCGTCCTCCCGACCCTCCTATAGGGGAGCCGTAACTCTTCTCCCACGCCTACGGCACGGCGAGACCCGTGCAAAATAGGCACACCTGGCGTCGAAATCCGCTTGACACCCCCAGGCCTGTATGATACGTTGCGCACGCCTAAAAACAGGCCGGTTTAGCTTAAGCAAACGAGTCATACCTGTCCTTTAATAGAGAGTCTCTTCATGGAATCGATCATCGTTGCCCTCGCCGCTGGGGGCGTTGCCTTATTATTCGCTGCTTTTACCGCCATCCGTGTGCTGCGCGCCGACCCTGGGAACCAGCGCATGCGGGCCATTGGCGACGCGATACGCGAAGGCTCTGGCACTTTCTTACGCCGGGAGTACATGGTCCTAGCTCCATTCGTCATCGTGGTTGCCGCCGGACTGTGGGCGTTGATCGACTGGTGGACCCTGGATAACACAGTCCCGGAGACGGCCATCGCCTACTTGGTGGGCACGATTTGCTCGGCCACCGCCGGGTTCGTCGGCATGAACGTCGCGGTTAGAGCCAACGTACGAACCGCCGCCGCTGCGATGCACGGGCTCAACCCGGCGCTGCGGATAGCATTCTCCAGTGGCTCGGTCATGGGTCTCACCGTGGTGGGCATCGGCCTGCTGGGCGTGACCATCCTCTACGTTATTTTCCAAGACATCACAGTGGTCGCCGGGTTCGGCTTTGGAGCCAGCTCGATCGCCCTGTTCGCCAGGGTTGGTGGAGGAATCTTCACCAAGGCCGCCGATGTTGGCAGCGACCTGGTCGGAAAGATTGAAGCGGGCATCCCCGAAGACGACCCACGGAACCCCGGAGTGATCGCCGATAACGTTGGCGACAACGTGGGCGATGTGGCCGGAATGGGCGCTGACCTTTTCGAGTCCTACGTTAGCTCGATCATCGCCGCCATCGCATTGGCTACCGCTGGAACTGCCGGCGCTGCGGTCGCCTGGGACTCCGATAAAGCAGTTTTGCCGCTGATGCTGGCTGGCGCCGGGATCGTGGCCGCAATCTTGGGAACC
>CAVOAA010000111.1:0-9686 GCA_963693555.1 Dehalococcoidia bacterium | reverse complement strand
CACGAACCTGCCGGTGCCGATAACAGAAAAGTTCGTGTCCGCATACCGGGAATCAGGCGGAGACATCGAACTGGAATTGTTTCCAGACATGCCCCACCTGTTTGGCAACACCCCCGGCCCAGAATCCGACCGGGCCATCGCCATGATGAAGAGTTTCGTGGCCCGGGTCTTGGCCTAAAGCCCGAGGCTAGTTCTCCTCGACAAGAGCAGCCAATTCAATCGAGGCGGTCCATATCCTTTCTAACTCAGGACTCATGGCTTTCTCGCCTTGTTCTTTTGCATCTTCCCGCAGTAGATCAAGGTAACCGATGATCGTATCCAGGTAGGTACGAACTTCGCGCTTTAGGTCGGTTGGTGGCATCATGCTGTCCGCTGAAATGGTTGGCTCCAGCCCTTGGGCAGTTTTTGGGTTTGTCACGCTACCTTCTTGCTCAATAGATTTTCTATCTTGGTCAACAGCCGGAGAAAGTCTATGGGCTTCGTGTCGTACTCGTCACAACCCACTTCGATGAACCGCTCCCGGTCACCGGCCATGGCGTGGGATGTGAGGGCGATCACCGGGATGTCTTTTGTTTCCACAGTCGACTTGATGCGCCGCGTCGCTTCCTGCCCGTCGATATAAGGCAGGCTCATGTCCATCAAGATCAGGTCGGGGTTCTCGCTCAGGGCCATCTGGACCCCTTCGATCCCATCTACCGCGATCAAGACCTCATAGCCCTTCCGCTCCAATCTTTGAGTGAGCATGTCGCGGTTCATCTCGTTGTCTTCAACGAGAAGCAGCTTTTTCATAACGTCCTCTCTGGTTCATCCGGCCTGGTTCATCCGGCCTGGTTCATCCGGTCTGAATCATTCGGGGCTTTCCCGGTTTGGTTAGCTCTTTTTATCTTGACCGCGGAATTTCACGGAATTTCATGAAATTTGATGGAGTTTCATGAAACGCCTAGGAGCGCCCGCGTTAAAATCGTTATTGCTGAGCGTGGATCGTCTCCACTTCTTCGGACCCAAGGTCCCCGTCCGCTGCGTAGAATTCCTCGGACTGGGCTATCTGAGATGAGATCGTTGCCGGGAGATATATCTCAAACGCAGAGCCTGATCCGGATTTGGTTTCCATAGTGACATCGCCGCCCATCATCCGGCTGAGGCTTAGGCAGAGGCTTAACCCGAGACCGCTCCCGCCGTACTTTCGTACCGTTGATGCGTCCGCTTGTGTAAATGGCTGGAAAAGTCTTTCGGCTTCTTCAGGCGTCATACCGATCCCGGTGTCGCGTATCGTGAAGGATACCCAGTCATCCCCGTCCCGGCACTCTCGTTTTGCGCTCAGGGATACTTTACCGTGGTCTGTGAATTTTGCCGCATTGCTCAGCAAGTTGAGCAGTACCTGGCGCACTTTTAACTGGTCGGTGCGCATATATCCAATGTCCTTTGAGCACTCGATGGACATAGTGTTGTTGTTGATCGGCATCAAAGCTTCGGAGACGACACGGACCTCTTCAACGACGTCGAAGATGTCGAACTCCTCAATGAACAGGTCCATCTTGCCCGCTTCGACCCTGGCCAGGTCCAAGATATCGTTCACCAGAAAGAGGAGATGTTTGCCAGATGCTGTGATGCGTTCCAGATTATTGACGCCCACGGCGTTGCCCTCTTCATGCGCCATGTCGATCAGAAGTTCGCTGTACCCGATGATCGCATTCAGGGGTGTTCGAAGCTCATGGCTCATATTAGCCAAGGACTGGCTCTTTGCCTTGGTTGCGCTTTCAGCTAGGTCCTTGGTTTTCTCCAATTCCAGGGTTCTTTCCAAGACCCTGTTCTCCAGCTCGTCATGCGCTGTCAGCAGCCCAGCCTGGGCCTCTTGAAGCTCGGCATGCGCCTGTAGCAGCCCGGCTTGGGTCTGTTGAAGCTCAGATAGCGCTTGCAGTAGGCCGCCTTGGGTATCTTGAAGCTCGATATACGTTTGGGAGATGACGATTGCGCCGGCGACTTGGTCGGCCACTGTGCTTGCCGCTGCTATCTCGCTTTCCGAGTAGGGCATCCGCTGTTTTGAGGCGAATAATAGAACGCCGATAACTTTGTCCCTGGAGAATAACGGGACACCCAACAGGGCCTGGAAACCGGCTTCGACGATGGGTTTGACCAGGGTTTGCTTCTTATCAGTGCTTATTGATGGGCTTAGGGTTTCCGCCAAAGTCACCCGGCGCTCTGTAACGGACCCGACAAATGTGTTTTCTAATTTCAGCCGAGTTCCTATCTTTAAGTCCGGAATGGCATCTGCCGACACGTAATCGATGTGCTGACTATCCATCTTTTCATCCATGATTGAGACGGCAAGCCAATCGAAGCGCACCAAGGTTCGGACCTGTTTGGCGAACGCGTCATAGACTTCCCTAATGTCTAATGACGAGCTGACGATCCGGCCGATCGTGGCATTAACGACGTTTTCGTCGGCCAGCCGTCTCTGTTCCTCCTCCCCGAGAAGTAACGCTCTTTCTGCTTCTTCCCGCGTGGCGATCATTTCGTTGAAGGCGGCGCTCAATAACCCAATCTCATCATGGGAGGTGACATCGACTCTGGAGGTTAAGTCTCCTTCTGCCGCATGCTGGGTTGCCAAAACCAACTGTTTGACCGGCTGAGTGATCCGCTTAAAGACCAGGTACCCCAGGGCAAAGACCAATAGAAGCCCCATAACCAAGAGTGCCACGGTTAGCTGCTTTGCCCTAGAGTCTGCCAGGTGGACAGCATCCTTCTCCAGGTTCATCTGTAGCCGGGCCGGGGCCTGCACCTGTTGCTGTAAGACGGTGTCCAACCCGGACCGGAGCGCCAGGATGCTCGCGGTGCTATCGTCCAAGCTGTCCTTCAAGTCCATGAGCCGTGTGGCCATACCCACGGTGTCGATGAACAATGTGTTCAGCTGTGCCGCTCGTTGCCTTTCCTCATCGTTTTGCACCGCGTTCTCGAAAGTAACCAATCCATCATTGAACTCATCAGCGTGTTCAGCCATCTCAAGCCGGTACAGCGTATTGGGTGACCGGAGATACGACGCCAGCGAGTTCGCGACTTCCGCGATCTCTGTTTCCATCACCTGCAGGTGCATCAGCTTCTTGGGTCCGTAAGAATCGTGGAGCGCCATCTGCTCGCTGAGGTTGATCGAGGCCAGATCGCCAAGGTTGTCGAAACGGTTTTCCATCGATACCAGCAGGGATTGCCTGAGGTCCGTCTGGCTAATGATCGATTCGCCGATATCGACGAATCCGATGGAAAATTCGTTCAGTAACCCAGCGATCTCGGAGACCTCTTCGGGGTTGGCCAGTACCAGGTAATCGCGCTCTGACTGGCCGAAACGGGCCATGTCTTCAGCTATGCGGTCCCGAACGGCCACTCCCGGATTCCGTACGTATTCCAAGATACCTATCTCTATTTCAATGGAACTCAGTTCAATCTCGTACGCAGCGGCCATCTTGGGTTCGAGTATGTCGACGATGTTCCGGGTTTGTTGGTCGATGGCGTTGGAACGCCAGAAAGACGTGCCCGCTGCTACGAGCACTAAGGTGAGCAATAAACCTAGACCGATGGATAGCTTAACGGCGATGGATTGAGTCAAACCAGTTACTTCTCTGCTCTCGGTTGCCGGGGGCGCTGTTTCGGGGTTTTCACCCCAAATTGGCAAGCACCTGTGACCAGCAACGGCATAACGATTTATTCAACGCTATCCATTACGATCGTTAACATCAAGTGATCGGTACGGGAGGGTGTTGATTGGGTGTAAGAGAAAATAGGAGGGGATAGTCGTTGCCGGTTCACGCAAGAGGCGCCGGTGGCACCCGAATGTTGAACGCCTGATTGGGCAGCAAGGCAAGACGGTCCTTATTCCAGCTCCCGTATCTTGGTCAGCTTTAGCGCGGCTGCGACGCTGATCCCGGCCAATACAGCGCCGTTCAGCAGTAATGCCCCCTGCGCGCCCAAGGCTGACGCCAGCCCTCCCACGCCCAGATGGCCTACCGGCGCAACTCCGATGCTCAGGACCCAAGACCCCATCGCACGGCCCCGCTGCTCGTCCGCCACGTTGGACTGCATCAGGGTTTTATAAAGAGTGTCCACCGACATGGCGCAGGCGTTCACCGCCGCCAGCACGATGATGAAATAGACCAGGGCTGACGAAACAGAGAACGCCATCAACCCCAACCCAAAGCCGCCTGCGACGACGAACATCAGCAGCCCCTTGCGGCGGAAGTCGCGGAGGTTGGCCAGCAACGCCAGCCCCATCAGCCCTCCGGCCTGCCTGACAGCCGTCAGGTACCCGAGTCCCACCGGCCCCACGTGCAGCACGTCCTTGGCGAACACCGGCAGCAGCGTCATATGTGTGAACCCTAGGACTTCGGTGATTGACGTCAGGCACATGAGGACCAGGATCACCCGGTTTTCCCGAAGGAATTTGACATACCCGATCAGGTTCCGGAGCACCGGCTCACGCTGCGGCTGGGCCGTCACCGTTGATTTCCCGATGGACAGCAGCACCAGTGCCGAGCCTAGATAGCTGGCGGCAACGGCAAAATATTGCCAGCCAGGCCCAACTAACTCGATCAGGGCGCCGGAAATAATTGCACCGACGATACCCCCGGCCTGCATGGCCATCTGGTTCAGAGATAGCCCGTTCAGGGCATGCTGGGGGCCGACTATGTCGTAGGTGTAGGCGTTTCTGGTGGTCAACGTGAAGGCGAACACGCAGCCGCCGGCCGCGACCATGATTATCACCGCCCAAACCGGAGGGTCTCCGGTTAGCAGCATGAAGGCCATGGCCGTTGCCACAGCCACCCCACCCAGGGCGCTGAAGAACAAGAACAAGCGGCGTTCTAGCCAGTCGGCCATCGCCCCGGAGAGTACCCCAAGGAAGAACATCGAGGCCATTCGGGCGGCGGCCGCCGCGCCCACCAAGAACGGTGAACCCGTGATGTCGAAGACCAGCCAACCGACCGCCACATGCTCCATGCCGGTGCCCAGCGAGTAGCTGAGCGTCGACGCCCAGAACAACCGGAAATCACGGTAACGGAGAGATGAAGCCCAGGCTTGTGAATAGATGGCGCTGGGAATCAAACTGCCATTCCCCGCCGCTCTGACCTGCTATATACTCGCCAATGCCACCAGGCGGCCGCCTGGAGAGCCGTTTTTAAACGCGAGGAGCCAAAAGTTGTCATGAAGTTTGCCCTATTTCTCCCGGCATCTTGGAGCGACAAGGAAACAGTCCACCAAAGCCGAATCTACGGAGAGGTTCTGGAGCAGGCCCAGTACGCCGAGGAATTGGGTTTCGAATCCCTCTGGATCGCCGAACACCACTCCAGCCGTTACGGGATATTCCCGTCATTGATGCCCATCCTGGCACATATCGCCGCCCATACCAAGACCATCCGGCTGGGCGCCGGGGTCAGCGTACTACCCTTTCATCATCCGATCCGCCTGGCTGAGGAAGCGGCGATGGTGGACCTGCTCAGCAATGGCCGGCTGAACCTGGGCGTCGGGCGCGGTTCAGCTGACTACGAGTACGGGAACTTCAAGGTCGATTTCGACTCGCGGAACGACCGGTTTCGAGAAGTGCTGGACATCATCCTGGGACTATGGACCACCGAAGACTTCACCTACCACGGCGAATATTACCAGGTGGATGGGATTACCATAGCCCCGCGTCCGCTACAGCAGCCCCATCCGCCGGTGCACGTGGCCGTTTCCCGGACCGCCGCCAGCATCGACATCGCGATCGACCGGGGCCTGCCGGTACTAACCACCTATGCCACACCTTTGGAAGACACTCTGGCGCTGATGAAGCTGTATTCCGACCGAGTTGCCGCCGCCGGCAAGGTATCCCGTATGGATGAGATGCCCTTCTTCCGCTTCATCTACCTGTCTGAAGATGAGAAAGAGGCCAATGAAACACCCGAGAAGGCTATAACCTGGGTGCGTGACATCAGCGCCTACCGCCACACGATAACGCAGGGCGATGAGATCAATATGGACCTGGAGCAATGGAAGAAGACTCGGACGGACGAACCGCGTGGTTACGACTTGGAACTGGCCAATAACTACTTCTGCACGCCGGAACAATGTGTGGAACGCATCTCCGAGTTGCAAAGCCAGCACGGCATCAGCTACTTCGGGGCCAACTTTGCCTTCGGAAGCATGGCACACGCCAAGGTCATGGCGTCCATGAAGTTGTTCGCGGAAAAGGTCATGCCTAAGTTCCAGTAGCAGGCGGGCATTGGGGTCAAGCCCTGAATTAGGGAAAGCCCTCACCCTCACCCTAACCCTCGCCCGTTGCGACGGGAGGGGGGGCTTTTTTCTTCTACGTCCGAGTAAAATTGCCACAAAACTGTCATTCCGAGGAGTGCCGTAGGCCGACGAGGAATCTCGTTGTTCGCTGGCACAATGCTCGATTGAAGCAAAGAAACGCCCTCCTTCTGTTGAAGGAGGGCGTTTTGGCGTGCCGAGTTGCTTAGACCTATAAACCGGTCTACTTGAACTTGGGAATCACTTTGTCGGTGAGAATCTGGATGGTCTTCATCGTCACCTCTCGGGGGACTGATGACGTCCAGTTGACCTCGAACATGATCTCGTCGGTGCTGTATTGCTCACGGAGCACCTCGATCCGATCGACTATGTCTTCAGCGGTCCCGAACAGGTTGACCTCCGCGGTGGTTTCCGGACTCGCGGAGCCAGCGTCGGTGCTTCCGATGCCAATCCGTCCGTTGAAATAGCGCTTGGCGAGGTCCATCAGCTTTTCGCTCTGCTCATCCGCTTCGGCTTTCGTGTCGGCCAGCAGCGTGGGTATCCGGACCACGGTGGCCGGTTCACCCACGTGTCCAGCGTCGTACCACGCTTTCCGGTAGCTCGCGACATCTTCTAGTTGGACGGTGGTCCCCCTGAGGTTGTGGGTGGAGCTACCGGCCCCGATGGCGATCTTATAGCCCAGGGTGCCCATGGGAATGAAACTCGCTGAACTGTCCACCGGCAGCAGCATGGGAGGATACGGCTTCTGGTAGGGCTTGGGGATGGACAGGTACGGCTCGTAGAACGCGGGGTAGTTGTAATACTTCCCCTCGAACCCGGAGAAGGTCTCCTCCGTCCAGAGCTGTTTCATGACCTCGAGGAACTCATAGAAATAATCCCGGCGTTCGTCAGAGCCGCGAGACCGTGCTCCCGCGCCGTAGTAGAACCGGCCTTTGCTGACCTGGTCGATGATGGATATCTGTTCCGCGGTCTGGAAGGGGTCATCCAGCATCAGGTTGTCGAACGCATACCGTTCGTGGGGCAGCGCTCTTTCAGATAGTTCCTCTTTAGCCAGCTTCAACAGCGGGCGGTGGATCGACGATCCGATCTTGATGTTCTTGGTGCGCGCGGCGATGACTGCGGACAGCATCAGGACTTGAGGGTCCATGCTCGCCTGCGTGGAGAAATGTCCTCCGCCGAGCCAGATATAGTCCCAGCCCGCCGACTCGATCATATCTACTTGTTCAAAGTTCTTGTCGTAGGCTTCTGCCTCGAGCATCTTTCCGCCCGAATAACCGGGGTCCCATGGAACCTTCCCGCCGTCGTAGACGGCGTTCCAGGTATCAAATAGTCCAAAATCCATCGTTGCCATGTTGTTACTCCATTCTTGCTTTTGGTTTTTCCGTTGGTTTTTCCGGTGATTTCGCCGATGATTCCATTGCAGAGGAACCGATAATTTGCTTACGCCTGCAAGGCAAGCTCAATGCTTATCAGTCCCATGATACTCTCTCGGTGCTTTACGAACTCAGGTACTGGAAACTAGATTCCAGGTTATCGAACACAGCCGCGTCCGATGGTATCTCCATGATGGCTGCCCCGGCATAGCCTTTGGCGTCCAGGATGTCCCGCATCCGCAAGCAATCCAAGTCGCCTTCATCTACGCTGGGATAGGTCTCGCCGCCGCGTAGCTGCTTGAAGTGGACGATCTTGATCATGTCCAGCGGCAGGGCGTCCAGTTCGGCCAGTGGGTCCGAGTCTGGGTAACGGCGCAGTTGGTTGGTCGGGTCAGGACAAAGGCCCAGGCCCAGGCCTGCTTCTTTAGAGATCATGCTGCGGACCTTCTCCACCAACATGGCCATCGTGCGGATGGGCAGGCCGGAGTTTTCCATGGACATGATCACGCCCTGACTCGCGGCTTCCGTGGCCAGGCCGGCCAGGCCCAGGGCTTCTTCCGGTATGTCGCTGGGAGAAGACCAGGGCGAATCGAAAGGCGAAGGGTCTACCACCCGTAGGTGCGGCTGGGAGCCGCCGACCAACTTGGCCCCGGCCAATGCCGCCTGGAACATCTCACCCTGAGGGTCGATCTTCTGGGTCAGACACGGCAGCGCCATGGCCAGATCGAAGGTCAGAGATGGATTGGCGTCGACCACGCCTTGGAGTTCGGCCAGGTTGGGTCGCCAGTCTTCGCCGGCCCCCTCTTCGCACTCGCCCAGGCAGGTCTGCCGCAGTTCGATATGTTTGGCGCCCTTCCGGACCGCCACTGCCACCAGTTCTTTGACCGTGTGCGAGGGCAATTGCTCCCGCCACGAGTTGGTTATCGCGCCGTAGATCATGTTGTTCTCCGTTAAAACGACAGTGGTTTCTAGACTAAAACACCGAACCCGGACACGGTGCATATCTCGATGCGGTTGCCGTCGAGGTCGTCGAGGTAGAAGGCTTTTTGGCCGTCGTTCCTGGTCTGGATGTCGGTGGTCGTGATGCCCTTGGCCGCGAAATACTTGTGGGACTCCTCGATTTCGTCCACCTCAAATGCGGTGTGGTGGGACGGGGCCGACGGGGCGTCCACGTTCTCGATGATGTGGATCATGGCGCCGCTGGGTAGTTGCAGCCAGTAGAGGTGGTCGCCGTTGACCATCTTAGGTATTTGACCCACGCCCAAGATGTCCTGGTACCACTTGAGGGCGGCATCCTTGTCTTTGACGTTATAGGTGATGTGGTTGATGTTCTTCAGCCGGATGTTGTCGGGGAGCATCGTGGACTCCAATGATTGAGATTTGAACCGTATTTACGCCCACTATGATAGTCTGCCCGGCCCGGAAACGAAACACTGGAAGGGAATTCACTCAGCAGGAGTCGCCAGACGGTGGACGCTGCACCGCTCCCGACGGTAATATCTCCCCAACGCAAGCGGTCGCCGCTAAGACAGAAAAAGGGCATAGGACACGAAACATGAAGGCATCTTTGTTTGCCGCCATGGGTTATTCCAAGCGGGCAACATTTCCTTCCACCTGGCCGGTATCGCCGGTTCATGCCGACCCCAAGACATCGGTGCAGAGCTACCGGGAAGGCATGGACGAATGCGAATTGGCCGAGGAAGTTGGCTTTGATTGGGTGAGCTTCTCCGAGCACCACTACTCAGGCCGCATCCCCACCGGCACTCCAGCGGTCATGGCTTCGGCAGTGGCCGAGCGGTGCAAACGGATCAAGATCGCTCTGTTGGGGCACCTACTGCCGCTGAATAACCCAGTGCGCGTCGCCGAAGAATTGGCCCTGCTGGATAACCTGACCGACGGCCGGCTCGTCGCCGGATTCCTCCGGGGTACTCCCAATGAGGACCAGGTCTATACCATGAACCCGGCGGAGGGCCGTGGCCGTCTACACGAGGGCATGGACCTGATATTGAAAGCGCTCACCGAACCCGAACCTTTCTCCTG
>CAVOAA010000110.1:0-9734 GCA_963693555.1 Dehalococcoidia bacterium | reverse complement strand
AGGAGGACTGAATGACCAAGACTAGATTTCTGGCCTTAGTAACGGCCTTGGCACTACTACTAGCAATACCCACATCGGTGCTCGCTCAGCGTGTGCCGCCCCACGTATTCGTAGGGTCGGTCACTCTGGACGGCGTTGCTGCTGTGGACGGCGCTGCTGTCACAGCGTGGATCGATGGCGAGCAGGTTGCGGCCACCAATCCATCGGGCGGCGATTACAGCCTACTCATTGACCAAGGCGACTCATCGTTCGCTGGGAAGACAGTGTCTTTCAAAGTCAGTGGCGCGAATGTCACTGAGACCGCCGCTTGGACACAGGGCGGTGGCACTGTCTTGGACCTCACCGGTATCACTGGTTCCGCTGGAGCCAGTGGAACCAGTGGCTCCACTGGCGAAGCCGGTCCTGCTGGTTCCGCTGGACGTGCTGGTCCTCCCGGACCTGCTGGCCCTGCTGGCGCTGACGGCTCTGCCGGCTCTGCCGGCTCTGCCGGTTCTTCCGGTTCCACCGGTTCCGACGGCGCAGCAGGTTCTGTTGGCCCCGCTGGTGAAGCCGGTGAAAGCGGCGGCGGCGCCATTGGCGTCATCGCACTCATAATTGCCATCGTGGCCCTCCTGGCCGCTGGTGGATCTTACATGATGGGAAGGCGCGCCTAAGTTTCTTAGGAAGCCTTAGTTAGCAAACAGAAGAGGGAGCCTCATATCGAGGCTCCCTCTTTTTTGTCTGTCATAAAAATTCCGAGACAATCGATGAACCTAAGATGTTGCAAGGAACCGCTTCATAGGCCACGATAGGTATAAGGGTTCTCCCGATCGGATTTAACGACCGAGACAGTTCCAATGCCGCTAGGAAAGAGCGCGCACCTTGGAGTCCGAACTGAGGTCACCCTTGAGGATCCGTGAGGTGTGTAGTGAGGCGGTACTCAGGAATTGCTATCCTAGCAACGGTCGGTCTTCTGATAGCAGCGTATGCGTCGCTAGGCGCCGGGCCGAACCAGGCCGAACGCCCTCCTCAACCATTCTTCCAAGACTTCTTCTCGGGATCCGTGTTGCTACAGGGATCTCCCCCACCCGATGGAACCCTGCTGATTGCCTGCATTGATGGGTGCGAAACCGGGTTTGAAAGTGCACCGTATAGACTTGCTGCCAGCGGGACCTTCGATCAACTGGAAGTAAACCCGATCAGCGAAGACCTGGTCGGGCATATCATTACTTTCTATCTGGTAAATGATTTCGGTCGGATTATGGCGGTTGAAAGCCGGCCATACATCGGGGTGTTCGACTTCTACGTGCAGGATCTCACGTTCGTGGATCCCATGCCGTCGCCCCAACCAACACCCCAGCCCAATGCAACCCCGATGCCGACGCCCACAGCTTCATTGCCGGTCGCCGGCGATCCTTCTGTGGTCCAACTACCAAAAATCGCTTTGGTGGCGGGGGCAGTAGCGGTGTTGCTCGGTGGCGGTCTTTTGGCAGCTGTCAGGCGGACCGAAACCTGAGATTACTCCCCTGAGCTTGCCCCGGCTTTCTTTTTGAATGTTCCCTATTGGGCGCGACCTTAAAATAGCTGCGTGCCTCGTGATAGGGCAAACGGGTATACGGCTTGGATAAACAAACGGAAAAAATGCCTGCTGATGGCGAAAAACAGTTGTCGGAAGCGGAACTACCTGGAGCTATCGAGGTCTTCCCTGGCTGGTCATCACCACGACGCGCATATCAGTGCCCAGGTTGCTCTCGTTGACCACCAGTCGCGCCTGAGGCTGAACTTCGTCTAGTCCCATACGCCGGACGAAATTGTCGATCGGGTCCATCTCTACAGTGATGCCATCAGTCTTGTAGTGCATCGGGATGACGATCTTTGCGTCCAAGTCCTGTAGTGTCTGATAGACCTGCTCCATGTTCAACGTACAGTTCCCACCTGTGGGCACCAAAACTACGTCCACGGGCTTTAGTTCGTCGATCATGTGGGTGGACATGGGCAGCGAGATATCGCCTAGATGGCAGATGTTGATACCGCCGATCTCGATGGTGAACGCAACGTTGCGCTCTTCCTGAGGCTGGCCGTCGTTCAGTGGCGTCATCACACCCCGTGCGGTCACGCCGTTGTATTCGTACTCGCCAGGGTCACTGAAGATTTTCGGATCTCCCTCGATACTCTCTGCATTGTTGTGATTCGGGTGAGTATTGCTAACGGTGACCACCGATGCAGGCCGGTTATCTACCCTTAGACCCACCGAAGAGGGGTAAGGGTCCGTGACCACTGTCATGTCGGCGTCGTGCAGACGGAAGCAGGAATGTCCCAGCCAAGTTATATCCATGTTTCTTCATCACGGTTTCGTCTTAGATTTAAAAGGCCCCAGCCCACAGGGACGGAAATAGCGGCGATGTACAACTTGATCAGGTCGCCCACGATGAATGGGTAGAGCCCGTATTCCATCACTTTGGCATCGGGTACAAAGAAGGAAAGCTGTATCAAGCCAGGGATGTAGAGCACCACGTTACCGGCCAGCATGGCCACTATGATCCAAGACTTGGTGTCCCAACCACGCTCACATAGGTAACCGACTACGAACGCAGCGGGAATAAAGCCGATGATATAGCCGCCGGAGGCCAAGTCCCAAACCAGCGCGGAAGACCCGGAGGTTATGCCGAAGATATATCCGCCGGAACCAGCCTGCCAATGGAAGATCGAGTCGCTACCGCCGGAAAACATGTTGAGCTGGCTGCCACCCACTATGTATAAGACCATCGCAGCAGCGCCACGGCGGCTGCCCAGTGTCGCGCCTGCCAGGAGTACCGCCAAAGTCTGGCCGGTGATAGGCACAGGAGTGAACGGCAGGTGTACGGAGATTCGTGCAGCCCCAGCTGTTATCAGGCTGAAAAGGACTATGAGGGCGATATTCCGGGCGATACGGGGATAGTACCCGTTCACCGGAATAACAAAGTCAATGAGGGAGCGAGTTCCAGCTTGAGTAGCCACGTCTATCCCAACCCACCTATCTTAATAAATCAAACTCCGGAGACTCTCCGGTCAAGCTCAGGCTGAGTATAATTGTATAGGCCCAACGGGTCAACGTTTGACACCGCCCAGAAAGCTATGTTAACTTCAAAAAATAGGCTCCCTAGCCTCAAACTGGGGAACTAGATGCGGTGCTGGTGGGAGACTGATGCTTAGTGAGCGGGCAGCAACAGTACTCAACGTTATAGTTGATGAGTACCTCCAATCCGCTACTCCGGTAGCGTCGGATGAGATTGCCCGGAACCTCGGCCAAAAGATCAGTTCCGCCACTGTCCGTAACACCATGGCCCAGCTGGCCGAGGACGGCTACATCTCCCGGCCACACGTCTCCTCCGGCGGCGTTCCCTCCGACCTTGGTTACCGGTATTACGTAGAATCCCTCCCAGACACCCCCCGCCTACCCACGGAACTGCGCGAAAGCGTTGACCGTGACTTGGCGGAAACCGAGCCCGACATCGGCGCTTGGAGCAAGCGGTGCGCGGCCATTCTGTCCAGCCTCACTGAAAACCTGGCCATCGTCACCGCTCCCAGAGCCCAATTCCCACGCCTCAAGCGTATTCAATTGGTCTTCCTGCAAGAGTCCACAGCCCTGCTGGTACTCGTGCTGGAAGAGGCCCGCCTGCTGAGAAAGATCCTGCCATTTGGTAATAGGGTCGACCAGGTGCAGTTGGACCTGGCAGCAAGCCGCCTGAACGACTCCCTCGGCGGCCTGGACCGGTCTCAGATGCAGTCGAACAACCTTGAGCTTAACCCGCTGGAGATGCAGGTCAAACAGGGCTCCGTAAGCCTCATGCGGGATGCGGAGGCCAACGAAGACCAGGAACATTACACGGATGGGCTGAGGCTGCTATTGAGCCAACCGGAATTCTCCGGAGGAGAACTGGCGCGTAATCTGGTTAAATTGGTCGAAGAAAGAGCACTGTTGGAACGGGTCCTGAACGGAGCAAGAGAGACTGAATCCCCAGCTGTGCTGATCGGTTCGGAAAACCGAGACGAGTTCCTGAACCCCTTCGGTGTCATCCTCTACCAGTACGGCGTACCCCGGGGAGTGAGCGGCACCATCTGTGTCATTGGCCCCAAGCGTATGGGATATCAGGCAGCCATTGGCGGTGTCCGCCACCTCTCTGAATTCATGAGCCAGATGGTCAACGGTATCCAGGGCACACGCGCCGAGTAACTGACTATGGCTCCCACCAACGAACAGATCGCCGAGCTCTTCGATAACATGGGGTCCCTTCTTGAGATGAAGGGAGACACCATCTTCAAGATTCGCGCCTACCAACGAGCAGCCCGCACCATCGAGCAACTGTCCTTACCTCTGGCCCAGTCCCTGGAGAATGGAGAAGACCTCACAAAGATCCCGGGCGTTGGCAAAGCCATCAGCGAAAAGATCGCCGAGTTCGTCGAGACCGGGCAGGTCTCCGCCTATCAGAGGTTGCTGGAAGAACTCCCACCCGGCGTACTCGAACTGAAAGACATCCCCGGCATCGGCCCCAAGACCGCAGTGGCTATCGGCCGTGATCTGGGTATCAGTACCGTTGAAGGCGTGGCTGAAGCCGCAGCCGACGGTCGCCTGGCAACCCTGCCCAGGATGGGCAAAAAGGCCACCGAAGGCATACTGCGGCATATCAAAGCCTTCCAAGACATGGGCAGCCGCACACCCATCGGCCAGGCGCTCCCGGTGGCTGAGCAAGTGATTGCGGCCCTGCGGGAGCAATGCCCCGAGATCGGCCCGCTTTTCCCCGCTGGCAGCCTCAGGCGCTGGGAAGAGACAATCGGAGACATCGACCTGATCGGCACCGCGCCCGACCCCGAATCGGTGGGCGATGCCTTGGTAAAACTACCAATGGTCAAAGATGTCCTCGTTCACGGCCCCAAGAAGACCAGCGTTGTTGTCGAGTCTGGCATACAGATCGACCTACGGATCGGCGAACCAGGCTCGTTCGGCGCCCTTCTGCAGTATTTCACTGGCAGCAAGCAGCACAATATCCGGCTCCGGGACTACGCCGTCCGGATGGGTCTATCCCTCAACGAATACGGCATCACCAACACCGAGACCGGGCAGGTGGAAGAGTTCGCCGATGAAGAGAGTTTTTACGCCCGGCTAGGCCTGCCTTGGATGCCGCCTGAAATACGCACCGGGGTCTATGAACTTGATGCCGGTTTGGAAGACCGGCTGCCCCGTCTGGTAGAGGAGTCGGACCTGAATGGCGACCTGCACCTCCACAGTGAATGGAGCGACGGGAATGATCCCATCGAGTTGATGGTCGAGGCCGCAGCCGCCCAGGGCTACGAATATATGGCTCTGACTGACCACTCGGCGGGCTTGGGCGTGGCCAACGGTCTCACCAACGAACGGTTGGAGTCGCAGATCGGACTGCTCCGCACCATGCAGGAGAAATACGAAATCACCATCCTCTGCGGCTCGGAATGCGACATCCGGGCCAACGGCGAGATGGACTACCCCGACGAGATACTGGCCCAGTTGGACGTTGTTGTCGCCTCGGTCCACTCGGCCATGGGCCAAGACCAAGCAACCATGACCGCCCGCATGATCAAGGCCATGGAACACCCATCGGTGACCATTATCGGGCACCTGGCAACCCGGCTACTCGGCCAACGCGAACCGGTGGAATTTGACCTGGAAGCCGTGCTCCAAGCCGCCCGCGATACCGGTACGGCCCTGGAGATAAATGCCTCGCCCGAACGCCTGGACCTAAGGGACACCCACGCCTACCGGGCCAGGGAACTGGGCGTGCCGCTGGTCATCAACACCGACTCCCACCATCACACCCATCTGGACAAGCGCCGGTTCGGAGTGGCAGTGGCACGTAGGGCGTGGTGCCGTCCGGAAGACATCTTGAACACCATGTCCAGGGAACATTTCTTGGAGTTCATCCGGGCACCCAAACCGCAACGCATCAGCGTCTTCGACCGTCGGCGTAACGGTACGGCCCCGGCATGACCCAGCCGTCAGACATGACTCGACCCCAAGGCACGACGCAGGCGCAGGACACGGCGCAGCCAGATGACTGGGCGCAGATCATCGAGCCGTCCGGTGAGACAGCCATCGCACAATCCGCTCCCGACGCCATACTGCACCTCCGGGCCGCTTTGGCTGCTGGAGCGCCCTGGCACCGCGCAATCCTTGAAGCCCTGGGACGTTGGACGCTCCCCGAAGAGACCTTCGACGGCCGCCAGTACCGTTACCTGCTCATGGGCGAGGCCTTCGATTGGTTATTGCTGGCCGAGCGGCTCTGCGCCGATGTTGATGGCGCGATCCCGGTGGAGGAGAAGGAGACGTTCCTCTTCAGCGGCCAGATACCCAGCACCGTCGATGAGGACCAGTTCCGCGATTATCTGGGTCCGAGCAAGTTCCGGGCCTACATGAACTACCGCTACGGGGTTGTCCTGGAAGAAGCGTTGCAGCTGGCCGCTGAAGAAGAGGTCCGCAAACGCCACCTTTCGCGCAGCTATGCCGACAACGATGAACTGATCGAAGAAGCCTACACCCATCTCTATCAAAAACCCCGATCCGAGTTGCTGAAGACTTTCCAGAAAGAGACCAAGCGGGACCGCCGCCGAAACCTGACCCTCTCCGACCTGAAAGAGTTCACCTACTGGCTCCACAAACGGCGCATAAATCTTTGGGACCCGGCCCGGGTTGCCAGCGACACCCGAAAAGCCATCCGCCGGTTGGAACTCCTTGAGATAAGCCAGAACGGACACCGGCCAAATTCCAGCTAAAATTAGCCCCGGAATTCCTCGGCCAACCAATCCTCAGGCCCACTTTCACCCTTTTACCGCGCTAAATCGCCTTAGAACGCGATTTTGAGGTTTCCAGGCGTGGATACCCGCCCGCTCTTTCGTCCATTGGCGAAGCATCCCCGATAGACGCTAATCAACGGCGAATGATATATTTGCTCATGGCCGGTTGAAGCGATTTTTGCCCCGGTCAATTATCTCGACCATCAATAACCAGGGAGAACGATTCCGGCAATGACTTCCGCCCAGATGCCCAGTGCGTACAACGCCGCCGACGTTGAACAACGCATCTACCAGGACTGGCAATCCAAAGGCTATTTCAACGCCAAGATCCAGAAGGGCCAAGAACCCTATGTGATCATCATGCCGCCGCCCAACGTCACCGGTGAGCTGCACCTGGGTCACGCCCTGGAAAAAGCCATCGAAGACGCGCTGGTCCGCTGGCGTCGGATGAGCGGTGTACCGACTCTCTGGCTGCCCGGCACCGACCACGCCGGCATCGCCACCCAGTGGGCGGTGGAACGTCAACTGGCCACCGAAGGCACCAGCCGTCACGACCTGGGCCGCGAGAAGTTCCTGGAAAGGGTCTGGGACCACGTCGATAAGACCGGCGGCATCATCCATGAGCAGTCGCGGCGCTTGGGCATATCGGCCGATTGGGACCGCCTGACATTCACGTTGGACCCCGGTCCCTCCAAGGCAGTCCGCACCACCTTCGTCAATCTATATAAGAAAGACCGAATCTACCGGCACGAGCGGATCATCAACTGGTGCACGCGTTGCGCCACGGCACTCAGCGACCTTGAAGTTGATTACCAGGATGTGGATGGCCATCTCTACTACATCCGTTACCCGTTGGAAGACGACCCAAAGTCCTACATCACCGTCGCCACCACCCGGCCCGAGACCATGCTCGGCGACACCGGCGTGGCCGTGCATCCCGAGGACGACAGGTACAGCGACATAATCGGCAGGAACGCCATGCTGCCCATCGTGGACCGGCCCATACCGATCGTCGGCGACGAGGCCATCGACCGCGAGTTTGGGACCGGCGCCCTGAAGGTCACCCCCGCCCATGACCCGATCGACTTTGAGATCAGCGAACGCCACGGCCTGGAAGTCTTCAACGTTATCGGTCTGGACGGCAACCTCACCGCCGCCGCCGGCAAGTACGCGGGCGTCGAACGTTCCGAAGCCCGGAAGACAGTGGTCGAAGAACTCGACAAACTGGGCCTCTTGGAAAAAGTGGAAGATCACCGCCACTCCGTCGGACACTGCCAACGCTGCAGTTCGGTGGTTGAGCCCCTGGTCAGCCTCCAATGGTTCGTCAACCTGGGAGGGCAGGACCAGCCGGACAGCATCGCCGGCAAGGCCCACGCCGCCGTGGCCGATGGCGACATCAAGGTCGTCCCCGAGCGCTTCCGGCGGGTCTACCTCAACTGGTTGGAAAATATACGGGACTGGTGTATCAGCCGCCAACTCTGGTGGGGACACCGCATCCCGGTCTGGTACTGCGGCGCCTGCGAGCACATGACCGTGGCCGTCGAAGACCCCGACAAATGCGAGAGCTGCGGCAGCACCGACATCGAGCAGGACTCCGACGTCTTGGACACTTGGTTCAGCTCCGGACTCTGGCCTCATTCAACGTTGGGATGGCCGGAACAGACCGAGGACCTGGAGTATTTTTACCCCACAGCAGTCCTGGAAACAGGCTACGACATCCTGTTCTTCTGGGTGGCCCGCATGATCATGCTGGGCATCGAGAACACCGGCCAAGTCCCGTTCCGGACTGTGTTTCTCCACGGCCTGATTCGTGACGGCACCGGCGCCAAGATGAGCAAGACCCGAGGCAACACCCTTGACCCCCTGGAACTCATCGACAAATACGGCACCGATGCCCTGCGTTTCGCCCTGACGACGGGCACCGCGCCGGGCAACGACCTGCGCTTTGGCGAGAACCGCCTGGAAGCCGCCCGCAACTTCGCAAACAAGGTCTGGAACGCCTCACGTTTCGTGATCTCAGGCCTGGAAGGCAAGTCGGGGCTTGAAGGCTGGCACGACCTGCCCAAGCCCGAACATCGCGAGGACCGCTGGATCGTCAGCCGGTTGGACCGCGTGACTACCGAGGTCAACGAATCGCTCCAGAACTTTGAGCTTGGCGACGCCCAACAGAAGCTCTACGACTTCTTCTGGAACGACTACTGCGACTGGTACATCGAGATGGCTAAACTCCGGATTCGCTCCGGGGAAGGGCCGTCGCCCCTGACTACCCTCGCCCACGTGCTGGAACGCACGCTACGGTTGCTGCATCCCTTCATGCCTTTTATCACCGAAGAGATCTGGCAGAACCTGCGCTCCAAGCTCCCGAAAGAAGGCAGCGACGCCGAGTCCATCATGGTGGCGGACTACCCCCGCGCCGACGAGCCCAGGGAAGACGCAACCGCCGAAGAAGAGATCGGTATGGTCATGCAGGCGATCCGGGCCGTGCGCAACACCCGCGCCCAGCTTAGGATTCCTGCCGGCCAACGCCTGGAGGCCCAGATCGAAGCCAAAGGCATGCTAGTCCCTATAGAGGAAGAAGCAGCCGTCATTCGGGCCCTGTCGCGGATCGAGCCCCTACACATAGTGGTTGACAGCTCGACAGGCAAAGACCTGCCCAAGGGTGTGACACTAGTGGTCAACCCATTGATCGTCCATCTGCCGCTAGAGGGAGTGGTCGACCTGTCCGCCGAAGGGGAACGCCTGCGGTCAGAGCTGGACGACTGCGTTCAGAACATGCAGCGTGTGGAGAAACTTGTCTCCAACCCCAATTTCTTAGAGAAGGCCAAGCCAGAGGTTGTCGAGACGGAACAGGCCCGCCTGCAAGACCTTAAAGAACGCCAGCAGCACCTGAAAGAAATTCTGGAACAGCTGGCCGGTTAGGGGTATATGACAAAACGCCTGGGCATAATCGG
>CAVOAA010000109.1:0-9841 GCA_963693555.1 Dehalococcoidia bacterium | reverse complement strand
AGTCGTCTCGTTGATACCCCGTTGTTCGGCAACTTCTTCAAACGATAGACCCTGCGCAACCAGGTCCTTGGTTGCGCGGATGCTCATGCTGATGCCCTTGGGTTTCTTCTTGGGCGCCGATACAGGAAGGCGTTCTACGGACACCGGTTGCCCGTTGGCCCCCATGTATTCGTTGATGACCTCCAGGAAACGCTCGCTGAAATCCCGAAGTTTGACGTCCCCAACGCCCGATATCTTGGAGAACTCGAACTCGTTCCGAGGCATGTGGAAGGCCATCTGTTGCAGGCTCTTGTTACCAAAGATCTGGTAGGCTGGTACCTCCCTGTCTACGGCGATCTCCAGGCGGAGCGCGGCCAATTCATCGAACAATTTGGTGTCGTAGGCCGTCTCTCTGTCTCCGGGAGCAGCCGGCGGCCGCACTGGGGTTGTGGGCTTTGGGCGGGTGAGGGTCAGGGTCTCCCTGTTCTTCAAGAACGCCTTTCCCTTGGCTGAGACCGCCAGGGTTGGATAACCGCTGCCCTGTTGGGCCAACAGCCCGTTGGTGACCATCGAACGCACCATCTCTTTCAGCTCCTCGGAATCGACGTCCCGAGAGATTCCGAACACCGGCAGCTCGTGATGGCCCCTGGTCCGGACGGCTTTGTTGGCGGCCCCCCGCAGCACGTCCACCAGATAATTCACGCCGAACCGCTCGCCGGTGCGAATGGCGGTGGACAGAATCTTCTGGGCGATCTCCGTGGCGTCGAATTCCTCGCGTGGCAGCAAGCAGATGTCGCAGCCGCCGCAATCGGTCTTCGGCCATGACTCCCCCAGGTATTCCATCAGGTAGGCGCGGCGGCAGGTCTGCAGGTCGCACAGCGCCAGGATCTGGTCCAGCTTGGTGTGGGCCTTGTCCCGTTCCTCGTCGTCCTCGATCTGGCTGATGAAATATTCCTGTTTGGAGCGGTCGCCGTAGGAATAGAACAGCACGCAGTCGCTGGGCAGTCCGTCACGTCCGGCGCGGCCCGTTTCCTGGTAGTAGCCCTCCACCGTCTTGGGCAGGTCATAGTGGACCACCAACCGCACGTCGGGCTTGTCGATGCCCATGCCGAATGCGATGGTCGCCACCACGATCTGCACCTGGTCTCTGATGAACTTCTCCTGGGTCTCCCGCCGCAGGTCCCGTTCCAGCCCGGCGTGGTAGGGCAGGGCGTTGAAGCCGCGCTCCGATAGCTCCAGCGCCGTCTCCTCGGTGGCCTTTCGGGAGAAGCGGTAGATGATGGCCGATCCGCCCTTATGCTTCTCCAGAAGATTCAGCAGCGAGCCCAGGGGTTCGGTCTTGGGTTGGATGGTATAAGTCAGATTGGGACGGTTGAAACTGGAGATGAATATCTCCGGCTTCGAGAGGGCCAATTGGTTGACGATGTCTTCCCGTACTTGCTCGGTGGCGGTGGCGGTCAGGGCGATGACCGGCACGCCGGGGAAGTTTTGGCGCAGGGCTTTTAGGTTGCGGTAGTCGGGCCGGAAGTCGTGGCCCCACTCGGAGATGCAGTGGGCTTCATCGATGGCGATGAGACTGACTTCCAGGGATTGCAAGAACCGTTGGAATCCCGGCAGAGCCAATCGTTCCGGGGCCACATAGAGGATCTTGATCTTGCCTAGGCGGGCCTGTTCCTGTACCTGGTTGGCTTCTTGTTGCGCGAGGGTGCTGTTCAGCAGCCCGGCCGGGACTCCGTTGGCCACGAGACCGTCCACCTGGTCCTTCATCAGGGCGATGAGCGGAGAGACGACCAGCGTCAGTCCCTTGAAGCGCAGGGCCGGAAGTTGGTAGCAGAGGGACTTTCCGCCGCCGGTCGGCATCAACACCAGGGTGTCGCGCTTGGCGAGCACCTTGGCGATGATCTCTTCTTGGAGGGGTAGGAACCGGTCGAAACCGAAATATGCCTTCAGTTGGTCAAGCACGGCCCCATCCTAGCCATCAGCATCCCAGCCTTCAAGGCTAACGTGTCAGTGTTTTGAGCGTTTGTTGGCATTTTAAAATTGAGAACAATATGACAATCATTGCTAAACCGTTCGTCCTGAGCCTGTCGAAGGGCTTCGGTCCTTGCGCACCCATGGTTCGACGGGGCTCACCACGAACGGTCGGAGAGTGACCGAGCGGTTGTCGGATTTAACGGCCCTTCCAGACCGGAGCGCGCTTCTCGGCGAAGGCCAGCACGCCCTCTTTGGCATCCTCGCTCTCGAGCACTTCGTTGCGCTTTTGCCCGGCGAATTTCACCCGTTCTTCCAGTCCCATCTCGGCGCCCTTGATGGAAGCCTCTTTGATGGCGGCGATGGGCAGCGGGGCGTTGGCGATGATTTTTTTGGCCATCTCTTCGGCCTTGGGCATCACCTCGTCCGGTTCCACAACATAGTTGACAAGCATCAGCTCCAGCGCTTTTTGGGCGTTGACGAAATCGCCGGTGAATAGGAACTCGAAGGCGATGTTCTTGGGCACAACTGCGGAAAGCAGGGCCGGTCCGCTGACTGAGGATATGCCCCGCTTGGCTTGGGGCCAGCCGAACTCGGCCTTGGACGACGCGATACGGATGTCGCTGCCGAGGGCGATACCGCAGCCCTGGGCCAGGCAGACGCCGTTGATGGCGGCGATGATCGGTTTGTAGATGTTGGACTGGACGACGTACAGGTCGCCGGTGCTTGGTCCCTCATTGGCGTGCCCAGCGGCCATGGCGACCAGGTCGTGTCCGGTGGAAAAGGCCCGTCCGGCGCCGGTGACGATGGCGCAGCGGACTTCGGGGTTGTTCTTGACGTCCTGGAACGAGTCCCATAGTTGTTGGCGCATGGGCGGGTCGATGGCGTTCAGCTTCTCGGGCCGGTTCAGGGTTATATAGGCGATGCTGTTTTTGATCTCGTAAATTACTTCATCTGCCATTTCAGTGCCTCCAAAATTAGCTGTCAGCTATCAGCTGTCAGTTTTTAGCTTTTTGTGGCCGGGTTGGCCGCAGTTATTGTATAGCTCTGGGCGAGTGTATTAAAGCGTGGATTTGTCCGGAGTAGTCTCCATTCTGACCAGCGGCGAAGGCTTGGTTGCGCTGCTGATGACCAGGGCCGCCAGCAGATTGAGGGTCAGGATCAACCACCAGGATGAGATGTAGTTCCCTGTGCTGTCATGGATGTATCCCACCAATGGGGCGCCGAGGCCCGCGCTGATCAACATGACCGGCAGCACGATACCCCGGATGCTGCCCAGGAATGTCCGGCCGAAATACTCGGCGAATATATAGGAGTGGACGATCAGCCCTGCGCCTACCGAGAGGCCAAAGGTGATACCGGAGGCAAAGAGAAAGAATTCATTGCGCCCGATCAACGCAAATCCCATTGCCAGAGCCAGACCAGTGAACGACCCAACAGCTATGACTCGGATGGGAATCCGGTCGGCCATCCACCCGGCGAACAACGCCATGGTCGCCGCGCCGCCGGCGTCGCCGGCGAAAGAGAACGAAACGATCTGGGCGTCGAACCCGTTTTCGATTCAGTAAGGTATCCGGTGGACGCTGGTCCCTCCCTGCGCTATCCCGGCAAGAGCGAAGGCCAAGAGCAATTTCCACATGGTGGCGGTCCGGAACGCCTCCTGGACGGTCCATGAGACCTCTTCAGGTACTGCGGGTCCGGCTTGTCCCGCGCGCCCAGCCAGACCGGGAGCCGGCCGTCTGCCGTCAGTCTCCAGTCCCATGTCCTCTGGCTGCCTGCGTAGGAAGATGGCCGACAGTGGGACCGACATCGCCATGAACATCACGGCCATGATGACCCAGGTGGTGCGCCAACCCACGCTGCCCAGCAGCCATTGGGTGAAGGGAAGGAAGAAAACGCCGCCGATGCCCAGCCCGGTGACGGCTAGAGCCAGTGCCAGACCCTTTTTCCGGTCGAACCATTTGGCCACCGGCACAGAGGTCATGATGTTTTGGGGAGCAGCCAGACCGGTCAAACCCATGAGACCGAATATGGCGATGACCTGCCAGGGCGAGTCGACCCGGCTCATGGCCAGCAGTGCAATACCGATTATGGTCGCGGATACGGGAATCAGAACGCGGGGGCCGTAACGGTCGATGAGGCGTCCCACGAGGAAGCTGGAGATCCCTGCGGCCAACTGCCGAGCGGTGACCGCCCAGCCCAAAAGGCCACGGCTCATGCCCAACTCGCCGCCCATAGGTATCACGAACAGGCCGAAGCTCAGGCTACCGGTGGCCATGGTGGAGAAGTTGACCAGCCACATGACCGCGACGATCACCCAGCCATAGAAGATCCCATCAGGACGTGAATTCCTACCTACCTGCACATTACGCCTTTCCAGCCACCCGCTCACCCTGAGCTTGTCGAAGGGCGCACTGAATGTGGTTCGACAGGCTCACCATGAGCGGAAATGGCGACGCTGGTTCCTGCAACACAAGTTACATGATTCTAGAGCCGGCAGACTCGCTGGCGTGATACACCGTTCGTCTTGAGCTCCGTCGAAGGGCCTGGGCGGGTTGATGAAGCTGGTTCGCGCGGTCAAAAGTTAGATGATTCGGGAGCCGGTGGGCTTGGTCCCGATGATTCCGGTCTGCTCCAGTTGGTCAATCTCCGGCCCCGTTAGGCCCAGCAACTCGCCGTAGACGTCCCGGTTGTGCTGTCCCAAGGTCGGGGACGGCCAGCGGACGGTCCCAGGGGTGGCCGACATCCGCCAGGGTATGCCCGGGTACTGCTTGGGGCCGACCTGGGGGTGGTCCACTGTGACAAACGTGCCTCGGTCCTTGTAGTGAGCGTCTTTCAGTAGGTCTGGCCCACGTAGCACCGGGCCGGTTGGAACGCCCGCATTCTGAAGTTTCTGTGTGACTTCGGACGCTTCTTGACCCATCGTCCATTCGGAGATCACGGCGTCCAGGTCGTCGTGGTTTTCCCGGCGGCCCTCAGCGGTGGCGAACCGAGGGTCATCGACCATACCCGCCGCGTCCATGGCTTTCGCAAGACTCTTCCACTGTTCCTGGTTGGTGGCCGCGATGGTCACCCAGCGGTCCTCGCCGGCGCAGGGGTAGCTATTGGCCGGTGCGTACCAACGGGAGCGGTTGCCCAGGCGTTCCGGCTCCTGTCCGGTCATCTGATAGGCCAGCACCTCCGGCCCCATCAGTGCGACCGAAGACTCCTGCTGTGAGACGTCGATGTACATGCCCTTGCCGGTCTTGCGGCGGTGTCGCAGGGCCGCCATCAGCACCCCGGCGGCGTGGGAGCCGGTTATGGGGTCGCCGTGGTTGATGCCCGACTTCATGGGCCCTTCGCCCCGGTAGCCGGTCATGTGGGCCATGCCGGATAGCTGCTCTTGGCCGATGCCGTAGCCCAGATAGCCCTTCCAGGGACCGGTGTTGCCGAAGGCCGGCATGGAGACGTAGATCAGGTCGGGCCGGTGTTTTCGCAGTTCCTCATAGGTGTAGCCCAGCCGTTCAAGACTTCCCTGCCGGAAGTTCTCGATCACCACATCACTGATGGAAACCAACCGCTCGAAGACTCTTCTGCCTTCGGGCTTGGTAAGCTCTAAAGTCACACCGTACTTGGACATATGCAGGCAGTTGAACCAGCCGTTCCGGTTCCAGGGTTCTTCCCCTGGTTCGCCGTCGGGATAGGCGGCGATGCCCCGGGCCGGGCTGACGGGGCCGCGGTGGGAATCGTAGACACTTAGAGACTCCATCTTGATGATCTCGGCGCCCATGTCTGCGAAGATCTTGGTGCAGTAAGGCCCAGCCCAGATACGGGAGAGGTCCAGCACCCGGTAGTTCTTGAGGGGCATCCTTTCCGGTTGTTTCTGCATGGTTATACCCCCTCGCTTTGGCCAGCCGCGCCCTGCTGCACCAGGTCGGACACCTGCTGCTCGGAGTAGCCAAGCCAGGAGGTCAGCGCCTGCGATGTGTGCTCGCCGAGGAGTGGCGCGCGCCGGAATACCCAGGCGTCGATACTGTCTTCGGGCATGATAGGGGCTCCGGGGTAGGTCAACTTTCCGGCCACTGGATGGTCGATCTCAACGAAATACTTCCGGTCCAGGAGTTGTTCCATCTGGAGGATGTCTTGCATGGTGGCAACGAAGCTGAAACCCAGTCCGCTCTCCTGGCCGGCCTTGAAGATGTCTACTTTGTTGTTGTCGATCAAGAAGGGCAGCATGTAGGCGTCGACCTCGTCGGCGTGCTCCAGCCGTCCGGCCCGGGATGTGAAACGGGGGTCGGACAGTTCTTCCCGTTCCATGATGCGCGCCACCTCCGGCCATCGGTGGTCCGGCCCGGCGATGATGCCGACGTGGCCGTCCAGACAGGGGTAGATACCCCAGGCGGCCCGGCCGTAGCCCCGGTTGCCCACCCGGCTGTACTCCTGGCCTGAGTAGCTGAACTGCATCAGCGCGTTTTCGAGGATGTTGGTGGCGTATTCGGCGATGGACAGGTCGATCTGCTGGCCCTCGCCTGTCTCCTCGGCGTACATCAGGGCGGCCATGGTGGCGGCGAAGGCGTTCTGCCCCGCGCCAAGCTGGGCCAATGGCATACCCTCTCTCAGGGGTTCTTGCTCCGGTTCTCCGGTGATATTCATCAGCCCGCCCATGGCGTAGAGGTTCAACTCCGATGCCTTCCAGTCCCGGTAGGGCCCGGTCTGTCCGAAGTTGGATATCGACGTCACAACCAGCGCCGGGTTGGCCTTTTGTAAGACAGCATAAGAAAGCCCCAGGCTGTCCAAACCGCCGGGGGCGAAGTTCTCAACCAGGATGTCGGCCTTGGCCGCCAACTCCAAAACTACTCTTCGACCTTCAGCCGACTTCAAATCCAAAGCAACGCTCTGCTTGGCCGTATTCAAATAAAGAAACCAAGCCCCATCTTCAGGGGCACTATTCCCTCCCTTTCGTAAAGGGGGGCCAGGGGGGATTTCCCCCGACGCAAACGGGCCCAGCCACCGGACACCGTCTCCCAAATCGAGGCGCTCGACCTTGATGACGTCAGCGCCCAGGCCGGACAGCAATTTGGTGCAGTATGGTCCGGCTATATAGTGGGTCAGGTCCAAGACCTTGACCCCTTCCAACAGTCCAGGCATGTAAAAATCTCCGGAAAATAGCTGCCTTGGCAGCCGCTGAGATTGTTGCACCGGCGGTAGGGAATTGCAACCGCGCCTACGCCTGCGTCCTGATTCCTGCGCCTCGATTATGGTATTCTTCTGCCCACCTGTCCCGCGTGCCCGATAAGTTATTGAACGACCCCGGTGGTTGTTGGAGAGAGCAATCTATGGAACGACCCATTTTCCAGCCGGTTGGCACCCCGGTCGAAGAGCTGGACACCCCGGCTTTGGTTCTGGACCTGGATGTCATGGACAAGAACATCCAGACCTTTCAGGGCTACTTCGCGGCCACCGCAGTAAAGGCGAGACCGGTGGTCACCAGCCACCTGTGCCCGCAGATAGCCCGGCGGCAACTGAATGCTGGAGGCACCAACGGCGGCATCGCCGTGACCACGTTGGGGGAGGCGGAAGTCTTTGCCCACTCCGGATTTGCCGACATTCTACTGGCGAACCAGGTGGTGACCGTCTCCAAGATCCGGCGGCTCTGCGCTTTAGCGGGTCTGACCAGCGTCGGCATCGCTGTAGATAACGCCGACAACGCCGAACAGCTATCCTCCGGCGCGGTTGCGGCCGGTGTGGAGCTACGGGTGCTGGTCGAGATCGATGCTGGCATGGGACGCTGTGGCATCACCCCCGGCGCAGAGGCAGTCGCTCTGGCCCAGAAGGTCGCCGGACTGCCAGGACTTAAGTTGGAAGGCATCATGGGCTCGGTGCCGGGACCAAAAGGCGACGACGACCCCGCCCAGCATGAGACTAAGACGCGTGCCAACCTGCAGATAGTTGTGGACAGCCGGGAGGCCATGGAAAAAGCGGGCCTAACGGTGCCGGTGGTCAGCGTTGGTGGCACCCACTGTTACGCCGTGGCCATCCAGATGTCCGGGGTGACCGAGGTCCGGGCCGGGCGTTACCCATTGATGGACCACCGACTTAAGTCGTTCCTGCCCGAACTGAACCCGGCAGCCAAGATACTTGCGTCGGTGATCTCCCACCCCATCGACGGCATGGCCGTGTTGGACGCTGGCCACAAGGCGACCGCTCCCGACCAAGGCCGTCCGGTACTCGAAGGTATCGAAGGTGGGACCGCAACCCGGTTCTCCGCTGAACACGGCATCGTGGATCTGGAAGGCGACGCCCAGAAACAGCTGAACGCCGGCGACAAAGCCTGGCTCATACCCTACGAGCTGGGCGCCAGCGTCAACCAATACGATTACTTTAGGGCCGCCAAAAATGGCAAATTGGAAGGCTTCTGGCCCATCTCAGCCCGGGGAAGATTAGCTTAAATCCCCCCAACCCCCCTTTACGAAAGGGGGGCTCCAAACTTTCCCCATTTCGTAAAGCGGGGGTAGGGGATTTCCGAAAGCATTCAGCAACGGACTTTTTTCGCGGATTATTCACGGAGTTTTTTATGAACGAGCATTACCAGCCGACACCGGGGACACCAATGGAAGACCTGGACACCCCTTGTCTGATCATCGACATGGATGACTTGGACAACAACATGGACGTCATCGCCGATACCTACCGCAACCACAGCGCCAAGCTCCGGGGGCATGCCAAGAACCACAAGACCCCGGCCATCGCCCACCGACAGATCCGGCGCGGCGGGACCGTGGGCGGCGTCTGTGCCGCCAAAGTGTCCGAGGCCGAAGTCATGGTCCACGGTGGTATCCCCAGCGTCTTCATAACATCCGAGATCATCGAGCCGATGAAGATCGAACGGCTCTGCGCCCTGGCTGACCAGGCCGAGATGCTGGTGGCCTGCGACCAGGCGAACAACGCTCGAAACCTCTCCAAGGCCGCTCAGGCCCGCGGGGTGGAAGTCGGCGTAGTTATCGAACTGGAGACCGGACTGGCCCGCTGTGGCGTCCGGGATACAGCTGAAGGAGTGGCATTGGCCAAGGAGATCGCGTCGTTGCCGGGACTGCGCTTCCGGGGCGTCATGAGCCACCAGACCATCCCCGACATGCCCGACCGGGAAGACCGGGCTGTCGAGGCCGCGCGCACCATCAAGGGCGTGATTGACCTGAAGGACGCCATCGAGAGTGTTGGCATCCCCATAGATATCGTGTCCACCGGCGAGACTTGGAGCTACGACGTCGCCGCCGACATACCCGGCGTGACCGAGATTCAGGGCGGCAGCTACCTGATGATGGAGACCCACTACAGCTACATGACCGAGTTCCATTACGCAGGGAAGATACTCACCACGATCATCAGCACCCCTCGCCCCGGCGTGGCCATCGGAGACGCCGGTGTCCGTGCCGTCAGCAGCCTATCGGGCATGCCCACGGTGTTCGACCGGCCCGGCGTGACCGTCGAGAACATGGACAGCGACCACTCGGTGTTCAAGGTTGACCCGGCCGCCAACCTGAAAGTGGGCGACCAGGTGCTGCTCATTCCCGCCCAGCAGGACGCCATGGTCAGCCGCTGGGACCGCTTTATCGGCCTGCGCGGCGGCAAGGTGGAAGTGGTCTGGGACATACAGGCCCGGGGTTGTCATAACTAAGCTGTAAGATAGGAGCAGCAAGTAATACGAAAATCCCCGGCGCCCATAACGCCGGGGATTTTCTTTGGACCGGAGAAACCTATGAAGATTCTATTGATCGCGACCAATCGCCACGGGCGCTACATGAACAATATTCAGGCCCAGCCGCTCCCGTTGGGCCTGGCCTACATCGCTGGGTACCTGGACCCGGAGCGACATACCACCAGGATGCTTGACCTGATGTTTAGCGATGACTAT
>CAVOAA010000108.1:0-10004 GCA_963693555.1 Dehalococcoidia bacterium | reverse complement strand
GTAGACCAACTGCGGCCCCATATAGACAAGCTGATTCTGGTCCACAACGACCGCCTGCTTAACCTGGTCAAACGCGATGCCCAGATGGTGCAAGCCTTCCGGGCGGCAGACGAAATCGTAGCCCAGGGGATCATGGGAGTGTCTGAGCTGGTCAACCTCCCTCAAGAGATCAATGTGGGCCTTGAGGACGTCCGTTCGGTCATGCGCCGCAGTGGTGGCGCGTTGATGGCAGTTGGCCGTGGCACGGGGGTCGGCGGACCCATAGAAGCCGCCCGTCAGGCCGTAGCTAATCCGCTATTGGACCGGTCGTTCGACATGTCCACGGACGCGATCGTCATGATCAAGGGAGGAACCAGTGCAATGACATTGGAAGGTGTGAACTCCGCCCGCGATTACGTAGCCGAAGCCGTTGGTAAGGATGCCAACATCTTCATCGGAGTGCGATCGGATGAGTCCATGGATGATGCCGTTAGCTTGACCATGATTGCCACCGGCCTCCAGCGTGACCCAGCAGGTCATAGACCACAGAATAATCTTGAAAGTTTAGAAAGCGCCGGTGGTGCGAATCCCGTTAGGAACGGGGCGCTAATCACACCGGTAGAACCAATCATGACCAAGGGCTATCACCCCTAATCACCGTGTCTTCCTCCGAGACCTAACTTTGCCGGGTAAGGAGAATTGGAGGGAGACACTTCGGCAGTGCGCCCCCTTGCAGTGCACGATTGTAAGAAAGTATCGCGGGCGGCACAACAAGCGCCGCACACGGACCAAGTCGGAGGACTATCTTAATGCTAAAGGCCGTATTCATTGGCGCCGATCCGCAAGTTGCAGAGATTGTTAGGTTAGGTATCTGCTTGCGTTGGCCCGACGTGACCCCGCTGATCGCCACTACCGGCACCAGTGGGCTGGAGTTGGTCAGAGAAGAATCGTCAGATTTGGTGCTTCTCAGACCGGATTTTCTGGATAAATCTCTAACGGAAGTGATCAGGGAGTTGAGGGAATTTTCCGATGTTCCCCTGGTGGTCTTGAACCATCAGATCAACGACCTGGAACCTGTCACCGCCCTGGAAGCAGGAGCGGACGAGTACATTCAACTGCCCTGTGATTTATCAGAGCTGACATTCAAAGTCTGGAGCTTGATGAGGCGAAACGGCCGGCGTCGGCCGGGCAAGGCTGCTGTGCTCGTCGGCGGGGACCTCCGATTAGACCCCTCAACGCACGAGGTTCACCTGGGTGAGCAAGAGCTGTCGTTGACCCCGGCAGAGTTCCAACTGACCTACCTATTGGTCAAGAATAACGGCGCTGTTGTCGCCCGGGCAGACATGGAGAAGGAATTAGCCAAGGCCGGACTTGGCGCTGCGGGCTCAGTGAAGCAGCACATCATGCGGCTGCGGCGTAAGTTCCAAGACAACGCCAAGAACCCGATGTGGTTCGCCAACGTGCCGGGTGTCGGTTACCGCTTCATAGGCGGCCAGAAAGCCAAGCCTAGCAACGGATCAAATGGTAAACCGGCAGCCATTGGGCACATGCCAAACGGTCTGCGCAAAGCAGCTTGATCCGAACCGAGTCAGTGGATTTGAAAGGAGAACCGACCCTAGTCAACAGATCGCTAAATTAACATTAGACAGTATTCTGCGGAGGCAATGCACCTATTTCATCTACTCTTATCTCGCCACCGCGGACCCCGATATCCACCTAATTGTGTGATAGTTGTGGGAGGGATGCTGGCCGCCGCCTTTGCTCTTATTTTTTCTTATTCTCTCAATGAGGCGGCGGGTCAGCGATTTATTCTAGCAAGTAAGAGGGCCGATTCCTAAACCGGCCCTCTTATTTTTTGTTGGGCCTGTTTACTTACAGTCCACCGCCCGTTTCGAGGCCGTTTGCCGACGGAATCAGGCCCAAGAGGCCCTGGGATAAGACCATTGGGTGGCGGAAAATATACCTGGCAGTTGACGATGGAGTCGGTCAAGGGAGGCCAGCTATGAGAAACGCAACGAACAGGCCAAATATCAGCGAAAGACTTTTATCAGCCATCGGGATGATGATCGTCGCACCCGTTCTGATAATCATGGGATCGCTGGCGATATTGATGCTGGCCACGCCGGTCGTAATGGCGTCCGTCGTGATTGCCTTCGCCATGGCAGTTCTGATGCTCGGAACTGCCGTAACCCGCCAAACCCCCGCCGGAGAAACGGCCGATAAAAAACCAGCCACCGAGGAGGCCACCATGTGCGAGACCGTAGATCTGATCCCCGTTATGGGATCGGAGGAAACAGTTGAAATGGTGGGAGTCCTGGCCGCCGGGCCGAGAGAAGAGGTCGCGGCCTCGATCACCAAAGTGACCGGCCCGTGTCCTCTGGGCTGGATGCCTGGCAACACCTGGAGGATCGGCCCGGACGGCACGCTCTCGCGTCCCATGTGCCGGCCAGGCGCCACTGCCCTGAGCGCCCTGTTCCGGATGTCTGAAGGCGGCTCAATGGAGCGTTCTGCCTGTTGCGAGTGCATGTACGCCGGCCGGGAAGTTACCTTTACCATCAGGGAGCCGACTGAGAATCTGCATGAAGAGTCGGTTGAAGAGATGGTTGGAGCTTTGGCTGAAGAGGTGCTCTAACTAGCCTGCCAACTCAACGGCCAACAAAGTAAAACAAAAGCCGGCGTCGATCAGGCGCCGGCTTTCTCTTTTTCGCGTGCGTGCCGTTTGGCGAACCGCTGCAGAGCAACCAATGCCCATAAGCCTTCCACCACGGTGATGGGGTAGACCTCTGCCAGACCGCTGTAGAGAGAAGTCATGCCCGACCCGACGGCGAAGACCAGCACCAGCCATTTGGAACGCTCCTCGGTCCAGTAGGAGAGAAACATGATGCTCACGGCTATGACGCCAAATACGGTCAGCATTTACGTCGCTTCGGCCACGAAATACCGGCGCTGGAAATAAAGGGCAACGTTGACCAGCCCGATCAATACCGGAACTTCAACTAATGGCCCCACCACCGCCGCCAGGGCCTGACCTGAGCCGATGCCGAAGACACCGACCGCCACTGCGATGGCCAGTTCAAAGTTGTTGCTGGCGGCTGTCAACGCTACGGCGGTGGTCTTAGAATAGTCGATCCCCATGGTCTTGCCCATGTAGAAGGAAACCAGGAACATCACCACGAAGTAGATCGACAGCGGTATCGCGATCCGTACCACATCCAATGGTATATCGACGATGACACTGCCCTTCAATGAGAACATCACCAGGATCGTGAACAGCAGCGCGATCAGGGTTATCGGACTAATCTTGGGAATGAAGACCTGCTCGAACCACAGCCGGCCCATGACCCGCAGCAACACGTACCGTGAGACCATCCCGGAAAAAAACGGTATCCCCAGGTAAATCGCCACGCTCTTTGCTATCTCGACGATGCTGATGTCCACCACCAGACCCTCCAAACCGAACCAGGTGGGAAGGACAGTGATGAAGATATAGGCGTAGAGGGAATAGAAAAGTATCTGGAAGATGGAGTTCAACGCGACCAGCCCGGCGGCGTATTGACTGTCGCCCTTGGCCAGCTCGTTCCAGATGATCACCATGGCGATGCAACGGGCTGTCCCGATGAGAATCACACCGGCCATGAATTCCGGGTAATCCCGCAGAAACAAGATCGCCAGCAGGAACATCAGCACCGGGCCGATCGCCCAGTTCTGCACCAGCGAGAGGCCCAGTATCCGCCAATCCCGGAATACCTCGCCCAGCTCCTCATAGCGAACCTTGGCCAGCGGCGGGTACATCATCAATATTAGGCCGACGGCGATGGGGATGGATGTGGAGCCGACCGACAGCGAGTCCGAGAAATCGGAGATTCTGGGCCAGAAATGGCCGCTACCGACGCCGATGGCCATCGCCAGGAATATCCACACGGTCAGGTAGCGGTCGAGCAGGGACAGCCGACCAAGACCAATCGATGATGGCGCCAGTGGCTCAGGAGTTTGCGGACTACTCATGTATCTGTGTAAACCAAGGGCCTGGTAGGCCGGGAGCGATTTGCGTCGGGTTTGCCCGTGGGATCGCTAGTGGGTTAGTCGAACTGGACCAGTATCCCGTCCGCGTCGTAGACGAAGAAGGTCCGCATTACGCCGGACGAGTCGGTGAAGTCTTCCATGGTGCCTGCCAGAGGGACGCCCTTGGCGACCAGTTCTTCGGCGTATGCCCTGACGTCTTCCACGCCGAACGAGATGTGGCTGATGCCCTTTTGGTCCAG
This sequence comes from Dehalococcoidia bacterium, assembly GCA_963693555.1. GTDB lineage: Bacteria > Chloroflexota > Dehalococcoidia > Lucifugimonadales > UBA3495 > UBA9611. The sequence goes on along the minus strand of CAVOAA010000108.1, from coordinate 5,763 downwards.
CTTGATCGGCTCTCCGCCCACCGGTTCGTCGGGGTGAGATGTCAGCACCAGGAACGGCTGGGTGGACTCGGGGTCGTCGAAATAGATGTTGGCAACGGTCCTAGCCTTCCGGGGCTGTTCGTACATCTCTGCCGATTCCGCGCCCGGTCGCTTGGCCATCTCCTGGGTGGTGTGCATCTTCACCACGAGTCCCAATTTGTCCCGGTAAAACTCAAGGGATTTTTCCAGGTCGGCAACGCAGACCGCGATGTGTGATACGCCTCTAGCTTTCAACTATGACTCCACCTTAGATAATTTACTTCGGGGTTGCGCCGAATTTGGCCGTGGCGAACATCCTAACGGCCAGATACGGGAACGTCAAAGACCGTGCAGCCATCTGCCGCAGTGTAGAATGCTGGAAAATATGAATCTAGGCTTTCTTTCGGTCGTGCCATGCGCCGCCGCTAAAGAAAGCACGAGGTGTTTAGATGACCCAAGCAGGCGACAAGCTGCCGCTTCCCCTGGATGGTATCAGAGTATTGGACGCCACCCACATAGTGGCTGGCCCGTTTTGTTCCATGATTTTGGCCGACATGGGGGCCGATGTGATCAAGATCGAACGCCCCCGTACCGGAGACCTGGCCCGTACCCGGGGGCCGTACATCAAGTCAGCAGACGGCCGGGAGACCAGCTCCCGGTTCCTGGGTGTCAACCGCAACAAGAGGAGCGTGTCGATAGACCTGCGCAATCCCCGTTGTAAAGAAGCCTTCGAGGATCTAGTCCGGAACTCCGACGTTCTGGTCGACAACTGGGGCTCCGGGGCGTTCCGCCGGCTGGGGCTGGGCTATGACCGCTTGAGCGAGATCAACCCTGGTTTGATCTATGCCAGCATCACCGGCTACGGCGACAGCGAAGATATGGCTGGACCGTACTCCAGCCGACCCGCCAACAATCTGGCGATCCAGGCCATGTCAGGCTGGATGGAGATCACCGGAGACCCCGATGGGCCGCCGCAGAGCGTGGGCGATAATATTGGCGATTCCATACCTGGTGTCTGGACGGCCCTAAGCATCGTCTTGGCGTTGGAGACCAAGCGCAAGACCGGCCGCGGGCAATACGTCGATATGTCCATGTATGAGTGTTTGGTCTCTCATATCGAGAGCAACATGAACTACTTCCAGGCCACGGGCAGCAATCCGGCCCGTTCCAGAGATCGCCTGGCCACCGCTGGCATAACCTTTAAAGCCAAGGATGGCTGGGTGGTGCTGGCAGGGCTCAGGACAGAAGCCCGGATGCGCGATCTATGGACGCTGATCGGCCGCGAAGACCTGCTGGAGGGAGACGCCCGCTATCTAGCGGGACCGGGCATGGACGGCCAGTTCTACCACGACCACATCATCCCGGCTATCGAGGGATGGTCTTCGGAGATACCGAAGTTCCAGGTGGCTGCGATGATCACCGAGATCGGGTTCTCCATGGGCGTCACTCAGACCATGGCCGACCTGGATAAATGCCCGCAGCTAGACGCCAGGAACATGTTCATAGAGACCGGTGATACCCTGGGCGGCACATTCCGCGCCGTAAGGACTCCGGCCCGTCTCACCGCTTGTGTCGACCAACCAACCGGCACGCCGCCCAAGCTGGGCGAACACAATTCAGAGATACTCTGCACCCTGGGCGGAATGACCCCGGAAGAGGTGGTTGAACTAGAGGCGGAAGGGGCGCTTTAGGCAGTCCCTTCCGTTGGAGCAGAGATGGGTCTCCGTATCAACGGCGAGAAGAATACCGCGGGGGCGAGGAGCAGTAGACCCAGGGACACGCTCATGGCCACCGCTATCTGGGCGCTGAAGTAGTTGGCGACGATCCCCACGGCCAACCCACCCACGGCTGCGACCCCGATACACTGACCCAGCATGCCCAAGGCTGTCCCGCGCATCTCTGGTTCTGCCGATATCAGGATTATGGTGCTCTGCATGGTGCTGTACCCGGCAGCGCCCAACCCTGCCAACAATAGCATCAGGAAGGACACCGGATACCAGGGTGATAGGGCAAAGAACAGCAGGCTGAGCATCTGCAGGGCCAGCCCCAGACAGAAAACCCTCCCGTGGTAACGCACCACCGCCAATGATGCGATCACCGTGGCTGCGACTAATGAGCCGATGGCCTGGGCTGAGATTAAGATTCCGGTCAGGCCTGCGCCGACGCCCAGGTGGTTCTTGGCCACCACCGGGAATAGGGACTCGACGCTAAAGGCCATGGCGTTCATGATCAGCGTGATTATCAGCACGCTCCTGATGACATTGTTGCTTACGGAATACTTGACCCCCCGGGAAACAGTGCTCCAAAAGGCGTACGGAGATGGCGCCCGGACCGGACCCCGGCCCTTCATCACCAAGATGCAAATGAAGGCGACTATATACACCACCATCAAGAAGACATAGGCGCCCGAGAAATCGGTCAACTCGATCAGGAGGCCCGCAATGAACGGCCCGATGAACTTCCCGAGGGTCATGTTGATCGTTTCCAGCGACATAGCGCTGACGATGCGATGGCTGCCCACCAAGTCGTAGATCAACGACCGGCGTGAGGGGAATTCCAGGACAAAGAGCCAGCCAAGGAAGGACGACGCTATGAAGACGTGCCACGGCTCCACGGCGTCCATCAGAAGCAAGACCAAGACGGCTGCTGTTGCCACCATGGCCACGGTCCGGGCCATCATCATGATCGCCCAGCGGTTGGTCCGGTCGGCGATCATTCCCGATAGCAGGGCAAAAGCCAGCATGGGTACCCAGCGGAAGACGAAGAGCAGAGCGACCTGAAATGCCGAGTCGGTGAGGTCCAAGACCAGCAGACCCATGACCACCGAGTCCATCCAACGTCCGGTGTTGTCCAGCCCACCGGCGATCCACATCAGACGGAAGTCGCGATATTGCAGCAAGCCTTTGACCCGGTCTATCCAGGGCCTATTTGCCTGTGTATTGTCCTGTGGATCGGGCCCGGTGTTTGCCATCGTCTAAATGGCCGGCCCTCTGGTTATAGCGGTTGCTTGCGGATGTACCCTCATGCCTCTTTGGATTCCAGGGCCTCCAAGATCACGTCGGGCGAAAGCGGCAAGCTACTCATCTTGACGCCGATGGCGTTGGAGACCGCGATGGCCAGCGCCGGCAGCGGAGGAATGATCGGCGCCTCGCCAACGCCCCTTACGCCAAACGGGTGCTTGGGATTGGGGACCTCGATCATAACGGTTTCGATCATCGGCACATCGAGGGTGGTCGGCATGCGGTAGTCCAGGAAACTGGAATTCAACATGGCCCCGTCGTCGTCGAAGACGTAGCCTTCGTTCAGAGCCCAGCCGATCCCCTGGACTGTGCCTCCCTGGATCTGTCCTTCCACGTAGGCCGGGTGGATGGCAGTTCCGACGTCCATGAACGCGGTGAAGCGCAGGATATCAACTTTACCGGTCTCAGGGTCCACTTCCACATCGACCACATTCCCGGCGATGATCGGTCCACTACCTACAGAGGCATCGGAGACCGAGCAGGAGATTGGGCCGCCCGTCCCCATCAGCCGGGCCGACAGGTCCTTGAAAGTGATGGTGTCTTCGGTTGAGGCGCAGAGGAACGTTCCTTTGTCGAACGAGATCTCTTCTTCCTCCATTTCCCAAATCAGGGCCGCGCGGGCCTTCATCAGCCGAATGATCTCCTCGGCGGCATGGATGGCGGCACGGCCGGTATCGAAGGCAGTCCTGCTGCCGCCGGTGACCCCGGTCCAGCCGATGGTGTCGGTATCCACCACAGTGGGTGATACGTCCTCCACCTGCAGGCCCAGTATCTCAGCTGCTTGCATGGCGACGGCGGTACGGGAGCCGCCGATGTCCACCGACCCGGTGACCAGGTTGATGGTGCCGTCGTTATTCACGGTTATCGTGGCCGACGATGGCTGGCCGCCCTGCCACCGGAAGCCGACCGCCACTCCTCGTCCCTGGTTGGGGCCGGCGAGGGGGGTCTTATAGTGGGGATGGTCCTTCATTGCTTGTTCCATCTCCGTGATTCCGAAGTACGGGTGGGCGACGCCGTTGGGCATCCGGTCGCCTTCCTTGACGGCATTCTTCAGGCGGAAGTCCATTGGGTCCATGCCAAGTTTCTCGGCCAGTTCATCGATCACCGGCTCCACTGCGAACGCTCCCTGGGGCTGTCCTGGGGCGCGGTAGGCTTGAACTTTCTGGTGGTTGGTGACCACGTCATACCCGTCGACCAGCAGGTTTTCGATGTTGTATGGCCCGGTGGCGCATGAAGTTCCACCGCCCACGGCGGAACCAGGGAATGCGCCGGCATCGAAGGCCATCCAAATTTGGGCGGCTGTTATCTTGCCGTCCTTGGTCGCCCCCATCTTGGTGCGCAAGAGGGATGCGGACGCGGGGCCGGTGCCTTCAAAGACATCTTTCCGGCTCATTACAATCTTGACCGGGCGGCCGCTTTTTCTGGACAATACCGCGGCCACCGGCTCCAGGTACGTCGTGATCTTGGCGCCGAAACCACCGCCGATCTCAGTGGGTATCACCCTGACCTGCCCCTCGGGAATGTCCAAGATGGCGGCTGATGATGAGCGTATTGCGAACGAGCCTTGGGTGCAGGTCCAGATGGTGAGGCGTCCGTCTCCGGTCCAGGTCGCGGTCGAGGCATGAGGCTCGATATAACCTTGATGGACCGTCTGGGTGGTGAACTCCCGTTCAACGATGACGTCGGCTTCTTGGAAACCCTTCTCGACGTCGCCCAGTATGTGTTGGACGTGGCTGGCGATATTGCCTTTCACGCCCGTGTCGTCGCCCTTGTCGAACCGGTCGTGGGTGAATCGGGTGCTCAGACTGTCGTGAATCACCGTAGCGTCGTCTTTCATTGCCTCAGCGATGGAGAGGACCGGCTTCAACACTTCGTAGTCGACTTCGATCAGGCCCAGAGCTTGCTCGGCGATGTGGGGGCTGGTGGCTGAAACGGCGGCCACGGCATGCCCTTTGTAGAGGGCCTTTTCGGAGGCCATGACGTGCTCTGCCATGAGCCGGGCATTTCCCTGAGTCTCGGCCAGGTCAATGGTCTTGTTGGCAATGATTGGGAAGTCTTTGGACGTGACCACCGCGGTAACGCCGGGCAGCGCTTCGGCTTTGCTGGTGTTGATCGACTTGATCCGGGCGTGGGCGTGGGGGCTGCGGAGCACTTTGCCGTGCAGCATGCCTGAAAGCTGTATGTCGGCGCCGTATTTTGCTGCGCCGATGACCTTGTCTACGCCGTCATGGCGGATGGGCCGTGTGCCGATGACTTCGTATTGACTGGCTTCTGGTGACTGCGGGGTGTTGGTGGTGGTCATTGTCGTTCCCTCAATGTGGAATTACCCGGCTCGGTCCGGGGTGTTATGACTGCATGAGTGTGCGCCTCACTATATCCCTGGGAGTATATATGTCAATCGTGAACAGTAGTGGGTTCGCGTGGTGTTCTTGTCTGGATGTTCTTGATTTGATGTTCTTGATTGGGTGTTAAGTAACCGGCGCTATCCCCGGACCTGGGGCAAGACTTCTTTGCCGCAGAGTTCAAGTTGGCCCGATTGGTCCAGGCCGCCGAAGCGAATCACTATCGTCTGGACTCCGGCGTCAACGAACCCTTTCAGCCAACCGATGGCGTCTTTAGCGTTGCCGGTGAACACGCTTTGCGTCCGGGACATGGTCTCGAAGGGCATGTTGTAGTAGCCCTCGATGAACTCACGCATCTCTTTGTCGGCTTGGGCCTTGTCCTC
>CAVOAA010000107.1:0-10097 GCA_963693555.1 Dehalococcoidia bacterium | reverse complement strand
TGGCGGTCAGCATCTGGGCTGTCATCAAGGCCTACTTCTTCGCGGTCAGCATCTGGGCTTCCATCGGAAACACCAGCCCATCGTCTCCCAGGTACGGCGCCATCTCCGCGGCAACTTCCGCCGCCATCAGGTCCAACGTCTCATCCGAGAACTGGGTCTGCGTGCGTCGCATTATCGACCCAACCGCGATCGCCCGCGTAAGTTCCTCGGCTGACGCGAACACGGCGTCGATTCTGGGCGTCGTCACTTTGGCGTCCGGGAATCCGCCTTCGGCGAAAAACCGGCCTACTTCCTCAGGAGTGGTGAAGGCAAAAAGTTCGTCCAATAATCCCGCTGCTGATGCACTCACCGTTTTCCCCAGGGCGTTGGCTATCGCGAGGTAGCCGGGACTGCCACCGATGGACGACCAAGACGTGATTGCGACGCGGCCGCCCGGCTTCAAAACCCGGCGGACCTCTTTGACTGCCTGGACACGGTCCGGAAAGAATTGAAATCCTTGCTGGCAAACAACCAGGTCAAATTCTTCGTCAGCGAAGGGAAGCTCCGCGGCGTCACCCTCCTGCCAATCTATGGAGGGGTCCATAGTGCGGGCGGTAGTGATCTGGGCGCCGTTGAAATCTAACCCGGATATTTCGCCGCCCGGTTGGACCATGGGCGCCGCCATACGGGCGACAACCCCTGTACCGCAGGCAAGGTCGAGAACTCGCTCTCCCGGCTGTGGCGAGACCGAATCCAATAGCGCCGCAGCCCACCGGCTAAACACCGCGGGAACCATGTACTGCTCGTATATCTCAGACGGTGAAGTGGTCGTTTGAATCTGTTGCCGGGCCATCCATGTTCCCCCGAAGTTAAAGGTTTTTGACGTACCTGAGGTCCAACGGCTCTAGGGTGAAACCCGCAGACTCCCAGAATCCAACTGCCCAAGGATGGTCTTTTTCAACCACTGCACCCACCCGCTTTGCACCCTGTCCGATGAGCCATTGCTCCGCTTCCGAGACCAAGCGGCGGGCGATTCCCCGGCGTTGGAAATCGGGATGCACGGCCAGCCGGTAGATGTTGCCTCGCCAGCCGTCGAAGCCCGCTATTATCGAACCTGCGACTGTGCCACCGAAATCTGCCAGGATGAGTGACGCTGCCGCCGAGTTGATGGTGACCAGCAAGGCCTCACGGGTGTCGGTGATACTCGGGGTGGAGCCGGCGACGAGCCAAAGCTCCAACACGGATTCGATATCATCTTCAAGGCACCGGCGAAGGGCTATCTCTTCGGCCATTAACTAAAATGTCTCTTGCTTAGGCATATAGATTGCCTCTCTTTGGACATCGAAATAGCCAATTAAGGATGTTGGAGTATAGCAGGGCCATCTTTATCCCCGTTGGCGGACGGCTAGTCTGGCCGGTAGTTTTGGCTGACGCATCATCGCGTAGACCACCGCTGAGGCCACGGAGGCTCCCAGTGACACGATTATCGGCACCGTGTAGCTGGTGTATTGGTCGAACCACCACCCAGCGGCAAAGGGCACGGACAGCAATGCCCAGCTATAGCTCATGTTGATGATCCCGCGCAGTGTCGCGTAATGGTGGCGGCCGAAATAATCGCCAATCACGCCCCAATTGACTGGGGTGATTCCTTCAGACATGCCGCTCACGATCGCCGATACCAGCAAGACCCAGACCGCATTGGAAGAAAGCAGCAGCACCATGCCCACTGCGTACAGGACCATCCCGCCGCTGAGCACAACCTGCGCCGGGACACGGTCGCCGAAATACCCCACGATCAACTTGGAAGGCACGTTCATCCCCAAGCGGAGTGTGAAAAATAGCGCGGCCATCGACAGGTCAAAGTCTTTCCACTCCAAGATAGCCACGTAATGCAGGTCGATAGCAACCCTCGACACCTGCCGGAGCATGGTGCCGACCAGGAGGTACCAATAACAAGACGTGCGCAACGCCTCTCGGACAGTGAACTCCGCGCCGTCGTAGTAGCGACGCAGTCTTTGTTGCTCAGATGCGCCGGCCCCAGAAGAACTAGACCGGGCTGCCCGCGCCCCTTTCACGGCGTCGGCATCGGCCCCGTCGGGCAGCAGACCCATACTCTCAGGTGATTCTTTGAGCAACGGAAGGAGCGGCAGGATCAGCAATAGGTAGGCCCCGGCCCCCATGAACGCCGCCACCCGCCAGTCGTAGACCGCGATCATCAGAGTCATCAACGGTATCAGAATGGTCGCGCCCAGATTGCCGGAGGCCTCGCGGACCGACATGGCCCGGACCCGGTAGCGGCTGAACCACGTCACGACCATGGCAGTAGCGGAGTCCTGGAAGGCCATGGTGGCTCCCAGAGAGACAAAGCCCAGATAGCCCAATGCGAAGAACCAGACATTTTCGGCGGTGGCGAAGATGATGAACCCGATACCGGCCAATATCGTGCCGACAAACATGATCCTACGGGCGCCGAGCCGGTCGACCAGATAACCGACCACCGGTCCCATCACCGCGCCCTCGGACCGGCCCAGCGAGAACACCAGCGACGTTGTTGCCCGGTTCAGTCCCAGGCTGGCCCCCACCGGTATCAAAAACAGGGCTGGGCCTTTGTCAAAGAAGGCATTGTTCAAGGCCGCCATGAAGCTGATCAGACCCAACACCCACCAACCGTAAAAAAACCGGCCGGAGAAGAACCGGCCGGAAAAGAACCGACTTGGCCCTTGGGTGGGTTCTTGGCTGGGAGTGGTTACGTCTGAATCATTGGGTTTCATTTATCGGAGGAGGAGACGCCTTGGCACGACGGAGTAAGAGAGTAGAGTATGGCACATGTGTGCCCCGTGACCATCGGACAACAAGGCGTATCCCAAAATCGTCCCGCGAAGTAAGATGCAATCACGAACCACCTGCGAGGTGTAACGATGCCCTATGACGAGAAATTGGCGGAGCGGGTCCGCGCCATATTCCAGTCTGACCTCTCCTATACGGAGAAAAAGATGTTTGGCGGTATCTGCTTCATGGTTGGCCACAACATGGCCGTTGGGGTAACCGGATCTGAACTGATGGTCCGGCCCGGCCCGTTGAACTTCGAGGCGGCATTGGCCCTCCCCCACGCCCGGCCGATGGACTTCACCGGCAGACCCATGAAAGGCTTTGTCTACGTCGAAGCGGACGGCCTGGCCACGGACACTGCGTTGGCGGCGTGGGTGGAACGGGGCGCAGCGTTTGCCCGTTCGCTACCGGCAAAGTAGGCACCCTCAACCAGTTCTTTGCACCGGCTACGTCTACCGCCAGTGCTATACTAGCCGCACTTTGGCTGGTGCCACCCAGGCACCCAATTTTCCAACCTGTTTTTGACTGTGAGGTAGCTATGGATTTCGGGGCAATGATGTTCTCAACGGATTACTCCATCCGACCTGACGACCTGGCCAAGATGCTGGAGGACCGGGGGTTCGAGTCCATGTGGGTACCCGAGCACACCCACATCCCAGCCGACAGGACCAGCCCCTGGCCCGGCGGACCCGACCTGCCCAAGGATTACTGGCACACCTATGACCCTTTCCTGGCGCTGACCGCAGCGGCCGGAGTGACCACCGACCTGAAACTTGGTACCGGCATCTGCCTGATGATTGAACGTGACCCAATCATCACCGCCAAGGAGATAACCAGCCTGGACATGCTGTCCCGAGGGCGCTTCATCTTCGGTGTCGGCGGTGGCTGGAACGCCGAGGAGATGCGCAACCACGGCACGAATTTCAAACAACGTTGGCGGATCCTCAGGGAAAACATCCTGGCCATGAAAGAGATTTGGACCCAGGAAGAAGCTGAGTTCCACGGCGACCACGTGAACTTCGACAAAATGTGGGCCTACCCCAAGCCGGTCCAGCGCCCCCATCCTCCAATCCTCATGGGCGGCGACGGCCCCACCACCTTTGACCGGGTCGTGGAGTACTGCGATGGCTGGATGCCCATCGGCGGCAGGGGTGGCGGAGCCAGCCTTGCGGAGAAGGTCGTTCTCTTGAAAAAACAGGCTGAGGAAGCCGGGCGAGACCCAGACTCTTTAAATATCACTTGCTTCGGCATACGCCCGGACGCGGACCAGATCGCACATTTCGCTGCGGCCGACGTCGACCGTGTAATCTTCACGCTCCCTTCGCAAGAACGGGCGGAAGTCACACCCCTGATAGACGAGTGTGCCAAGCTCATCTCCTAGCCTCAATTACCGAATAAAAAGTATCAAAAAGCCCGTCAGCCGCCTCGATCAGGCGTCTGGCGGGCTTTTTCTTTTAAGGTCAAATCCACCAAGGCCGAGTTTACCGCTCATCTTGGGCGTATTGTCGGGCCAATCGGCCCACACAACGCGGCCCAATCAACACTTGGGTTCAGGCTCAGGTAAATCTAATATTATATCTATAGCACCTGATGAGATTTAACCCTTGGTTTGGCGGAGGTGCTGAATTGGTTACATTAAAAAACAGATGCGCGATGATTGGTTGTAAGCGCTCGGTATACCGGGCTCTGGCCATAGCGCCGGGAACGGTGGTCGAGCTCTGCAGCGAGCATTACGCCGAAGAGAGTAACGACCTGGAAAGCCAAAAAGCTGCCTAACCCAGCAACTTTCTCAGGCAACGACCCAGCTACGACCCGGCACGGCCCCACCGGCCGTTAAAAGTGCCCTCCCACCTACCAGCGCCCCCGGTCCTCCCCGGACCCGGGGGCGCTACTTTTTTAGCCTATTTTTTGCTTGGTCAAGGGCAAGAGAGCAAACCCCACTGTGGCCAGAGCAAATAGGCCGGCAACGTAGACCATTCCTGCCTGGAAGCCTGATATCTCGTAGATGGCCCCGGCGACCAAGGGCGAAACAGCGGCCATCAGGAAGCTGACGAACGATACAACACCCAGCCCAATAGTGGCCTCTTCACGCTCAAGCTCATCGAACAGCGCAGCGGTCAATATGGGCTGGTCCGGGTAGAGGAACATCCCCAACAACACGATGGTCACGGTCAGAGAAACGCCATCGTCGAACCAGACCATCAGCAGCGCGATGGCACAAGACCATGCCAGACCAGGCACCAACACCTGCTTGCGCCCCCATCTATCAGAGATCGTGCCCGCGATGGGTTTAGCCAGCAACCCAACGGCGATCAACAAGGATATATGGAACCCCCGGTTGAGCACACCAAGCTCCAGGTCGTTGCCCAGGTACAAGGCCAGCAGGGTCACGACCGCCCCCAAGGCCATCGACCGCAGCCCCCTCACTGCAGTCATACCCCGCAGCAAAGGGTTCTTGAACAGCGTTTTGGTCATCGCGATACGTTCGGTAAGGCCGGCTGTCTTGGCGTCCCCGTCTTTTATGTCCCCGATGCCCTTGAAGACCCAGGCAGCCAGGAAGGCCATGAAAACCGGGCCTATAGCGTAGATGCTGAGGATACCGCGCCAGCCCATCACCAATAGCAACACCCCTGTGATCAGCGGCCCAGCGACATCGCCGACGCTCCCACCAACGCCGTGGAAGGACAACATGGCCCCTCTGCGGCTGGCAAAATGCTGCGAGATCGAAGCCGCCGCCGGTAGATGCCAGAAGGAATGCGAGACCGAAACCACCGCAACGCCCAACAGCAGCAGGGGGTATACCGGTGAGATGCCCATCAACAATGAGCCAAGGCCGGAAGCCCCAACGCAGACCGCCAGCAGCAACCCCCACCACTTCCGAACCATGCCCACCACCACTCCGCCGGGTAGCGTGATCAGCCCGGAAGTCAGTTCGCGCACGGCCTGTATGCCACCCACGCCAATCCCGTTCAGCCCAAACGTCTGCTGAATCTCAGGGACCACCACCACAAAGCTCTGCAGTATCCAGTGGAACCCCACATGGCCCACGGCCAAGCCGGTGACCATGACCCGGGCCGTTAGCCGTAAGTCTTTGGTCTCCTCAATGTTTGTTTCGGATGGCTCCATCGCCGGACCTCTACTACTGTTACTTGTTTCGGCAGTGCCCGATTCGGGAAAGCTTGGGCAGCGTATCTGTGTTGAGTATATTCACGACGATATGTACAATCTGTCGACACCATGCCAGAAAATACCTCAAACAAGACAGAAACTTTCTCCGCGTATCACGACTCGTTCGGCGAAGAGATCGACCGTGTAGTCGTGGTCCGCGCCTCCGAATACCCAAGCGGATACTGCTCCGACAACCATTGGCACAGTCGTGCCCAGCTGGTTTACGCCTGTGCCGGGGTGGTGAAGGTGACCGCCAAGCAGGGCGCCTGGGTGGTCCCGCAACACCGCGGAGTGTGGATCCCGGCCCAGATAGAACATCAGATAGAGTCGGCCGGGGCGTTTTCCATGCGTAGCCTGTACGTCAGGGACGACTCGGGCGTGGAGTTGCCGACCGCATGCGGGGTGGTGGCGATCTCCCCGCTGCTCCGCGAGCTCATCCTGGCCGCGGCAGAGGCGCCTCAGCTCTATGACGAGACCGGAAGGGACGGCAGGCTTATGGACCTGATCCTGAGTGAGATTCGCAGTCTGCCCCTGATGCCGCTGCACTTGCCCGAGCCCACTGATCCCAGGTTACGGATGATCACGGCAGCTCTGCGGGAAGACCCAGCCGACCCTCGGACCCTGAAGGAATGGGGGCAGTACGCAGGCGCCAGCCCCAGGACGTTGGCCAGGCTCTTTCCGGCAGAAACAGGGATGAGATTTCGGTATTGGCAACAGCAAGCAAGGCTGCTAGAAGGGTTGATGCGCCTGGCGGAGGGGGAATCAGTAACCTCGGTGGCGTTGGAGGTCGGGTACGAAAATCCCAGCGCCTTCATCTCGATGTTCCGGCGCACATTGGGTGTTACACCTGGCCGGTACTTCGCTTTTGACGCATAACATAAATCGGCGATATCTCAATACCTGATTTGAGGGGTTCCAAACCCCACATCGATGGATTATGATTCACTTCAACCTTAGTGATGACAGAAGAATCCGGGCCCGGCAATCGGCCGGTCCACGCTGTACGAGACCTTATTTTGATCGTGTCCAGCGTTAATATAACTCCATATATTGGACTGATATTCGCGGCCCGAAGGGGCAAAATAAAGACCACCCGGAATCCCTATCCACCAACGGACGGTTACTGGCAATAAGGCCATCGGGAAGCAGAGATACCCCGCACCAAATCGAAAGCACAAAACAAAGGGGAGAAAGGAGAAGCAACCATGACAACAGCCACAGATTCGGTCCTATCAGAGGATCTACTAAAAAGGTGTGCGGACCGCGCGGCCGGTTATGACCAGGACAATAAATTTTTTGAATAGGATTTCAAAGAACTGAAAGATGCCGGTTATCTATTGGCCTGCGTGCCCAAGGAACTGGGCGGTCTGGGCCTTAACCTGGCCCAGGTAGGCGCAGAGCAATGCCGCTTGGCCTACCATGCCGCACCCACCGCTCTCGCAGTGAACATGCATTTCTACTGGACCGGTCTCGCTGCCGACGTTTGGCGCAGTGGCGACATGTCCACCGAGTGGATGCTGAAGGCAGCCGCTGAAGGCCATATCTTTGCCGCCGGCCACGGCGAAGCCGGCAACGACCTTCCGCTACTACTCTCGACCACCACAGCTGAAAAAGTAGACGGCGGCTACAAGTTCACCGGTCACAAGATGTTTGGTAGCCTGAGTCCCGTTTGGACCTTCTTAGGCTTGCACGGAATAGACAACAGCAACCCCGAGGCGCCGAAAATCGTCCACGCCTTCATGCCCCGCGACACCGCCGGTTACAAGATCGTAGAAACCTGGGACACCGTTGGGATGCGGGCCACCCAGAGCCATGACACCATCTTGGAAGGCGCGTTCGTCCCCGATCAGTACATCACCCGTGTCGTGGACGCCGGCTTTGCCGGAGTCGACCTGTTCGTCTTGGGCATCTTCGCCTGGGCCATGATGGGGTTCTCGAACGTTTATTACGGGAATGCTCAGCACGTCCTCGATATGGCGATCGAGTCGGTCAAAGCCAAGAAATCCATGGCTATCACGCGGACCATGGCCTACCACCCGGAATACCAGCATGCCATCGCGGAAATGGTCATCGAGATGGAAGGCATCGGGGCACACATCGACCGAATAGCCCAAGAATGGTCCGACGGTGTGGACCACGGGCACGCCTGGGCGATCAAGTTGATGGCAGCCAAGTACCATGCTTCCCATGGCTCCTGGAAGGTCGTTGACGATGCCATGGACATTCTGGGAGGGGGCTCCGTATTCAAGAAGAGCGGATTCGAACGGCTGTGGCGTGACGCCCGGCTGGGCCGGATTCACCCTGGCAATTCCCAGTTGGCCATGGAAGTCATCGGGAAGTTATCGTTGGGCATCAACCCCGACGAGGCCCCGCGCTGGGGGTAAAAGCTGTCAGCGGCCAGCGGTCAGCTTTCAGGAAACCAAAAGACCCGGCGTCTTCGACGCCGGGTCTTTTTATAGCTGACGGCTGATAGCTGAAAGCTGAAAGCTCCGAGCTAAAGATCTTCCGGGGGAAGGAAGGCATTGGGTACGATGGCGCTCCCTTGGCCGATCCCGGTGGTGTCTCCCTTCTGGTTCTTGACCTCTAAGTCAACCGAAACTCGGTTGCCGTTGGCTTCTCTTGAGACCCCAGTTACCTTGCCGGTGAAGGTGATTGTGTCGCCGGGCCTGACGGGCCGCAGAAACCTCAGGTCCACCGTGCCGGTGTGGTTGAACACCTCCGGGCTGAAGTGTCTCCGCAACATCTCGATGGCGAACGTCAGGGACATGCGCCCCGACGCCACGGTGCCCTCGGTGCCCAAGACCTCTTTAGCGGCATGCTCGTCGGTGAACTGGGATGGCCCAGTGTTGCCGGCGCTCCCCTCGAAAAGGTTTATGGCTTCTTGGGTCAGCTCTTTCACCAGGGGCGTTATCTCATCGCCCTCTTCGTAGTTTCTGATTACCCTCCCCATTTCTTGCCCACCTCCGACGGCTGCTTCAGTTCGTGGGTGATTACCCGGTCGATCAGTCGGCCGTCTTCGTCCACCGACACGGCCTCGGTAACGATGTAGTTCTTCCCCCGGCGCAGATATTTGTCTGCGATCCAGGCGGTAACGATCAACCGCTTGCCGGCCACCGGAGGGTTGTAGCAATGAAACGCGCACCTGGCGTTCACCGATCCGGCGTCGGTGTATTTGTCGTTGTACTGTCGTACATCAACCTTATGGGCGATGGTCGGGAAGCTGGCCTCCGGGTCCATCACACCTTTCCGGTAGGTATCGATCATCTCTTGAGTCAGTAGATATTCGAACTTGTCAAAGGTCTCGCCGACTTCTAGGGCGTCCCAATCAAGTTCGATCCGGTCATCAACCTCGGCCATATCGGTCGCGTCCTCTCTGGAGAATCTTGTCTCTCTGGGTGATTCCCCCCTGCGGGGTCTCAGCAGTATACATTCTGGAGGGTTGTAATTGGGCCGGGGGCTGATTCCGTGGCCGCGACGATCTTGGCTTGACTCCACCGATCCCTGAGATATACCTGAAACAGGTTCTGGTATGATTTCACGTACGATTCAGGTGCCTAGGAGCTTCGGCACTTGCAAATCTCCAAGGCGTTTTCATGATACTAATACCTGATTTTGATCCACATAACCTTTTGCAAACGTAAGATTAAATGGAAGAATTAACAGACGAGGTACCGCTGCAGCTCCTACACCTGGGAAATGAGGATGCCCTGGGCGCTCTGTACGACCGCTACGGGAAACCTGCATATTCTCTGGCCTACCGGATGCTTGGCGACGTTCAGGCGGCCGAGGATGCCGTTCAGGAAGCGTTCATCAACATCTGGCGCCGGTCTGGGCCATTCTCGACCACCCGAGGCACGGCACGGACCTGGATCATGGCCGTGGTCCACCACCGGGCGATAGACGTTGGCAGAAAGCGTCGGGGTATCGTTCCGCGCGAACTGCCACTGGAGCTGGAACGGCTGCCCGAGGCCCTCAGCGACACTTGGCTTGAGGTCTCAAATACCCTGGATGGGGAGCTACTCAGGAGATGCCTGGCTATGATCCCCAAAGAACAACGGGAAACCATCGAATTGGCTTATTTTGAAGGCTACACACAGAGGGAGATATCCGAGTTGAAGGAC
>CAVOAA010000106.1:0-10136 GCA_963693555.1 Dehalococcoidia bacterium | reverse complement strand
CTCCAGACGCTTGGGACGCAGTGATACGTCCTGGTCTTCTTGCTGGTCTTCTTGTTGGAGGTCGCCTGATACCAGCCGTTCGGCCATCCTATCTCCCCTCACTCTTGATGATCAGCCGCCCTAATGGCCTGCCCGATGGGCTGAAAAAGCTCCGTTCCCAATGGGCTAACAGAGCCCCATCCATTTTAGCCGGGCGTGATACCAAAGGGTCAAGAATCAGATGTCATCTATTTAATAGACTTACTCAACATATTTGCGAAACACCAGGCAGGCGTTCTGGCCACCAAAACCAAAGGCGTTGGAAAGGGCAACTTGGACGTCGGCCGCGCGGGCTTTGTTCGGCACGTAATCTAGGTCGCATTTTGGATCTGGTTCATGTTGGTTCACCGTGGGGTGGATCATCCCTTCAGTGATCGTCTTAACGCAGACTGCGGCGTCCAATGACCCTGCCGCGCCCAAAGAATGCCCGATCATGGACTTAGTTGAGCTGATGGGAATCTTGTAGGCCAGGTCTCCAAACAGCCTTTTGATGGCGACGGTTTCCAGGGCGTCATTCAAAGGAGTGGACGTCCCATGGGCGTTGATGTAGCCAACTTGATCCAGGCTGACTTCCGCGTCGGCCAAGGCTATCTGCATCGCTGCCGCTGCGCTGGTCCCGTTCTCTTCTGGCTGCACTGGATGCCCGGCATCGCTGGTTGACCCGAAGCCTGACAATTCGGCCAAGATATTAGCCCCGCGTCCCAAGGCGTGCTCCAAACTCTCCAGCACCATTATCACCGAGCCTTCTGATGGGATGAACCCATCGCGGCCCGAGTCAAAAGGGCGGCTCGCCTTCTGCGGTTCTTCGTTCCTGGTGCTGAGAGCGCGCATCACCGCAAAACCAGACAACCCCAATAGGCTGATCCCGGCCTCTGTCCCGCCGGCGATCATTACGTCAGCCACGCCCCTCCGAATAACTGATGCTGCCTCGCCCAACGCCTGGTTCGACGCGGCGCAGGCCGTGGTGGCGGTGGAATTGTAGCCGTGGGCGCCGATGTAACGGCTGACAGCGGCTGCAGCCATGTTTGGCAGGATCATGGGAAAGAAGAAGGGAGACATACGCATACCGCCCCGTTCGGCCAGTATCCGGCAGTTCTCCTCCAAGGTCGGGAACCCGCCATTGCCATTGCCCAGCAATACTCCCACGCGGTACGGGTCATCCTTGGAGATATCGTATGAGGCCGCTTCCACTGCTTGGAGGGCCGCCGCAACGGCCAATTGGGTGAAGCGGGCCATTCGGCGGGCTTCCTTGGCATCGAGATAATTAGCTGGGTCGAAACCGGACACTTCCCCGGATATCCGGCAGGGATAACCCTCGGGGTCACAGAGGGTCATCGGGCCGATACCCGACACACCTGCGACCAAGTTCTTCCAATACTCGTCGGGGTTCTCGCCCAGCGGGGTCATCGCCCCCATCCCGGTGATTACTACCCTAACCCGCTCATCAGACACTGGAGACGCTCCTGATTTTTCTTTCCATTCTTCCGGTCTGGGTCGGAATTGTTAGCCTGATGCAGGCAATTCCGGATAGATCTCTGGCTCGATACCCAGTGCCGATTCCCGTACTTCCGCAGTGAGAAACAGCGAGCCTGTCGCCAGGACCAAATCTTTCTTGCCCGCGCTATCTAATGCCATCCTAAGCGCTTCCGCGGGCGTTGCGGCCACTGAGGCCGTCTTACCCGAGTCCACGAACAGTGCTGAAACTTCTGATGGTGTCAGAGAGCGTGGGTGCCGGGAGGCCGTGGCGAAGATGGCATCTGCCTTTTCGCCCAGGGCCTGAGCCATGCCCTCTACGTTTTTGTCCCTGGAGAATCCAGCCACCAGGATAAGCCTGTCGTATTCCAGATACTTGGGTAACGACTTCAGCAAGCTCTCCACAGAGTATACGTTGTGTGCACCGTCGGCCACCAAGAATGGAGCGCGCGATAATACCTCCATCCGGCACGGCCAACTGACCCGTTCAAAGCCTATCTCCATCGCCTTGGCAGTGACTTTTATGCCCTGGCTGCCCAACGCTTCCAATGCTGCCACAGCCGATGCCGCGTTCTCGAGCTGGTGAGACCCCAAGAGCGGCATGTGCAGACGATATTCACCGTTCAGCCCGCGTACTGTGAACCGCTGGCCGTCGGTCCCGGAACCGCCTTCCTCCCAGGTGATATCCCGGCCCACCAATATGGGAGCCGCTTCCTTCTCTTGGCAGGCGGCCAGTATCGGCGACAGGGCCTCGGGAGACTGGGGAGCGATCACCACGGTTGCGCCCGACTTGATGATTCCGGCCTTGTCGGCAGCGATCTCGCCGATGGAGTCCCCCAACACGGCCATGTGGTCGAGACTGATGGAGGTTATAACGCAAACCCCGGCGTCCAGCACGTTCGTGGCGTCCAATCTTCCGCCCAACCCGACCTCGATGACCTGGACATCGGCCCGGTCTTCAGTGAACGACTGAAATGCCATACCAGTCAGGAATTCGAACAGGGTCAGAGGCCCGATATTCGGGTCATTATTAAGTTCTTCGTGCAGCGGCCACAGCCCCTCCACCAGAGCCGCAAACCCGTCTTCGGAGATGGGTTCCGAGTTGCGTCTGATTCGCTCCCGGAATGTATGGATATGAGGGGATGAGTAGAACCCGGTCTTGAATCCGGCGGCGTGAAGGGCGGAATCACACAATGCCGCAGTGCTGCCCTTGCCCTTGGTACCCGCGATATGGACCGCTGGTATCTGATGCTGCGGGTCGCCCAGCCTCGCCAGCAAAGCCTCCATCCGGGTCAGATCATAGATGGCTTTCTGCCGGGGGCCAGTGACCTTGTTTCGTTCGTGGTCAACCAGGGTAAGAAGGCGGGCGATAGACTGGCGGTAGTCCACTTGGCTCCTAAAGGTGAATCGAGGCTAGCACCAAAGCTGGCACGGAAGCTGGCATGGAAGCTGACGCGGGAGCTCCCACGGAGACTGGCCTGAAGGCTAGTGGTCGCGGATGTGGCGGGGCATGGAACCCAAGAGCATCTGGATACTGTCGGCCACTCCGACCGAGTTCACGAAATCAATGTTACCTTCCATCGAGCGAGGGGTAAACCCAAATATCCGCTCCACTTCGCCCAGCTCGGCCACACTTCTGAGGCCTAACATCTTGATCTGATCGGTGGTGATCGGTGGCCTGGCCATCAACCCTTGGCTGACCTTGGCGATGGCGTACATGAGCCAGGTGGGCAGATGGACCCGAAGCCGGCGTTTTCCCATGGCTTTGGCGACCTCGGAAACGAGTTCGTTGTAATTCACACGTTGCGGCCCTCCCAGGTCTAGGGTCTGGCCCTTCAGGTCTTCCCGGCCCAGGGTCGCCGCGATGCAGCGGGCCAGGTCATCGACCGCCAGCGGTTGCATACGGTTATTGCCTGATCCGATAACCGGAACCACGGGGAACAGGCGGACCAACCCGGCCAGGGCGTTTAAAAATTCGTCGCCTTCGCCAAATAGCATGGAAGGCCGGAATATGGTGTAGGGAATGCCACCATTGATAACTTCCTGTTCGCCCAGCCATTTGGTGTATAGATAGGGATATGTCCGGTCATTAGCTGAGCCAATGACGCTCACATGCAGAAAATGTCTCGCGCCGACTTCTTTAGCTGCCGTTAGGACGTTGGCCGTGCCCTCCCGGTGCATATCCTCGAACGAGTCCCGGCGCTTGGGGCGTATCACGCCCACCAGATGCACAACCGCTTCAACGTCATAAAAGGCGCTGCTCAGGGAGACTGGGTCTCGCACGCTGCCGTATTGGACCTCGACCTCACGGTGGGAAAACATCCTTTCTTTCCCCGGAGTGTGGACCAGACAGCGCACCTGATCGCCGCGTTCCAAAAGCTCTCGGACCACCTGCCGGCCAAGAAACCCGGTGGCGCCCGTTACCAAAACTAGCAATTTACTCTCTCCGCCTTGCCACTGGGCGATGGGCGACTGGACTTAGCTACCAGCAATAACGGTGGCAAATCCCCCAGGCCCGTGTCAAGGGAATCTTGGGTGACCTATGGCTTCACTCGGTCTTATGCCGAGTTCGGTTGGAGTAGAATGTCTGCGTCACACAGCAAACCTCGTATTTAGGGAGAGATCTGATGGCGGATTTGGACCTGCATTTCGGCGCTGGCCTGGTTTTGGAGATCGGAGAGACCGCCCGGCAAGCCCGGTGGATGGAAGAATTGGGCTACGAATATATCTCGGCCGGGGAGCATTTCATGCGCGGCGACCCGCCGGGTCCCACCCATGCTGCGTTGCCGGTACTGGCCGTGGCCGCCGGCGCGACCGACAGCCTGCGCGTCTTGTCTTCGATCATCTTGACCCCTTTCTATCACCCGCTGGTGCTGGCCCGCATGACCGCCACTCTGGACGCGGCCATCGGTGGACGGCTGACCCTTGGCGTGGGCATCGGAGGAGAGTTTCCGGTGGAATTTGAAGCAGCCGGACTCCAGGTGAACCAACGTGGGCGTCGTACCGACGAATGTCTGGAGGTGATGCGCAAGCTCTGGACCGGCGAACGGGTCACCTTTTCCGGAAGGCATTTCCAGTTGACTGATGCCATGATCAACCCAACGCCCGTGCAGAAGCCGAACCCGCCAGTGTGGGTCTCCGGAAGGCGGGATGCCGCCATGGCCCGGGCCGCCAAATACGGCGAAGGCTGGATGCCTTATTTCTACGACGCTCCCAGATACGCTGACAGTGTTGCGAAGATCAAAGGATTCGCCGCCGACGCCGGCCGGGACATGTCACAGTTCCAGTGGGCCTATTTTCCCTACATCGCCATCTATCCCACCGAACAGCAGGCGGCCGAAGTGGCGGCCGAGCAGCTTGGTGGACAATACCTTTACGGCGGGGAGTTCCTCGACATCGTCCGGAAGTACTGTCTGTTGGGGACGGTTGAGAACTGCATCCAACAACTCCAGGAGTACATCGACGCCGGCGCGCGGCATATCGTCTTCACCATCAGTTGCCCAAAGGAAGACCGCGCCCGACACCTTGAGGTCATCGCCAAGGAATTGATACCCCACTTCCAGGGGAAATAGTGGCCGGAATGTAGGAATTTCGGCATGATTCCGCGTTTGCCGTGCTCTGGTTGGCCGTGCGGCACCGGATATTATGACAATTGGTTCTTTGTGGCGTAAAATACATGGGTATTTATGTCATGTAGGCAGACCAAGTTCAGAAGTCCATTAAAACTTGTCTGAAACGCCTTCAAAACCGGGCGTCTCAGGTTGTGAAATCCGTTCTTCTGACTCTGGGTTGTCTTGTATAATAGCCCGCAAAGCAATGACTAGCGCCGGTGTGATTACATCTGACCTGCCAAGGACCGCCGGACCATTGGCGCACAGCCAATCGCTTCTCAAATAGAGATCAATACTTGGCGAATTATGCCAACTGACAGTAGCCAGTAGGAGCACAAATGTCGCGAATAAAACGAGTGGTGCTGTTTCAACCAGCATCGGCCGGTGGAAACTTTGAATATGTAGCCATACCCAGGCAGGGAATGCTGTTCCTCTCGGGCGCTCTAGCCCAGTGGGAAGGCCCCAACATATATGAGCGGGAGATTTGGTTTGAAGACCGCTCCGGCCTCATGGACCCGGACAAAGACTTAGAAGGTGTCGATATCTTCATGGTCACGGCGCTCATCAATGAAGCGCCCCGTGGTTACCAGATAGCCAAGCAGGCCAAGGAATTCCACCCGAATATCGTCACCATCGGCGGCGGCCCTCAAATGAGCCCTCTCGCCGAAGAAGCGTTCGCCTACGGTAACTTCGATGTCATCGTCCAACGTGAGGGCGAAGATATCATCGGCCAACTGTCCGACGTGCTTTTGGAGCACCGCGGCGCTGACCGGGACCAGTACCTGGCGAAAATACCCGGCATCAGTTACCGCAAAGACGGCGGTGTCGTCCAGACCATGCGTCAGGGTTTGGTTTCACCCGACTTTGTGGAACTCCCTGATTTCCGTTCCATAAAAGACCTTAACTCCGACAACCCAATGGTCGGAGCAGTGATCGAAACCATCAGAGGGTGCACTGAGAACTGCACCTATTGCCAGGTGATCCAACAGTTCCTCGGCTACCGCATGATTTCCAGAGAGACCGAGTTCAAGCGGCTGGCCCAATTGCGCGATCTGGCTGCCGACGGCCTGGTCCACACCGCCAAGAATGGCTCGTTCCAGATATTCATCTCCGATGACTTGCACGCGCCTCCCAAACGGGCGGTCAAGTTCCGTGATGAGCGGCTGGCCCGCCTAGAGGGTTGGAAAGGCCACACCGACGGCATGAACATGATTTGTCAGGTCCGGGCCGAAGTCGGCCAGGACCCCGAACTGGTCTCCGCCATGCAGGAAGCTAACATCAAGATGATGTATGTCGGCGTGGAATCAGACAATGCTGAGAACCTCATAGCGATAAATAAACGGCAAGAACCCGGCCAGATGCACAAGGACCTTAATTATCTGAACGAGGTGGGTATGACCGTTGTGGCCATGACCATCATCGGGCTGCCTTTCGACACCGAAAAGAGCATCATGGACTTGGCGGACTGGGTGACCACGGTCAGCAAGTACCAGACCGTTAACTTCCTCACCCCGTTGCCTGCCACATCCAACTGGGACTCCCTTGTCCCGCTGGACGAGAACGGCGACATTCTCGCCGAGGGTCAGATGCGGCCCTACCACCTGTACACGGGACGCCAGTTCGTCCATCAGGACAAACGCTGGACCATGCAGGAAAGTCGGGACCTGTTCGACAGGTATTCGGCCAAACTCAACCCGGTGGACGATGTTTACCGGCGGGTGTTCCGCATCCTCCGAACTTATAAGCTGCGAATGGCGGCCACCAGCCGTGATCTCAGCGAAAAATTGGCATCAAGTTTGAACGAATCGCTACGGAACTGGTCTGAAACCGCGTCACTGACGGGCCTGGAATTCGGCGAGAACATCACCGTGCGCGTGAACGAACTCGTCGAGCAGATACGCTCCGTCTCGCAGCCTTTGGCCAATGCTAGGAAAGAAGCTGCGGACGCCATATGCGGCCGGGTGGACGAGTTGTCAGACTCATTGACTCAGCTAACCGGCCCGTCCAGCAACCAAGAACTGGCGATGAACATCTCCGGGCGCATCACCGAACTCACCGAACTCATCGATGAAACGGTGACCGTTTCCTCCCGGGGTGGCGCCAGGAGGTAGCGGTCTCTTAGACGCTTACCTATCCAAGTCTTTTTCGATGGGCCCACCTGTGGGCCCATCGTATTTAGTGAATACTTAGTTAATACATATGGAGTCCCTAAGAAGGGACATCGCGTGGGTGTACGGGTTGGGTAATATATGAGTGGAAATCACCGGGTCTTTGTCACTGGAATGGGAATCATCAGCCCCCTAGGATTGGACGTAGCAACAACCTGGGACGGCATCATCAACGGTCGATCCGGAGTGGACTTCATCACGGCCTTCGATTCAGAAGGCTTCGATACCCACTTCGCTGCCGAGGTCAAAGGCTTCGACCCCGAAGAATACCTGGACCGCAAAGAAGCTAGACGGATGGACCGCTTCGCCCAATTCGCCGCCGTGGCAGCCCAACAGGCTTGCCGCCAGGCCGGCCTAGAACGAGGAGCAGTCGACCCCTACCGTGTCGGTGTGATCATCGGCAGTGGCATCGGGGGAATCGGAACGCTCACGCAGCAACACGAGATACTGCTCGACCGCGGCCCCAAACGCGTCAGCCCATTCTTGATCCCAATGATGCTGGGCGACATGGCCTCTGCTCAAGTCTCAATGGTCACCGGGTCGATGGGCGGAAATTACTGCGCGGTCTCATCTTGTTCCAGCGGCGCCGATGCCTTGGGCCAGGCCTGGGCCATGATCCAACGAGGCCAAGAAGACATCGTATTGGCCGGCGGTAGCGAAGCGCCGGTGGTTCCCGTGGCCGTGGCCGGGTTCAACGCCCTCCGGGCCCTATCCCGGTTCAACGAAGACCCCAGCAAGGCCAGCCGGCCCTTTGACATCAATCGCGACGGCTTCGTGATGGGTGAGGGCGCAGCCGTCCTGGTGCTGGAGAGTGAAGAGTCAGCCAAGCGGCGGGGCGCTACACCGTTGGCCGAGATCAAGGGCTACGCCGCTACTTCCGATGCTCACCATCTCACCGAACCGATGGCATCAGGCGAAAGTGCGGCACGGGCGATGAGCAACGCCCTTGAAGCGGCAGGTGTCAGCGCTTCTGAAATTGATTACGTGAACGCCCATGGCACGTCGACACCGCTGAACGACCGTCACGAGACCATGGCCATCAAAGTAGCTCTGGGCGAAGATGCTTTCCGAGTGCCGATAAGCTCCACGAAATCTATGACCGGCCATCTGCTTGGTTCGGGTGGAGCGCTGGAAGCCTGTTTCTGCATCCTGGCCATGGAGAACAGCATCATCCCGCCGACCATCAACCTATCGGAGGCCGACCCGGATTGCGACTTGGACTACACTCCGAACAAAGCCCGGCCCCAAGAGCTCAACATCACACTCAGTAATTCCTTCGGATTTGGCGGCCACAACTCGGTCCTGGTCATGGCTAAACCCGGCTTGGGCAGCTAGGGCTTGGACATCAGCGGCGATGCTCATCCTTGGGCTATGCCTGCCACCGTCGACATTTCCGCCCTTTCCGGGCACGTGCCCGACGCCATCGCTCAGATACTCGTTAAACGCGATATCGACACGCCTCAGAAATTAAACGCTCTATTGAACCCGCCGCACCGGCTGCCCTA
The DNA here is from genome assembly GCA_963693555.1 of Dehalococcoidia bacterium. Classification (GTDB taxonomy): domain Bacteria; phylum Chloroflexota; class Dehalococcoidia; order Lucifugimonadales; family UBA3495; genus UBA9611. Next base: position 1,340 of record CAVOAA010000106.1, on the reverse strand, counting down.
CGACCCTCTGCGTATCTCCGGTATGGACACCGCCATCAAGCGCCTATACGCCGCGGGGAACAACGGAGAGCGGGTTGGGGTCTTCGGCGACTTCGACGTCGACGGCATCACCGGGACCGCCATCATCTGCGAAGGGCTATCTTCGTTGGGTATCTCCGTTACGCCGTACCTACCGCACCGCGTTGATGAAGGCCACGGTCTGTCCAACGCCGCCGTCGATACGTTGGCCGAACAGGGCGTGACCCTGATCGTGACCGTGGATACTGGGATCACATCCTTCGATGAGGTGGGCTACGCCAATTCCAGGGGCGTCGAGGTCATCATCACCGACCACCATCTACCCCATGATGGCACGCCGAACGCCGTGACGGCGCTGAACCCAAAGATACCGGGTGGCGATTATCCCTTCTTCGAACTCTGCGGCGCCGGAATAGGCTTTAAATTGATCCAGGGACTGTTCGATTTCTACGGCCAGCCGTGGGACCCCGGTCTGCTGGAACTGGCGGCCTTGGGAACCATCGCCGACCTCGTTCCACTACTGGATGAGAACCGCTACCTGGTGCAAGAAGGTCTCAGGGAGCTGGCAAATACCCGCCGCCCCGGACTTAGAGCCCTCTACAGCTCTGCCCGAGTCGACCCGGACGAGATAACTGCCGAGACAGTGTCTTTTTCGATCGCGCCCAGATTGAACTCAGCCGGCCGTATGGGCGACCCCATGGACAGCTACAGACTCCTCACTACGACCGACCCAGAAGAGGCCGGCGCCCTGACCCACAAACTGGAGTCGCTGAACATGGAGCGGCGGGCGGTCTCCGAAGAAAGCTACGTGATAGCCGACCAGTTGGTGGCTGAATTAGGCGAACTACCTTCTTTGTTGGTCATCTCCGACAAACGCTTCCAACGGGGCGTGGCGGGACTGATCGCGGGAAGACTGGTAGACCGCTACCGGCGTCCGGCTGTGGTCATTGCCATGGAAGGCGAATTTAGCGTCGCCAGCGGCCGCAGCATCCCTGAATTCAACATAGTCGCCGCCATGGAGTCCTGCGAAGACCTTCTGGTGCGATTTGGCGGTCATTCTCAAGCTGCGGGCCTCACTATTGCCACGGAGTCCATTCCCCAGCTTAAATCGCGTCTGGAGGCCTACAGCGGGAAGGCATTGGAGTCACAAGAGCTGGTTAGGAACGTTGATATCGACGCGGTCATTACACTGGATGAATTGGACGAGACAATGATCCGGTGGATCAGAGACCTGGAACCATACGGACCGGGCAACACCCGCCCGGCCTTCGCCAGCATGGGCGTCAAGGTCTTGGAGACCTTTCATATGGGTAGGGAACAGC
>CAVOAA010000105.1:0-10351 GCA_963693555.1 Dehalococcoidia bacterium | reverse complement strand
CGCAACCACGAAAACATCAGAGTTGGGCGTGGGCTCAACCTGGAGGCTGACGTTGGTCCGCAGCTCTCGAAACAGGCGGTCACGGAGGTTACGGGACGTACAGTGATCGCCCTCTTTGCCCATGAATGGCGAGGTACTGACACCGAAGGTCATGCGGACGGTCGGCTCCTCGATCTCGATGGTGGGGAGGGCGTCTTGTTGTTCTAAGGAAGAGATCGTGTCGCCAATGTTGACACCCTCTGGGCCGGTTACGGCCACGATGTCTCCGGCTATGGCCTCTTCAACTTCAATCCGCTCCATGCCCCGGAACACGAAGATCCGCTCCAGAGTATGGGCCGAAATTTCTTCATTCCTGCCCAGAAGAGCCACTCTGTCACGTAGTTTCAGGGTGCCTCTGGTGATCCGGCCCAGGCAAACCTGGCCCAGGTAGTTATCATAGTCCAGCGCGGCTACAAGCATCTGCACCGGCGCGTCGGGGTCTCCGGAGGGAGGCGGTACCGACTCTAAGATCGCTTTGAAAAGGGGCGACATATCGACCCCTTTATCATCGGGGTTGGTGGTAGCGTATCCACCCTTGGCCGACGCGTACAGTATCGGGAACTCCAGCTGATCAGCGTTGGTGGCCAGTTCCAAAAACAGGTCTTGGACCATCTCTACCACTTCAGCCACGCGGGCCTCAGGCCGGTCCATCTTGTTGATTACCACCATGGGGATCACGTTCTGCTGCAGCGCCTGCCGCAGTACGTAGGTTGTCTGTGGCATGGGGCCGTCCACGGCGTCCACCAGGAGCAGACAACCGTCGGCCATGTTCATGATGCGTTCCACCTCGCCGCTGAAATCGGCGTGGCCGGGAGTGTCGATGATGTTGATCCGGACGCCTTCAAAAGAGACCGAAGCGTTCTTGGCCAGGATAGTTATCCCGCGCTCCCGTTCCAGGGGGTTGGTGTCCATGATCAGCTCGCCGACCTGTTGGTGGGCGTGGAAGACCTGGCCCTGTTTCAACAGAGCGTCGACCAGCGTTGTTTTGCCGTGGTCAACGTGTGCAATGATGGCCAGATTGCGAATGTCGTTATGCTGATAGTTATTCATATAAATTTACCCTACCCATCATGATAACATTTGGCCGTAATTATTGCTGGAGTTTACATATTCAGTTACGACTGCCGGAGAGCCTGCGTCATTCAAGATTCGTAACCATCATCAAACAAGACGTCCAGATGTCGGTGGAAATAGGATTTATATGAGCAATCACAAAGTGCGGGAACGGCATCGAGTACCAATACCAGGGCCGGTTGAAAAACCGCACCTACGCCGTCATTACAGCGTCATTTCAACGAAGGCTGGAACCCAAGGAAGCATATCTGGCAGTTACAAGAAGACTGACTGAGAGCCACGGCCCTCACCCTCTCCCTCTCCAATTCGTGGGAGAGGGTATTATCCTCTTCATTTCGATTATCTTCGTCGTTTCAAGGAAGGCTGGAATCCAGAAAGGTGCTGGGCGGCCGAGTAATCTAATTTTTAGTCGGCAGTCAGGTCCAAGATGGTCGCGCCGCCCTGCTTCCAGATCCCGGTCTCTTTGGCATCTTTGTCGCCGATGGTGAATGTCACAGTTTTACCCGTAAAGCTCTGCCCGGAGGGCTGAGCAGCGTTCAAGACGTACTCGCCTTCTGCAACGGTGGTTTCACCGGCGTTCACCGCGCCTGAGACCGGGACTAAAACCGTAGCTATATCGGTCTCACTGGAATTGGCGGTCGCTGTGACCTTGATGGTCAGCGTCGTGGAATCCATGCCGGCGATCCACGCAGTCACCTTGGTCCCCCTCCGCGCGGACTTCCCTTCCAAGGTAACTTTGCCGACGAATACGTTGGGGGGGATGCTAGATGTGGCGGCTTTGGTTGTCTTCCTGCCGGGTAAAACGTAGGTGTGAGTGAACGGCGCAACAGTCCGCACAGTATCGACTCCGCCGACGCTGAAGGTGACGAATGCGATATCGGCGTCATTGCCGGTCTCTGCCCTAATCACGATCGTCGCGCCGGCTGTGAGCTTGTCGCTGGGCACCGGACTGGTGATTTTGACGTTCACATCCGTCACCTTGCGGATGATCTGCACGGTCGCTGTGTCGCTGATAGAATCGCCGGCGGCATCGGTAGCCGTGGCGGTGATGACCAACGGAGCCGGGGCGGCATCCGAGGTGAACGGCACGAAATACCTCATCGCGTAAGGCGGCTCTGAATCCGGAGTCTGGTCCACCCCGGCTATGTTGAAGACAACGGTCACGACACCGGTACCCGTAACCTCCGCGATGATGGCGATGGTGTCGCCCTGAACGATGGCCCCGGTACTGCCAGAGACCGTCGATGGGCGGATCGTCGTTGCGCTGTCGAGGGTCGCGGTGGGGCTGGTGATCTTGATGCCCAGGTCTCCCGACCGGCGCTCCACCCGAAGAACGATGGAATCCGAGCCCGTGTTACCGTCGGCATCCACAGCCGTGGCCTTGATGGCAAGGGTCGTAACGCCCAGTGGCACTGTGACGTCGATGGTGTATGGGGTCTCGGTCTGCGGTGCCTGGTCAACGCCGGCGACATTGAAGGTCAACGAAGTCACACCGATATCGTCTTTGGCTTCCGCAGTCACGGTGACGACGTCCTTGGCCCCTACAACTGTTCCCGACGTGGGCGAGGTTATCCGGACAACCGGAGACGTTATTACAACCGGCGTCGGCGTCGGGGTAACCTCCGGCTTGGGTTTCAAGCACTCGTCGGTCACCCGTTGGCGTTGGTCAGACGTCAGGTCCTTGATACTGGTCGCACGTGTTCCAACGATCGTTCGGGCGCACTCAGACACGTCTGCTCCGACGCCTCGTTGTTTTACCTCTGCTTGCCGGTCTTTCTGCATCGCCTTGACTCGGCTCAGAACAAACTCGCGCAGGCCAGCCTCGGCATTCTCCGACGTCTTTTGGAGCCGTTTTTCCTGGGCGTCAGACAGTTTGTCACGCAGGCCGGCAATGACACTCTGTTTGATCGGGTCGTCGGCCTCAGCCTTAGTGAACCGTTCCAACCGGTCTGTGACGGTCTTGGCTCTGATCAGACCGCGCACCGTCTCCTCAGTGGCGTCCCGGCCCGGTTTCTGAACAAGGACGATCACGGCTTCGCCTTTCTCAATTCCGGCGCCGAGGCTGGCTAGGTTTCTCTTCTTGCCGTCCTCATCCAAAGTCGTCAGGCTGTCACCATCTTTATCGGAGGCGATCGTCCGTTTGTGCGAGCGAGTCGCCTTACCGGGGATGACCATTATCTTGAGTGCCGTGCGTACTTCAGCATGAGGGATTCCGTTGTCGTCGGTTATGGCCTCCGTGGCCAATCCGGCGATCCTGAACCCCAGCTGGGAGGGCAAGCCAGCCATGCCAACGTCTTTGTCCGGCGGCACGTTGATGACGGTGTTGCTGCTTATCGCCAGCTGAAAGAGCGTTCCCTTCGACTCGATGGCCAGCAGGCCATTGACGGTGCTGACCGATTGGACTTCTCCCGTAAACATTCGTCCGATGGCGGCAGAGCTTTGTGCCGATGCTGTGTTCACAAACATCGCCAGCAGTAGCGCTCCGAATAGAGCGGCCAACAAAACCTGGCTTAATCGGCGGGACGGATTTTCGATAACGCGGTTGAATTTCAACATGGGGACACCTGTATTACCGGGATCAGCATTCGAGTTCTTAGACGCTTAGAATGGCCCTGAATCCGGCTTGGTTTAGGGCAGGTAGAGGGCCACCAGGACGATATCCAGCTGATCGCCGCTGGCAACGCTGGCCACCACTTCAATGATGTTCGGGCCTTCTTCGAGGGGTACATCCAGGGAAAACTCACCGTCGATGTTCGGCTCTACGATCGTATCGTTGATCGTCACCACGGCGTCGACGCGGGTCCGCCCAACCACCGACAATGTGCTGGAATCGGTGAATACCTCGGTTTCCTCAGGGCTGATCAATTGCAGGAACAACTCGCCTTCGGTAGCGACCGGGGTCGGCAGCGGAGTCGGGGTTGGCGGGGCCGGAGTCGGGTTCGGCGCTCCCGTGCTACCAGGGATAAGGGTCGCCTGGGGGGCCGAGGAGGAAGGGGATGCAGCGCCATCTTCGCCACCCTCGGTGCTGCCGTCGTCACCGCCACCACAGGCGGCCAATGTGAGGGCCAACAGCCCCAGAAATATCAGGAATAATGCTCGCTTACTCATAGCTGGGAATCTATCTCCGAATACCCGTGATCGAGAGTGATTACTGACGGAATCTGGCCGATGCAGGTCTTCTCATCTAATATCCTGAGCTAGTCAAACAGTTACGGCAAGCCGTTTTTAGGGCACGTTCTCATGAAAATCCGGTGTAAATCCAGCGAAAATCCAGCGAAAATCTGGCGGGAGCCTGGCCGCGATTTAGGGCTGCCTTGGCGTGCATACGGTGTGGCATAATCCTCATGGCAATCCACAGCGCGGCCCGCCTGTTCCGGAAGCGTACTGCCAGGAGTTTCGCCCGCAGTCTCACCCGAGTTTCGCAGGGCTCCTTATTACGAACGCAGTTGGTTTCATCTCGGACTGCTTGGCCCAGAGACACCGGGGTCACTCTGCCTTAACCACTCGAAACATCAACACGTAAACGGAGTTGAATATGGCTGCCACAGGTACCGCCATCGGACAGTCCATCACCCAGGGTGAGGGCCCGGACAAGGTAACGGGCAGATCGGTCTACGCCGCGGACGTCTCCCTGCCGGGCATGCTATGGGGCAAGGCTCTCCGCAGTCCTTATCCCTACGCCCGCATCGTCAGCATCGACACCTCCGCCGCCGAGGCCCTGCCCGGCGTCCACGCCGTGGTCACCGGGAAAGACATGCCCGACGCCATGATCGGCCGGCGCATGGTGGATATGCCGGTGTTGGCCCAGGACGTTGTGCGTTTCGTCGGCGAGAAGGTCGCGGCCGTCGCGGCAGTGGACAAGGAGACCGCCGACGAGGCCCTGTTGTTGATCGACGTGGTGTACGAGGAGCTGACCCCGGTCTACGACGCCGAAGAAGCCATGCAGCCGGACGCCCCGGACCTGCATCCCAACATGGAGTCCTACCCCGGACTGCCGCAGCCTCCCTCCGGCATCAGGAACGCCTTTGCCCACATCACCTGGGAGAAAGGAGACATAGAGCAGGGGTTCAAAGAATCTGACCTTATCTTCGAGCACACGTTCAACGCCCAGTTGATGCACCAGGCGTACATCGAACCCCACGCCTGCTTGGTGAGCGTTGACCCTTCCGCTGAAAAAGGCCCGGGAGGGAACCAGGTCCAGATCTGGGCCAACAATAAAGACCCGTACATGCTGCGCGACCAACTGGCCCGCGCCTGGAGCCTGCCCGCCGAAAGTATCGTGCTCCACCCCACCACCATCGGCGGCGACTTCGGCGGCAAGGGCTCGTTCATGGACGTTCCGCTGTGTTACTACCTGTCGAAGCACTCGGGCCGCCCGGTGAAGATGGTCATGGACTACATCCAGGAGTTGATGGCCGGCAACCCGCGCCACCCGGCGGTGATGACCATCAAGACCGGCGTTATGAAGGATGGCACTATCAAAGCCCGCCAGGCCAGGGCGGTGTTCGACAGCGGGGCCTACGGCGCCTTCAAGCCCACTGTCTACCTGAGGGGAGCCGACCATCTCTGCGGCGTCTATAAAGTCCCCCACGCCAGAATCGACAGCTATACCGTCTACACCAACAATGTCCCCCGGGGCCACATGCGCAGCCCGGCCAAGCCCCAGGTGGTCTTCGCGGTTGAGTCGCACATGGATATGATCGCCGACGCGCTGGGCATGGACGCCTACGAGTTCCGGCTTAAAAACGTCATGCGCGAGGGCGACGCCTCGCCCGTGGGACATTACTGGCAGCAGATCAAGGCGGTGGAGACTTTGGAAGCCGCGGCCAAGGCGGCCGGCGTGGGCGAAAAACTGCCGCCCAACACGGGGCGCGGGATGGCCATGACCGACCTGGTGCAGGGCACGGGCCAGTTCGCCGCCAAGATCGGCCTCACCGACGACGGCAACCCCGAACTGCACATGGCCTTCTGGGACACAGGCACCGGCTCCCACACCGTGCTGCGCCAGATGGTGGCCGAAGAACTGACTCTACAGACTTCAGACGTCCAGATCGTCTTGGAGAACACGAGCAACATGCCCTACAGTTCCGGCTCCGGCGGCAGCCGGGTGACCTACACCGCCGGACAGGCTGTGGTGGGCGCGGCCCGGGAACTGCGCACGAAACTGGTCGAGGCCGCATCGCCGTTGTTGGACGCGCCAGAAGACCAGGTCACGATGGAGAACGGCCGGCTGATTGCGGCAGGACGGAGCATGACCATCGCCGAGGTTATCGCCCGTACCGGCGGCGAGGAACTGACCGGGCAGACCAGCGTCACATCAGAATCGCCGGAGCTCACTTCTTTCTGTACCCAGATAGCCGAGGTCCACGTAGACACGGAGACCGGCGAGATCACGATCAACAAGATTATCTCCGCCCACGACATCGGCGCCATCCTGAACCCGCTGAACCACCAGGGCCAGGTGGAGGGCGGCATGATTCAGGGCCTGGGCTATGCCCTGATGGAGGAGCTGCAACTAGAGGACGGCCACATCTCGACCCTGAGCTTCGGCGACTACAAGATACCCACCTCAGCCGACGTCCCAGTCATGGAAACGGTGCTGATCCAGGGCGACGCCGGCCCCGCCCCCTACGAAAGCAAAGGCATCGGAGAAAGCAGCAACATCCCCGTAGCCGGAGCCATAGCCAACGCCGTCTTCGACGCAGTAGGCGTCCGCATCACCGACCTGCCGGTAACCGCTGACAAGGTGCTGGCGGGGTTGCGGGCTAAGGTGGGGAATTAGCGCGGCTCACCCAAACAACGTAGAAAAGCGAAAATGAGATCTAAAGCAGATCTAAAACCGATCCGTACAATTGATGGAGCGACAATTTGTCAGCGTGGTACATCGCACCAATTATCGAATTCACAGATGCTGATCCCGAATCAATATTGGGTATTCTTTCGGGTGCGGCCGCCGAACAGAATTTTGCCACAACTCCGGAATCAATAACGGCTTGGCGTACTACAATATCGATCCTCCAGCGAGCCGCTCAAGATTGGTTAGATGTTATTCCCAATGCCGCCAAATGGGCGATCTTACTAGAGTACGTAGTCCCACGAAGAAGGCGGCGGATAGACGCTGTCGTGCTTTCGCATGATCTTATTAACTTGATTGAATTCAAAATCGGTTCAAGTTCGTTTAATCGCGATGCTGTATGGCAGACTGAACAATACGCATTAGACATCAGGGATTTTCACGCCGAAAGCAGGGATAGAAAGATCGTTCCATTTTTAGTTGCCACTAACGCGGAATCGTCGACGGCTGGTTCGAATTTATCCACCAGTCAACAAATCAACGAGGTTGTGCCCGTCAATGTCGGTGGTCTTTCTTCTGGAATTCTCGAGGCTTTCTCAACTTTGTCTTCGAAAAACGCCCGCGAAATCGACCACCACTCTTGGGACAACTCTTCATATCGTCCCACCCCGTGGATCGTGGAGGCCGCTCAGATGATCTTTCGGAAAAATGATGTCCGCGAAATTCGCCAATCCGACTCAACCAATTTAGACGATACTGTAGAAAGTGTTCTGGAGTTGATCGCTGAATGCCGACTTAAAAACCGCCATGGCATAGCCTTCGTCACTGGAGCTCCGGGTTCAGGCAAGACACTTGCGGGTCTTCAAGTTGTGCACGATCAAAGAATTTCGAGTAAACAAGGGGAAGCGGCAGGGGTTTTTTGTCGGGTAACCGGCCCTTAGTAGAGGTGATACGTAAGGCACTGGTAAACGAGCAACGTTCTCAAGCATCGAGAGGAGTATCTGCCTTAGAAAGGAACCGCCGAATCGAAACGTTTATACAACACGCATATCAATTCCGTGATGAGTACGCAAAAAACCCTGATGAAATCCCACCAGAAAACGTGATCTTATTTGATGGGGCTCAGCGAGCTTGGGACGCGAAGCAGGTAGCGAGATTTACGAGAAACTCGCTGCAGCAGTCCGAGCCTGAATTGTTTCTTGAAATCATGAGCCGCGTCCGAGATTGGAGTGTGATCATTGCGGTCGTCGGCTCAGGACAAGAAATAAATAGGGGTGAAGCAGGTCTCGGCGAATGGGGAAATGCAATCTTGCAGTCTGGAACAGATTGGATCGTGAAAGCATCTCCCAGAACTTTGCCTGGGAATGACGACATACCCGGTCAGCCATTAACCAGCGATCCAAATTCCCTCTCTGATTTCAGCGAGGACCCCAGACTCCATTTAGAAATGAACGTGAGAAGTCCCAGGGCGGAAGCATTAAATCAGTGGGTCGATGCGCTCATTGATTTGAGGGTGAATGACGCTAGAGCATATTTTGAATCAATCAATGACTTTCCTCTTGTTTTGACAAGAGACCTAAATACCGCCAAGCAGTGGTTGAAAGATCGAACAGATGAAGACCATAGATGCGGCCTTGTGGCGAACGCGTCAGCCAAACGCTTAAGGGCATGGGGTCTGGACACGAATTCCTTGAGAAATGACAGCGCCTGGGCAGATTGGTTCCTCAAACCACATGGCGATGTAAGGTCTTCCAATCAGCTCGAAATCGCAGCTACAAATTTTGATTGCCAAGGTCTTGAGCTTGATTGGGTTGGAATGTGCTGGGGGAATGATCTAACGTTTGACGATAATTCATCAAGTTGGGATACAAGAATCTTCAGAGGTACGTCATGGACAAAAGCTTCTGAAGATCCACGCAAATTCATGCTGAACAGTTACCGTGTTTTGCTGACGCGTGCGCGGAAAGGCATGATAATTTGGGTTCCTGACCCAGATGGTACTGACCCTACATTAGACCCACATGCTTTTGATGCCACTGCCAACCTTTTAGAGAAAGTCGGGTTGCAACTAATAAATTAAATGTCGACTGGCTATTCCAAGCGCCGCACTAACGAAATTTCGGCACTGTACCGTGACAAATTCGAGATTCGTTGCCGTTTTTGCAAAGAGTCAGAGCATTAACCCAGAATCCAACCCAAGGACAACAGATGCAATTTGGTATGTTTGGTAGTGCTCAGGCGCGGCGGGGTGGGCCTGATGTTGATAGTGGGGCCGGGTTCCGGGAGTTTGTGGAACGCAACGTTGAGGCTGAGTCGCTGGGGTATCACAGCACTTTCTTGGTCGAACACCACTTCACGGGCTTCGGGCAGGTGTCGGCGACGCTGAACCTGCTGACCTGGATCGGCGCCAGGACGTCAACTCTGCGCCTAGGTACGGCAGTGACGGTGCTCCCTTGGCACAACCCAGTTCTGCTGGCGGAACAAATCGCCACCCTCGACCTGCTCTCAGATGGCCGGGTCGACGCCGGTATCGGCAAGGGATACCGCCGCAAGGAATTCGAAGGGTTTGTCATGTCGATGGAAGAGGCCGACGCCCGGTTTGATGAATGCCTTGAGGTGATGTTGAAAGCCTGGACATCGGACGCCCCGTGGTCGCATCAGGGCACCTACTGGAAATTCAAAGACGTCGTGGTTGAGCCATCCAGCACTCAGAAGCCTCACCCGCAGATCTGGATGGGGGCACGGAGCCCCAGGTCCGTGAAACAAGTGGCCCAACTGGGATTCAACCTACTGCTGGGCCAGTTCGACACCTTCGAGATGATCATTGAGGAAGTCGCCGTATTCAAAGCGGAGGTCGAAGCCCTCGGCCGAACATTCGACCCGATGAGCGTGGCAGTGGCCCGTTCGGTCAATATCATCGACTCCTCAGATGAGTACGATGAAGCGATGATCAATCGGATGACGGCCCGACGCCGAACCCAGGAGCACGCTCTAGAATCAAACTTTCAAGACACCAGGGAAGCGGCCGAAGCGGGCACCATCTACGGCTCTACTGACCACGTGAGCAAAGCGATTGAAGCCCTGCACGACTCTGGCATCGAATACATCCTGCTCAACTGCCCGGCAGGTATCTCCACGTTGCGGCGGTTCGCCAGCGATGTGATGCCATCGTTCGCAGGCAAGACCTAACTAGACTCCAGTCCTGTAGCCTTCATGTAAAAAGAAAAGCCCCTCAAATGAGGGGCTTTTGGCTATCCGAATTCATTGGACAAAAAAAGAGCGCCTCAGTAATTTCTGAGAACGCTCCGCTATTCTAGCATGCGGAATCGCGTCTTGTCAACTGTTTACGCCTGAGATGCAAATATACCTTCAAATCGCGAGCCACTGAAAATCGCCCTTGCTCGCCATAACCAGGAATCCTCAAGGTCCGCGATAACGTCCTGG
>CAVOAA010000104.1:0-10387 GCA_963693555.1 Dehalococcoidia bacterium | reverse complement strand
GTGGCGACCCGGATGGGATTCGAACCCACGATCTTCGGCGTGACAGGCCGATATGTTAAACCGCTACACCACCGGGCCACACAGGGAGCCGGACTACGAAAATCCGGCGATTCGAGTGTATGTCTTTAGATTTTGAGTGTCAAGACTGTGGTAGCCTCAGTACGGTGCCAGCAAAAAAGGTTAAAAGAAACGGCCTGGGGTTTATTCCCGGGCCGTTTCTTTGTCATCTGGGTCGTTGCCTGTCTAGTTTAATGTCAGGTCCAAGATCGTTGCGCCGCCCTTCTCCCAGATTGCCGTTTGGCCGGATTCTAGCCCGTCGATCAAGAAGATCAAGGACCTACCGCCGAACGACCTGAGCCCGTGTTGGTTGGCCAGCGCGCTATAGTCGCCTCCGGTAGACACCCCTGTCCCTATGGGCGCGTCGAATTCGGGTAGCCAGATGCTGACTCGCGTCCCGTCCGGAGCTGGAGCGCCAGCGATGGTCAGTGTGCCGACGAAGATGTGGGGCAGTTCGCTGTTGTCCCGGCTCGGCAATGGCGTAGGCGCCGGCGTCGGAGTTGGCGGGGGGATCGGTGTTGCAGTTGGGACCGGAGTAGGTGCGGGTGTTGCTGTCGGCATGGGTGTTGGGATGGCGGTCGGCACAGGCGTAGGGGTGGGCGTGGCGGTTGGCATAGGGGTCGGTGGGGTTGTCGTGCGGCTGACCCCTGAGGCACAGGCCGACAAGGCCAACATCAGTGCCATCAACACAAATAATGTTTTGGTAAGTTTCATCTGAAATAGCCCCCGCCCACACTTCGAGTTTTGATCATGCCTGGAAACTAGTCCGGCCTTGCCAAAGCATAACTCGAACGGCTTCCGGTTGCCGGGCCTGCCAACGCTGGTTTAGCGGAATCCGTTCGGTTGGGCTGAAAGATTGGAAGGGAGGCTCAGCAGGAACGCAGTGTGATGGTCGCCGTCGGAGTTATCGTCCGTCTCCACGGTCAAGTCACCGCCCAATTGCCTGGCCAAGCTGCGGGCTATGAACAAGCCCAGGCCCGAACTTGATTTCTCTTCGCGCCGGACCACTTCCGGGGTCCATCCGCGGTCGAATAAATGCTGGACATACTGTGACCCGATACCCGGTCCGTCGTCCCACACCCGCACGAAGAAATGGCTCGGGTTGTTGGTCAGCTTCACTTCCACGTGGGTGGTTGCGTAACGGACCGCGTTGTCCACCAGGTTGGTAACGATGTGTTCGATGGCATTGGAGTTGGCGTAGACCAGGCCCATCTCAGTCGGTTCGGACCACCAGGTTATCTCTTTCCCTGCTTCAGCGGCCACGGCGGTGTACAGGTCGGCGATGCGCCTGACGATCTCCGAGGGTTCCACGGGCTGGAGCGATTCTTCGATGTCTGGCGATTCCAATTGGATCAGGACCTGGATGTTGGACATCATCAGCCTGAAGTTCGGCGTCTGTCGTTCGATCTCATCCAGCAGGTCCACGACTCCGGCGTCGGCTTCGCCGGGAGCAGCCTGCAACACGGCTCTTAACTCTCGCTCCTTGCCGGCGATCCGGCGTAGCGGCCGGCCCAAGTCGTGGTCAAAGAGCTGGAAATACTGGAGAGTTGTCTCGCTCCAGCTGTTGCCTTGTTGATGGCCGTTCGAGCCGTCTGCGGAGCGGGCCTGCTGTTCCGCCCTGGCGTAGGATGCCAAGGCCACTCCCAGTCCGGCGACCAGCAGCGCGGCACCGATATAAGTCAGAGGTTCCAGCGCCCACAAGGAGTCAGAAAGCGAGCCACCGATCAGAGGCGCAAGGATAAGACAGACGATACCACCCAGGGCGATCACCGCTCCCGCAATCTTGACCGATGTAAGTACCTTGCTCATGATTTTGGTGGCACCAGCCGGTATCCTTGGTCTCTAACGTTCAATATCAACTCTGAAGGCCCGAACCGCATATTCATGGCCTTGCCGATGGCATCTTTAATCTCTCTTATCCGAACCCGTAACGAAGCTCGCGGGTTTTCACCCTCGGAGTAGCGTTCCAGGCGTGAGAAAGCCACTAACTCGCCAGGGCTGCGGTACCACGATGCCGCAAGCTCCCGGAATATCTCAAACTTCATCCCCTGGATCTCCAGTGCCTCCGTCCGGCCTTCTCCTACGCCGACAAACACCTGGCGGGTGCTGACGTCGACCAAGATATGGTTGCCTATCGGTATGGCTTCAGGAGAGACGCCAATGAGCCTGCGGAGCCGTAGTACGACCTCGTCGGGGCTGGCTAATTTGTCTATGAAGTCCACCGGGGAGTCCCATTGCAGGGAACCACGAACGGCGGTCTCCCGGTCTTGCCCTTGGGAGTATTGGGTGAACATCAATATTGGGAGCTTGGGCCACCGATCCACCAATTCACCCAGGATCCGCAGGCCGCGGAACTGGTCGTCCCGGTGCTCGCCGAATCGGACGTCCAACAAGACGGCATCTGGGAGGCTCTGTTCAATCGACCAAAGCGCGGCCGCTTCGAACTCCTCTCCCAGCGAATACCCGGTCTCCGGTTGGACCACCGCCGCCTCCCATCCTTCCTCTTCGAGTCGGCGGCGGACGGCGCGTAGGATAGCCGACTCGGATTCGTCGTCTACGATCAATATCTTGCGGACTGGGTTTGCTCTAGCCATTTTTGGATTTTCCGAGCCGGGGCCGTTGATTTTCGCGCCCATGGGAATTACATAAGTGAATCTTAACAAAATATGAGATGGATTCGGCGATTAGTTTCAGGTCAGTACCGGTCAAAAGCCGTGTGGTTGGACCCTGAAGGCGGGGTAGACTCGGTCAGGCCATAGGTTGACATCCATTCACGCCTGCATAGAATGAGCACAGATATCCCCAAAAATTGACCACTGTAGAGGAATAGCGATGATTACCAAATTTGGAAGCCTCTTCGCAGGACACGTAGACTTCGACGACATGGGCTTCGATGCAACCCCAGCCAACGACCGGCGGCTTTCCGATGCGACACTGGCCGGAGTGTTCGACAAGGCCGAAGCGATCGCACTCAAGATGGAAGAATTGAATTACGACACCTTCTGGGCGGCCGAGCACCACTTCCAGCACGAGGGCTATGAGTGTATCCCCAATCTGTTGATGATGTACGTCCACTTTGCGCACCTGACCAAGAACCTGAAGTTTGGCTGCGGGTTCAACGTGAACCCCATGTGGCATCCCCTACGCCTGGCTGAAGACTATGCCACCGCCGATATCTTGACCGGAGGCCGGGTGATCTTCGGCGTCGGACGGGGTTACCATTCACGGGAGGTGGACACGTTCGGGGCGCCCAGCACCTTGACCGACAGCGACGCGAACCGTGAGTTATTCGAAGAGCAGGTTGAGATCATAATGAAGGCCTTCAATGAAGAGTCCTTCTCATTCAAGGGCAAGCACTATACCTTGCCTCCCGAGGTCCCCTACCGCGGTTATACCCTGAAGGAACTGACGTTGGTGCCGCGTCCACGGACCCTGCCGGTGGAGACCTACCAGCCCATCGTCAGCGGCAGCCAGAGGGCCATGGACTTCATGGCCAAGCACGGCATCAAGGGCATCATCGGCGGCGGCGCAGCGGCCGGTGGCGCGCAAGACCAAGTGATCCAACAATGGCGCGACACCCTGGCCAAGCACGGCCGGGAGACCGAGCTAGGCACCGACCTGGTGATCGGCTACAACTTCCAGATCGCTGAGACGGAAGAGAAGGCGATCAATGATGCCCGGATGTTCTTCGAAGAAAACATGAAGATGTTCGCACCGTTGGGGTTCGTACGCGGCCTTTCAGACGACCAGATAACGGCCTTGGGCAAGGGCTCCACGGCAGCCAGGTCTGCCAATCTGCCGACCCTGGAAGACGGCGTCAAGGCGGGCTCTTGGCTCTGCGGCACTGCGGAATCGATCACCGAGAAACTCATGGACGTCCAGTCCCGCTATCCTGGACTGGAGGAGATCAATGTGGGTGCACCCGTAGGCACACCCCAGAGCGTCATCCTAGAGCAACTGGAGCGGTTCGGCAAAGAAGTCATGCCGGCGTTCAAGAAGTAGACCAGAGCCTACCTGCTCCGGTATATCAATCAAGTGACCAATCAGACCGCCAGGATAATCTGGCGGTCTGATCGATTTCCCGGCCAGATGTAATAACCCCCTTGGAGGTGGCGTCTTGACCCAGAAACTAACCGAGGCGGAACTGCTGGAGATCGCTCGAAAGTACAGCTTTCGCAGCCGCATAGACTCCAATACCGTCACCGGCCCCATCATGGTCTGGGGCAGAGGTTCAGTTGTCCGCGACGTGAACGGCAAGGAATACCTGGATTTCAACTCCGGTCAGATGTGCGGCGCGCTAGGCCACAACCACCCCCGCATCGTCCAGGCGCTGCAGGAGAGTTGTGAGACCCTGATCCACAGCCATATGAGCATGTTCAACGATCGGGAGATTATCCTGGCCGCTCGCCTGGCGGAGATCACGCCCGAAGGCATGGACCGGTCTATGTTTCTCACTTCAGGCAGCGATTCCAACGAGGCCGCCATGGCCATCGCCAAGCGGTTTACCGGCGGCTACGAGATCGCCAGCCCGGCGGTGAGCTTCCACGGCATGAACGACTCCACCCGGGCGGTCACGTTCTCGGGTTGGCATGAAGGCTATGGCCCATACGCCCCAGGACACTATCCCATCTTGGCCCCCTACGAGTACCGCTGCGAGTACTGCAAGGACAAAGGCGGCTGCAACTACACCTGCTTGAACACCAGCTTTGACCTTTTAGACGCCCAGGCTGACGGCCAACTGGCTGCCGTGATCACAGAGCCTTTGTTCAGCGCCGGCGGCGTCATAGACCTGCCCGAAGGCTGGATGCGGGAGTTAAAGCGCAAGTGCGAAGAAAGGGGCGCTCTGCTGATCGTGGATGAGGCCCAGACTGGCCTGGCCAAGCTGGGTTCCATGTGGGGGTTTGAACATGAAGGCGTGGTGCCGGACATCTTCACCATATCCAAGCATTTCGGCGGCGGGGTCGCCATCAGTGCGACCATCACCACCGATGAGATAGAAGAGAAGGTCTCGGCCTCCGGGTTGGTGGTGGGCCACTCCCATTCCAACGACCCGATGCCCTGCAACGCCGCCATCGCCAGCATAGACATCATCATGGAAGAGATACTGGTCGATGTCTCAAAGCGGATCGGAGCCTACTGGCGGGAGCACCTGGAACGGTTGGCCAAAAAGCATCAGATAATCGGCGACATCCGGGGCCGTGGTTTGCTGCAGGGGATAGAGCTGGTGACCGACCGAAATACCAGAGAACCGGCCAACGACGAAGGCCGGGCGATCGGGCGTTTGTGTCTCGAAAACGGCCTGATTCTGAGCGTGCGCCGCAAGGGTTCGGTCTTCCGTTTCGTGCCGCCCTTTACCACCTCCGACGCCCAACTTGACGAAGCTGCGGACATATTGGACCACGCCATCACTCAAGTGGTCGGATAGCCGATCGCAGGAGCCAATCAGCGTAAATAAGAGAGCCGTACCGATCGAATCGGAGCGGCTCTCTTGATATGGGGACAACCCGTATGAGGAGACGAGCTGTCCTTTTCACTTGGTCCCGCTAGGGCCAGGAACAACGAGTGATTTTATTTGGACTCAGCTCTCAGCGTGAGTTCCGCCACCAATTCCTCAGTGGTGATGGTCCCATCTACCTCCATGATGAACAGTTCATGCAAGCTGACTTCGGAGAGCGGGACTTCGACAGCGGCGATCTCGAACTGAAACGCGCCGGTATAGATGCCCACGGGGCCAGCTGCCTCGTCACGCAGAAGCAGCCCTTCCAGTGCGACCAGGTTCGATAGTGCGCCGGTGCCGCTCCCACTGATCAGCTTGTATTCAGACCAGGTGAAAGCTTCCTCGCCGCCGGCAGTCCAATTAGTCATCGCACCCCGATAGGTGGCTGCCTCGCCGCGAAAGGTGCCCTCAAAGAGGAAACTACCTTCACATTGGTTGCTGCCTCCCGGTCCAGTTCCCAGATCGCATGTGAAATGCACGAGAGCAGAGCCTATTTGGGTACCCCTGAGTTCCACGGCCACAGTGCCCGCGATGGATGTCACGCCGTTCTCCGTGCTTGGCGGGCCGGACAAGACAGGCGGGCTCACGGTGTAATCGCCAGCTGCCTGGTGTACCGGCCCGATGTCCGCGAATACCGTGCTGAAGACGCTGGCCATCGCCAGCATCCCCACCAGGACCAGCCCACCCAGCAGGCGCATAGTTTTAGTGCCTACGAGAGTGCCTAGACCGCCGATGTTTGATCCTAGATTTTCGTTTATCGTTTTCATTTTCTTCTCCTCAATCGTTCCCGATTTGCTGTTGTTTTGGTGCTGCTTATTTCTTGGATCCATGTCATTCACCTCATCAGTTCGTTGCCACTGCATCGTAGATTTGGTGAAAAGGCCTGCCATCGGAGAAGTTGCGTATTTATGTGAAGGACAGATGAAACAAAAAACGGTGGAGCATTACGTAGACTTACGTATCGCTCCACCGCTCGTGGCACGAAGCTAAATCGGGCTTCAATCGGATCGGATTTGCTGATTACATGACATGGATATCAGGGTGGATTTATTGCCGGTACGTGACGCTTCAATTATAATATTTCGCAATCAACAACCAATGTTTCGGTATCCCCAATCGCCCCAACGAGAGGTCCAGCATGGTCAGATTAGGCGGCACCGCCACAGTCTCCCACATGGAAGTCTTTCAGGGACTTGAGAAATTATTTCTGCGACGCGGGATAGACCTGGATTGGGTGCTGTATTCGGGGTACGACAACCTGGTCGATGCCTTTGTCAGAGGCGAGATCGACCTCGCCTGGAACGGCCCCCTCAGCCACGTGAAGATGAAACGCCTGGCGGAGGACGGCTGCCGCGTGATCGCGATGCGCGACGTGGACGTTAACTTCATCACCCATTTCATCGCCCGGGCTGACTCCGGAATCGAGACCGTTGAAGACCTCAAAGACAAGAGTTTCGCGTTTGGGGCCAGGTCATCGGTGGAGGCCGGCCTGCTGGCCTATTCTTTCTTGAAGGACTCGGGGATAGACCCTCGGAAAGACCTAGCGGCCCGAAGTTTCTACGATGATCGGCAGTCCCAGAACAATTCAGACCAGCGTGACGTTGTGGAACGGGTCCGCAGCGGCGAATTCGACGCCGGGGCCGTCAGCCAACGTGTCATGGAAATGATGGCCAAAGACGGCACTCTACCCAGGGAAGATGTGCGGATCTTCTGGTCCAGCCCTGGATACTCCCACTGTTGTTTCACATCGAATAAGAATTTGGACCCGACGCTGGCTTCGGAGATCGAATCGGCGTTTCTCTCAGTGACAGCAGACGACCCGGTGGGCAAAATGGTGCTGGAAGGCGAAGCGTGCGACCGTTTTGTGCCGGGGAACGATGTCGGCTGGGAGTTGGTCGAGAAGGCAGCTGAAGCTGAAGGACTTATCTAACAGCACATGGCCTGAATCCCCAAGAGATATGGGATTACTCAGGCTCGTCTGGTATGTCCGGCGCGTTTCTTAGGATGTCTTCTAACGTCCTGTCCAATGCTGGGTCCATCGATACAGCTGTCTGGAAAGGCACCAGATTGAAGTCGGTCTTGGCCCGGTCGATGAGCTCTTTGGCAGTGGAGTTCGTCTCAGCGATCTTCTCAAGCGTGTCAACCAATTCCTGTGATTCGGCCTCTCCCAGGGACAGCAGCTCGGAAAGATCTATCTCCAGATCGAACATCGCCTTCAGCCGGCGCATGATGTCGTAAAACGCGCGGTGGTCACGGTTGATCCCCACGGGGTCATTGGTGGGGGTCAGGAAGGGGTACATGGGGGCCATGGCGCCCATGCGCAGCATCTCAAGGTCGGGATGTTCGTAATGGGCCAACGTCACCAGGGCCATGGCGATGGTGGGGCCGTTTCGGCTCTGAGAGCCGTAATTGGAGTACCGCAGACCGTACTGGTCCAGGTTTTCTTTCATATCGGCCCGGCTGTAGATACAGCTTACGCTGCGTTCCATGTCCGGCGGCGCCGCGCCGTTATAACCTTCGACGGCCACGATCTTGGGTGACCCCAACTCCGCCACGGCCTGAAAGAACGCCTCTGCGTAAACGTCGATACGAAACCAAGGCTCTTGGCCCAAGAATATGACCAGCCCGTTGCCGGCATCGTAGAACCGGTTGCGGCGGGTCATGGGCTGACTGGGCAGGCCCTCGTTGTAAGCCACTCTGGGACGGTAGGTGTCATGGGTCCCGGGCACCTGGAACGGGTAACAAAGCTTGGAGACTTCGGAGCCCATCTCGCCGATCTGCGTTGCGCCCAATTTGCTGATCAGGTACCGGGGCAGGCCGCCGGATATCTCTCCGCCGTCGGACCATTGCCGCCGCCAACCCGCGATCAACTGCTTTGCAGCGGGTTTTGATTCCAGGTTAACTAGATCGTCTGCCATTACCCATCACTCCCTGTCGGCCAGGCGTACCTGGATGGTCTTGCCGGGTCCTAGTTGACCGGCTAGCCAGGGCGCCAGAACAGGTATCCCCACGGGATTCCGCCCAGTTCGTTGCGGACTCTCGCTGCGCACTTTCATTTTGACAGAGCACCGAGGCAACCGCAATCTAGGTTGGCAGCGGTTTACCGGACATAATCAGATGTAAACCTAGCGGAGAGTGCCGCCTTGACACCCCTCTCCGGGCGTTCGTAAGATGGTAATGAGCCGTTTAGAACCGGCTTCCAGCCACAGGCTGGCTCCGAGTGTCCCAGTAGCTCAGGGGATAGAGCGGCTGCCTTCTAAGCAGCGGGTCGTGGGTTCGAATCCCACCTGGGGCACCATTAATTACGCCTAGTCGTCGGTCTACGTCTGGCGAACCGTTAACACTTTCTTGTTCACTGTTAACAAAAGTGTTAACAACCCCCATGTATCGCTGGTACAAATCCTTCCGCCACGGACGCTTCCCATTGACCATGTAGGACAGGTACGCCGGGGATATGTCGAGCTCACGTGCTATCTGTCGTAGTGACTGGTTACGCATGGGTTCCCTCCTGTTCCATCAGCCGTTCCTCGGCGGCTCGTCTTTCGTCCACTGCTCCGTCTGGAATGCTTCCCCTATGTACCCTTATTATTCTCCGCCCGTGGTCGTACACTCCCGCTAGCCTGCTGGCGTACTCTTCTCTAAAACCTTCCTGAACAAGCAGCCGTTTAACATCGCTTTCAGACAATCGGGACTGCAAAGAATGAGCACGAGCGATGAAATTGTAGAATCTTCCCCAATCGAATGGGTGCCCCATTTTCTTGTTTGAATGCCTAGCGAAGAATTCAAAGTATTTCACCAACTTGGGTGACGGTCTAGGTGGCTTACCTGAGTTAGGCATCGCTCTCATTTCCTCTATCACGCTCCAGCTTCTCCCGAATCGCCGCCTCTAGCCAACGTCCCACGGTCGTGCCTTCCGACTTCGCACGCTCTTTTGCCTTAGCCAGAGCCTCACGTTCCATACGTATAGACAGTTGTGGCACGTTGCCGGTGGGTGGGCGACCTACGGGGCGTTTCATACCCATACATTAGTTTAAGTCGGACGAAAAACCAATTCAGCTTTGTCAGCGGTAGTGCGCACACGAGATGTACAAAATCCCTACCATTCTGGTGATAAAATCGTGGCATGGAAAAACAAAGTAAGCCTTGGTTCCGGCGCGTTCAAAGGCTGCCTAGTGCTGGCTTTAGCGGGATGATGATGCTCATTGGTGAAAGGCCAGAAATGAGTAGACCGCTGGTTCACTGGATTATATTTGGTCTCTTCTTTTCAGTTCTGATGGCTCCTATTGCCGTCTTCATATTGAAAACTGAAGTGGTGACTCCTATCTCAGATTCCCGTTTCAGTATTTTGGTAGTCGCTCCAATCTTAGGCGGATTGGCTTTAGCCGCTTCGCCTGGGTTTAGGGACAAACCTCGTCTGATACAGGTGGCCCAAAAGTTCTTGATTGCTACGGTCCTTTTCATTATCTTTCTGCCGTCCATAGAGGTCGTTAATTCCAAAGAAGATTTCGATTGGCAATCGTTCGACATAGGTTGGGAGGCCGTCATTCTAGGGTTTTACTTTTGGTTGGCCTCATTAAGTTTCTTTTTGGGCATCTTTCTTTTTTTCCTAGGCTTGGTAGATTTGGTTTTCACCCTCGCTGGAATTAGGAAACGCCCAGGTAGCAAGAAACCTAATCGACTTCCTCCGTTCTTCTACTAAAGATTCATTCATGCCCCTGCTCAATGGTTGGTCATGGTCGTGACAGCGCAGCCATGGAAACATGAAAAGATTTTTAACTACGGTTTCCATCCCCAATGGATTTCCACTCATACTTTCATGGGCAAGGGGCGATG
>CAVOAA010000103.1:0-10444 GCA_963693555.1 Dehalococcoidia bacterium | reverse complement strand
CGCGGAATCTCCCTCGCCTCTTCTTCAGTCTCTGCCACGAATATGGGGCGTTGCAGCGGCCATTCTGATACGTCCGGCGAGAAGCCTCTGACGGAGGCCATTTTTTGATATTCCTGAAACCATCCGGCGGCGGCATCGTGGTCGAGGATGATGCCCACGATGATCGGCAGTTGGCGGTCGGCGGCGGCTTCGACATTGGTTGATGTCTGGAAGGCCGCCATGTAGAGCGGCGGGTGGGGCTGCTGTATTGGTTGGGGAACCAAGGTCACCTTGTCCAGGTGGTGGAATTCCCCGTTGAAGCTGAATTCGGGCGTGGTCCAAAGACCTCTGATCACGTCCACCGATTCCAGGTACAGCCTGCTGGTCGTCTCGCGGTCGATGCCAAAAACGGCATCTTCAGCGGGCGAAAACCCACGGCCGATGCCCACATCCAACCTACCGTTGCTCAAGACATCGAGGGTGGCGAACTGTTCCGCCAGCAAGATTGGGTCGTGGACCGGCAGGACCGATACCGCCGTTCCCAGGCGTATTCGATCGGTCTTGGCGGCCAGGTAGGTCAGGAATTGGGGCAGGCTGGAGATCGCGCCGTAGCGGGTGAAATGGTGCTCAGCAAGCCAACTAGAATAAAATCCCCATTTCTCGGCCGCCAGCACCTGTTCGATCTTATCGTCGTAGGCCTTTTTCGGGGTGTCCCCATCCGGCCAAGCAACGTGGGAGAAAATACCAAATTTCATGGATCACCAATCCTCTGGATTCTGGAGGGGTTACGCTGCGGCGCATTCTAGCATCGCAGCACGCGTCGTGAGAAATGGGGTTGAGCCACACAAAAAAAGCAGGCCGGGTCGGCGTAGCGGTTGAATACAATGCCGCCGGAGACGGCCGTCATTCATGTTAAATGTCGCGAAGATATAGACAAGAATGGTCGCTGAATGTAGCGTGTTGTACAACCTTTAGGGGCATGATACCAACTATGGCTCTTACCGATTCTAGCGGATTGGAAATTGGCACATCAGGCCAGAGATATATTGCTGAAATCGCGGTCAGGGCCGAAATTCACCTATCCCCAAGATTCCACTCTGTGTTGCCATCCCCCGAATATTTCGGTATACGCAGAGGGTACTGGAAGGTTTCCACGGAGGAAGACCATTTAGGAACTTCTCGATGTAATGGTCTATTGGCAACGATTGAATTCATCGCAGTAGACCGCGAAATCGCCGAAGACATCTCAATTACGGTCGGGGAAAAGCTCGGCCAGTTGGCTCAGTTTTATGGTGGCTCACCGATACATTCCCCCACCTTGAATAGGCTCGCTGAAATCGGAATCCATGATGGGATCATCGAGCAAAATATCTATGCCTATCTCAACGAGCGGGACCGTTTGAGGCAAATCACCCTTAAGCCATACGAGTTCGAAAAGCTTTTGACCCGAATTGGCGAACTCGAATTAACCATCCGACAAGTCCTTGAACTGGCAATTAGGTGGCACATCAACTCCCTATCCTCTAATCGTTCGCAAGATGGATATCTTGCTGCCTGGATCGGTCTAGAAGCAATCGGCCCAAAACTCGATGATATCTATCATCCCGACGGACCACGATCTGCCTGTACAGTTTGTGGAAATCCTGCCGGTACCAAGCGTGACAAGAAGCTTGCGGGCATCGAACATATGATACGGGTCTCGGCCGGCGAACTGTTGGAGGGCAAAACAGTTCACGACCTAGCGCAGATTCGAAATGAAATCGCGCATTGTCTAAGATCCTCTGACGCGATGGAAACTTTAACTAATTCGATCTTGAGAGATATCCAATTAAGTTTGGCAATCGGTATTTTGACCACCGCGGATCGGGGTAGCGAGTATCGTAGGTCTTTCAGCTCTCTTTTCTTCCTAGGGATTACGAAATTAGGCCAGATTCCCGCGCGTCTTTGAGGTTTAGCCAAGAAGCCGTCGAATACAAACCATTTTTTGGGGAATGGATTGACTTCAACCTTGAATACATTGACGAGCAGTCGCACACAAGACCTGACGGTTCATATGTCTGGGGAGCACAAACGAAAATCGGATGGAATATATCGACATCCTCGCCCGAAGATCGTGTCTCTGAGTATGTAATGTTCAATCGAGATGGGATGAACTACATAGACGTCGGAACTGCCGGGGCGTCAATACCTCAGGTACCTTGGCGCATTCGTCCGATCCCGCCTTCTTGGGTACGAACCAAGGACCTAAATCGAGAATCGTAGGCAGCTAATCGCGCCTGAATTCTGCACGATCTTGTGTTCGCTATGACAACAGAACACGCTGCCGGGGGCGGCACCATTACGTTAAGGGACTAACGTCGTTAGTCCTACGGGCCGTCCGGCCTGCTCTCGGTGCCTGACCATTCAAACCCAAGGTTGGCGTAGCGGCAGAAAACGGTGCCGCCGGGGGCGGCTAAGGGGCCGTTGGCGGCCAGCAGGGCGATGGTGTGCTGATCGCCTGGGTTGGGGTTGTCGCTGAGCACCACCCGCTGGACGACGTTGAATCCCTGGATGGCGCCCCGGTCGCGGTTGCATTCGCCGTCGAGCCAGATCTCACCGTAGTCGTCGATGCAGGTCTCGAACTGCACCCGAGTTCCCTTGATGGGGTGCCCGTTGACCTCTTCTGGCAGTGTGATCTTGATCCGGTACCACATGAAGCTGAAGCCGTGGGAGTTCCGCTCGGCCAGGTTCTCGCAGACCGCCCAACTGGAGTCGTCATAGTCCGCGAGCCGCGCCGGGCTGCCCTCTACCTGCTCCACCAACCCCTCGTTGGGCTGGCCGGGCACGTAGCCCCGGGCGTACTTCCAGGTCCCTTTGACCAGCTGCTGGCCTGCTTTGTCTCCCAGATAGATCGTTTCTCTTGGCATTGTTGTAACTTCCTTTGATTTTGGTGCATTGGCCCTACGGCGTTGGAAAACCGCGAGGAGCCCCCATCCTAACCTTCCCCCTTGCGCGGGGGAAGGGACTGAGTCTCCCATGCCGGCAAAGTTCGAATCCTAAGGGCAATCCGTAATCGCTTGGCTGTTGTCACCTTCGAAGGCCCAGTGGAATGCCTGGGTAATCAGTTTGGTGTTTACTTCGCCGTCGAATCTGTGGCCGCAGTCCGGGGCTTCTCTGACCAGGAACGACTTTGCGGCGAACTCGCCCGTCTGGAGTATACGGGCTAGGTAACCGGCCATATCGTCTTGGTCGCCGTAGACCAGGTAGATGTCTCCGGTGAAATTCGTTATGCCCTCGTAGAACGGGTCTCCCACGCTGTCATAGGTGGAGAGCAGCAAAAGCCTCTGCACACAGGGATACCGGTGCGCAACTGCCCCGGCGGCAGAACCGCCCGATGAGAATCCGGTCAGAAAGACCGTCGGAGACTCACTCCCGCAGAGCTGCTCAGAGTTCTCCAAAGCCCAGTCAATAGTGTGGGAGAGGCTCTCGATGAGCAGCTTGTTCCAACTGGCGCCGCGGTAGGAGTAGGGCTCCCATTCCAATTGAACTTGGAAGTCGGGACGGGGGGCGTTGTAGGTGACCATCGTCACCAAGTCGCGTTCTTGAAGATGACGGCCCAGGTTCCGCCAGCGGTTCTCCCGGCCGTCCTTCAGTTCCCCGGAACCCGGAGAGTTGACCACGATCAGGCCCGACGCGGTGGGGTAGGCCGTGACCGGGACGCCGTAGGGAACAAGCTCCCCGGACTCGGCTTCAGTCTCTTTGAAAAGAGTTGTGTCTACTGTTTCAGCCAACGTCTAACTGGCGGCCAAGGGTGACGGCCCGGCTGTGTCCGAATTACCCGAGAGGGAGTTGTGCATGGCGACGACCGACCGGCCCAGGGTCTCCAAGCCAGCGATGGCCTTGGGGTCGGCAAGTTTGCCGTCGGTGAAATGCTGCGACTGCAGATAGACCTGACCGGGCACCAGGTGAGCGCCGAACCAGGCTAGAACGGGCCGCAATTGGGTGTCCACGGTCAGGTAGTGATGGTCGGTTGCGCCCATGCCAATCAGCCCAATGGCCTTGCCCATCAGTGTCTCGACGGCGATGTGGTCGAGCAGGTTCTTTAGCGCTCCGGTGAACGACGCCCGAAAGATTGGAGTGGCGATCAGATACATGTCCGCCGCAGACACCTGCTCCAATACCTTCTGAGTGTCGTCACCGTAGGCTTCCGGTGGACGTCCGTCGGCGAAGGAGATCTGGTGGTCGCCAAGGTGGAGGGTCTGCGTGGTGATCGACAAGTCAGCGGCTGCGGCGGCTGCCAGCGCCGAATCCAGGGCCTGGTGCAGGCGGCCCGGGTTGGTTACGGTGCCGTGGATGCCCAACAGGATAGGCAATTGGGGGCCTCCTAGTTGAATTGACTTGGTCGAGCAGGACTTGGCGAGAGTGGAAGCCCTCACTCTAGCCCTCTCCCGCTGCGACGGGAGAGGGGATATTAACTTTTGGTGACGTTCGCGGCGTGCTTGGAATAGCGGTTTTCGGGTTTGGGGAGGCCTAGGTTGCCACGCAGCGTGTCGGCTTCGTACTCGGTGCGGAAGAGACCGCGTTCTTTCAGGATGGGGAGTACGTAGTCTACAAAGTCGTTGAAACCCTGAGGCAGCACGCTGGGCACCAGCATGAAGCCGTCGGCCGCGCCGTTTTCGAACCAGGATTGCATCGAGTCGGCCACCTGAGTTGGAGTGCCGATGAACTCGCTCCGGGGGGTGGTGGAACGCAGCGCCATCTCGCGCAGGGTCAGTTTTTCGTCTTTGGCCACCTGCTTGATCCGGTCGGTGGTGCTCTCCCAGCCGTTGCGGCCAAAGTCCCCGAGGTCGGGGAATGGGTCGTCTAGCTCATAGGGTGAGAAGTCCATGTCGTTGAAGTAGCGGCCCAGGTAATTCAGGGCGTCGTCAATGACCACCAGGTTGGCGATCTCCTGGTACTTGGCCTCAGCTTCCTCAGGGGTATTCCCAACCACGGGCGAGCATCCCGGCAGGATCAACACCTGATTGGGGTCGCGGCCTGCCTCTTTGGCCCGGCTTTTGATGTCTTTGTAGAACTCGGCAGCTTCGTCGCTGGTGGCCTGTCCGGTAAAGATGGCGTCGGCGACCTTGGCGGCAAAACCCCGGCCTGCTTCGGATGAGCCTGCTTGAATCAGAACTGGGCTGCCCTGTTTGGAGCGGGAGATGTTCAGCGGGCCCTGCACCGAGTAGAACTCTCCTTTGTGATCGAGCCGGTGCAACTTTGCCGGGTCGATGAATACGCCCGATTCTTTGTCGCGGATGAATGCGTCGTCCTCCCACGAGTCCCAGAGCCCCTTGGTGATCTCCACGAACTCGTCGGCCATGCGGTAGCGCAGGTCGTGTTGGGGGTGCTCCGGTTTACTGTAGTTGGCAGCAGAACCCTCCAGCGGCGAGGTGACGATGTTCCAGCCGGCGCGCCCGTTACTCAGGTGGTCAATAGATGAAAACTGCCGGGCCACCGTGTAAGGGTCGCTATAGGTGGTGGAAAGGGTGGCGGCCAGCCCGATGTGGGTCGTGTCCATGGACAAGGCGGCCAGCAGGGTCAGCGGCTCAAATCGGACCAGGAAATTGGGATGCGATTTCTCGCTGATATAAAGCCCGTCGCCAAAGAAGACGAAGTCCAGCTTGGAGTTCTCGGCCTTGCGGGTCATCCCCCGGTAGTAATTCAGGTTCACCGCGCCGTCGGGCACCGAACTTGGGTGACGCCACGACGCCATATTGCCACCGCTTCCGGAAAAGAATACGCCCAATCGCATCTTGCGTTGTTCGGTCATGCTACTTCCTGCCCTGTTTCTGAAC
Organism: Dehalococcoidia bacterium; assembly: GCA_963693555.1. Taxonomy (GTDB): domain Bacteria; phylum Chloroflexota; class Dehalococcoidia; order Lucifugimonadales; family UBA3495; genus UBA9611. The sequence continues at coordinate 4,649 of CAVOAA010000103.1, read as the reverse complement.
TTTTGATCCTGTCGGTCATGGCCTGACTCAGCAACTCGTAGGACCGGAGCCGCTTTTGGAAGTCATTGATGGCGGTGACCACCACTATCTCTTCTACGTTATGTAATGTCTGCATATCCAGCAGTTTCTGGAGCGCTATCTCCGGGGAGCCATGGACCACTGGCGCGTCATAGACATTGATCTCATACTTCTCGCCGGATTGTTTGCCAAAGTTCTCGGCCGACTGCATATTCCCGGCGGTCAAAGTCCGCCCGCTTTCCAGGCTGATGCGGATGACCTTGATGTCGGCGGCGTAACCGGCGGCCTCGTCGGCCGATTCGGCCACCACCACCGGCAGCGCGAGCATGGCCCGCTTCTGGCCCGGACCGGCGGCGTTGAATCGGCTGTGGTAGGTCTTAATAGCCTCGGTCATGACGCCTTGATCACTGTTGAGGAATAGCGCAAACACATAAGGGATGCTGTACTCAGCGGCCATCTCGGCGCTGGAAGCCGAGGTGCCCAGAAGATATATATCCGGTGCCTCGGGAGGTTTCGGACTGGCCAAAAGTCCGTGCAGGGGATGGGACGCAGGCAAGTCATCGCCCAGAAAGTTTCGTAATTCGGTGATCTTGTCGCCGATGTCCCGTTCGCCGGCGGCCGCCTGTTGCAGGGCCATGGTCGACTGGGGCAACCCACCGGGGCCGCGGCCGATGCCAAGGTCAACACGGCCAGGGGCGAGGGACGCCAGTACGTTGAAGTTCTCAGCTACTTTGTACGGACTGTAGTGCTGCAGCATCACGCCGCCGGAGCCGACGCGTATCCGGCTGGTCTTGGCCAACAGATGGGATATCAAAACCTCAGGCGAAGACCCCATCACACGGTCGGAGCTGTGATGCTCGGCCACCCAATAGCGGTGGTAGACCCAGCCGTCAGCCTTGGTCGCCAGCTCGATCGTGCGCTGGAACGACTGGGCGGCATCCTCTCCCTGGTGAGACGGGCTCTGGTCGAGGATGCTGAGTATCAGGTCAGGTTTTTGGCCGTTGGCGTTCATGTTGTCTCGGGGACTTCGAGTGTACGGCGGTAACAAACTCGGCCGGTCGGACAATTTTACCCTGTTTTCGGTCAGCCGTGGGCGGGGGTCGGCTAATGGGTTTGGTTCTGAGACTCCATTTGTCGTACAGAGAATAGTCTAGTAGACCAAATGGCGTTAGCCCCAAAGACCATATTTTTGGTTATACTGAACATCAATTCCTGACCAAAAGGTGTGATATGGGACTTACCGAAGAAATCGAAGCCCGTCGGAATGAAGTCAGAAGCGATGGATATCCGATGTCAATCGGTGAACTTATGAATTTGTATCGCGACCATGAGCTAGACATCCACCCTGAATTTCAAAGATATTACCGGTGGAGTGGCGAGCAAAAGACCAGATTCTCTGATGAAGGGCCCCATAATTGACCAAAAATTACTAGGTAACCGTAATCCAATAGCTCACGGACATCCGATTCCTATCGATATTGCCGAATATTCTTCATTACAAACCGACGTTATCTCCATTGCCGAGTTGTTCAAGACAGATGTGGAAAACTCTGCCCTAAACTCAAGTTTTAAGCGTACCTAGGCGCTTCACACCCAATCGGCGGATTGACGCGAATCCGAGCCTCCACTACTCTACCTGGCAGCCCTAAGTTGGCGGAACTCGAATAATCTACCGCCAGTTACGTTCCAGCATCTCATATCAAGGTTCAATCCAAGCAATCTCAATGCCATTACGTTTACCTAAAGTACATTACGCCTGGATCATAATCGGGCTGTCAGTTTTGTTGTATCTGGCCGGGGGTTCCATCACCCAGGCCTTCGGCGTGGTGATCCTGCCGCTCCAGGACGAATACGGCTGGAGCCAGGGCTCGATCACTCTCGCTTACGGCATCTCCGCCATCATGAGCGCCATATTATCTCCGTTCATCGGAATGGCCACCGACAAGTACGGCGGGCGGCAGGTGCTCTTCGTTGGAGTGGCGACATTCTTCATCGGCACCGCGATTGCAGCGATGGCGACGGAAGTCTGGCACATCTGGATCGCCTACGGCATATTCCTTGGTATCACCCAGGCCTGCATGAATGTGGCCCTGATAACCACCGCTACCTACTGGTTCCGAGCGAAGCTGGGCGTTGGGGTTGGGTTGTTGCAATGCGCCCAGGGTGTTGGACCGGCCGGCACGACGCTGCTCATCGGTATCCTCCTAGCCAACTACGACTGGCGTCTCGCTTTCTGGAGCATGGGGATCGGTTGCGGAATCTCGATGACCATGATCGTATTCTTCTTCCGCAGCAAACCGGCCGACATGGGTCTGGACCCGTTCGGCGGAGCCTGGGCAGGAGAGGTCAACACACGGTTCACCCGAGAGATTCGCATGCTCCGGGACAAGGTCCGGGCGGCATCCATACAATCCACATCCGCTTTCTGGAAACTGGTGCTGATCCATTATCTAGGTTGCACATCCCATGCCATAGTCATCGTCTACATCGTCCCCATCGCCGTGCTGGCTGGGGTCGGGCCGGTGGCGGCGGCCGGGGTCCTTAGCACCCTGGCATTGGTCAGCGCAATTACCCGGTTCCTGACCCCCGTGATGGCCGATAACCTGGGCGCCAGAGGCACCATGGCGGTTATGTACGTGCTGCAGGGACTGCCGGTGCTGATGCTTTTCTGGACCAACGACACCTGGAGCTTCTATCTCTTCGCAGTGGTCTTTGGCATCGGATATGGCGGAGAAGGGTCAGCCTTCCCGATCATCAACCGCCGCTACTACGGCGAAGGTTCGTTGGGCAGGTCTTTCGGCTGGCAGTTGTCCGGCGCGATGCTGGGCATGGCCACCGGCGGATGGATCGGCGGCGTGTTGTTCGGTTTCTTCGACAACTACCAAATAACCATCGCGCTTTCTGTAGCCACCAGCTTGGCCGGCGCAGTGGTCATCATGTCCATGGACAAGCCCGGCAGGGTGCTGATCCTGGACTGGGAAGACGGTCTACCCGAGGAAGCCCGGTCTACTCCGGTTCAGAGTCCGGGCTCGGGTCCGTCCTCGAACCCGCTCCCAGACCCAGCCGACGACTAGATATTGGGCCTGGTCTCGTACCAGCGGGCGTGTTGCTGGTAGGTGTAGGCGGCCTGTATCACCCCTGGCTCATCAAATGCTTTTCCCGCTATCTGCATGCCCACGGGCAGACCGGCCTCAGTGAACCCGCAGGGCACCGAGATGGCCGGCAGTCCGGTCACGTTAAATGGAGCGGTGAAGCTCCGGCCCCGAATCGTGTCGGTGGGGTCATAGCCTTCAAATGCCGCGGCCGGCTGGGTCATGGTGGGGGTTACGAAGAAGTCCACCTTGCGCAGCGCAGCCGCGAATTCCCGCTTGCTCCATTGCCGGCAGCGTTGGGCCTGTAGATAGTCACCGGCGCTCAGCATCCCGCCGATACGGAACCTGGCCCGGACGATCTCACCGAAGTCCTGGGGTCTGGTCTTGAGGTTCGGCTCATGGAAGGCAAACGCCTCACTGACCATGATAATGGTGTTGGCCGCCCGTACGTATTCCAGACTGGGCAGCTCGATGGTCTCGATCTTGGCGCCCAGCTTCTCCAACTCAGCCACAGCCTTCTCGACAACGGCCACCACCTCGGCGTTTACGCTGGGGTCGTCGTCGAAGAAGTAATGCCGGGGCAGCCCAAATGTCTTGCCCCTGATGTCTTCCCTGAGCGACAGCGAATAGTCCGGCACCGGAGCCTTGCTGCTGGTGGGATCCTTGGGGTCGTGACCGGCGATGGCCTGGAGCATGTAGGCGCTGTCTTCCACCGTCCAGGTCATTGGTCCCACGTGATCCTGGGACCAACTGAGGGTTACCACGCCGGCGCGGCTCACCCGGCCGTAGGTGGGTTTCAGGCCCACCAAGCCGCAGAGGGATGCCGGTCCGCGGATGGAGCCGCCGGTGCAAGAACCAAGAGCGCCCATGGCCTGCCCTGACGAAACAGCCGAGGCCGATCCACTGCTGGAGCCGCCGGTGATGTGCTTCAGGTTCCAGGGGTTGCAGGCCGGCTCAAATGGCGTCGTCCAGTCCGGGCCGCCCAGAGCGAATTCGTGCATGGCCAGTTTGCCCAGCAGGACGGAGCCAGCATCTTTCAGCCGCGCGGTGGCAGTCGAGTCCTCGGTGGGAACACGATCGAAATCGACTCGAGAGCCGGAAGTCGTGCGGATCCCTGCGGTGTCGTAGAGGTCCTTCAGGGCTATGGGTATTCCGTGTAGCGGGCCACGGTAGCGGCCGCTGCGGATCTCCGCCTCGGCGGCGCGGGCTTCGCTCATGGCCTCTTCGGTCAATAGCGTGATGAATGAGTGCAGCCGGTCGTCGGTATCGGCGATCCGGTCAAAGAAAGCTTGAGTTAGCTCCACGGGAGACAGCTCGCCGTTCTTCAGCAGCTTGCCTGCCTCGTGGATGGTCAGATGATGTAGTTTCTGGTCTGTCTGTGCCATTTTTCTCACCCTCTATTCTGATCGATCAGTCTGCGTGGCATCCAATCTGCCAATTTAATCGGGGTGAAACTCCACCACCATCTCTTCGGGGCCAAAATTTACGGAGTGGACCATCGCCGTGTACTCCATATACAACTCATAGACGGGCTTCAGG
>CAVOAA010000102.1:0-10538 GCA_963693555.1 Dehalococcoidia bacterium | reverse complement strand
GATCTGCTTCAGCTGATCGGCGGTGATTCGGACCTCTTGAGGCGGCCCGGACTCGGTCTCGTGAGGCTGCCATTCTATGATGAAGCACCAGCCGCCGGGCTTGAGCATCTCGTTGGCCGCCGTCAGGAACCGCACCCGGTCCTCCGGGTGATGCAGTGTGACTGAGATGAAGAGACCGTCCATGCTGGCTGGGTCCACAGGGAATTCGTATTCACTGCACTTGAGCACGTCTACATTACCCAATCGGGCGGCGCCCATCCTTCCCTTGCAGGCTTCGACCATCTCATCGGAGGTGTCCATGGCTACCACTTTGCCGTGGATCAAAAACTTGGCCAGCGGCAGCGTGAAATAGCCCGGTCCGCAGCCGATGTCGGCGACCACGTCTCTGGGAGTAAGAGGGCAGTGGCTGAGAACTCGAAAAGGGTCCAGCGTTTCCACCCGTTCCGGCCGTAGCATACGTTCGACCGATGTGGGCATCTCCGGGTGGCCTGAATCTGTGGACATAAGAAACTGAATCTCCCTCCGCCTTGCGGCATAGTCAGTGAATCGCGGGTGCGTCGCACTAACGAGTTACTCTACATGACTGAATTGCTCGTCGCAAATAGTGCGGCGAGACTCCGTTGACACGCCTGTAGGGCCATCGTACACTACCGGCTGATTCACGCTCCTCGCGATTCTACAACGAGCGTGCGATCGTCACGTAACATGACGTTACCAAGCAGACATAATCTGCTAGAATCTCACCTGTTTCCCCGTTATTAAACCGCCCCATTAAACCACCTCTCAGGAGATATCTATGTCCGCCCTATTCGATGAAGATCCCGATGTAGCCCGTGCTCTACAGCAGGAAGACCAGCGCCAACGCGACTGTATCGTACTGATCGCCTCGGAGAACTACGCCAGCAAGGCCGTTCTCGAGCCTGGCGCCAGCGTCATCAGCAATAAATACGCCGAGGGGTATCCAGGCCGGCGCTACTACGGCGGGTGCGAGAACGCGGACATCGTCGAAAGCTTGGCCATCGACCGGGTCAAAGAATTATTCGGCGCGCAACATGCCAACGTCCAGCCCCATAGCGGCGCTCAGGCCAACATGGCAGCCTACTTCGCCGTGCTTGAACAGGGCGACACCGTCCTGGGAATGCAATTGGACCACGGCGGCCATCTCACTCACGGAGCCAGCGTCAACTTCTCGGGTAAGGTCTACAACTTCATCCCCTACGGTCTGGACAAAGACACCGAGACCATCGACTACGACGAGATCGAACGCCTGGCCAAGGAACACAAACCCAAGCTGATCGTGGCCGGCTGCAGCGCCTACCCCCGCGTTTTGGACTTTGCCCGCTTCCGTGCCATCGCCGACAGCGTGGACGCCCTGCTGATGGTGGACATGGCCCATATCGCCGGGTTGGTGGCTGGAGGGGCTCACCCTTCGCCGTTGCCCTACGCCAACATAGTGACGTCCACCACCCAGAAGAGCCTCCGTGGCCCCAGAGGCGGGTTCATCCTCTGTGACGAAGACCTGGCCAAGAAGGTCGATTTTGCCGTATTCCCATTCACCCAGGGCGGGCCTTTGATGCAGGCGATCGCCGGCAAGGCCGTCTGCTTCGGGCAGGCGCTCAAGCCCGAGTTCTCCCGCTACGCCCACCAGGTGGTGGCCAACTGCAAGGTGCTGGCCGCAGAATTGTCCGAGGCCGGTATGCGGCTGGTATCCGGAGGCACCGACAACCACATGGTCCTGGTGGACGTGACACCGCTGGGCATCACCGGCCAGCAGGCCGAACGGGCACTTGAGTCGGTGGGAATCATCGCCAACAAGAACGCCATCCCCTATGACCCACAACCGCCCAGGGTCACCAGCGGACTTCGATTGGGCACTCCGGCCATCACCAGCCGGGGCATGGCCGAGGCAGAGGTCAAGCAGGTCGCCGCCATGCTCACCAAGGTGCTTTCCGACGTCGAAGACAAAGAAGCCCACGCCAAAGTATCGGCTGAAGTAAAGAAACTGACCGCTCGATTCGATGTGCCAGGCATAGATAACTGATTGGCAACCGGTTGAGCCAAGATACGCTCGATGCTATAATCACAGCGATTGTGTATTTCTACGCCTAACTATGAAATCCGCAATAACTTTGTGTGTAATCATCCAAGGGGTACCGTTTGCGCCATTATGAACTATTAGTTGTCCTTAGCCCGATGCTGAATCAAGAGCAGGTCACAGAGACCTGGGACAAGATAAAAGGGTTTATCACCACCAGAGACGCTGAGATCAGCCACGAAGAGCAGTGGGGGACACGCCGCTTGGCCTATCCCATCCGCAAGGGTCCGCACCGCTTTTTGGAAGGCAGCTATCACCTGACCCGGTTCGCCACCGAGCGAGCCTTCAACATCGAACTTGAGAATTTCCTGAAAGTCGACGACGAGATCCTCCGCTCTCTGGTTACTGTGACGTTGCCGGAAGAGGAACTGTCCGCTCAGGCAGCTGCGGCAGCCAGGGCGATCCGAACTCCTCCTCCCCCACGGCCGGCCCCGGTTGGCCCCGATGGCGCGCCCATACCCGCTGAAGGAGCCGCCCCTGCGCCTGCCGCCGATGCGCCCTCTACGACTGAAGAGGCTCCGGCCGCTACGACTGAAGAGGCCCCGGCTGCAGAAGCCCCTGCGGAAGAAACGCCTGCGGAAGAAACGCCTGCTGCGGAAGAAACCGCCACAGAAGAACCGGCGGCCACGGTAGTTGAGGAAGCGCCTGCGGCAGAACCCGAGGCTGAGCCTGAAGCAGCTGCAGAAGAACCCGCCGCTGAAAGTGAAGATACTTCGGCAGAAGCCACATCCGAGGATAAGCCGGAAGAATAACCAGACCAAAACGAGGCGTAGTAGGGAGGAAGACGTGAATAAGATCACTGTTATCGGTCACCTAGGCAGAGACCCAGAGATGCGTTACACACCCAATGGTCAAGCGGTAACCTCGTTTAGCGTGGCGTCCAGCCGCCGGTACACGACCAGCGGGGGAGAACAGAAAGAAGAAACAGAATGGTTCAACGTTAGCGCCTGGGGAAAGCTGGGCGAGACCTGTAACCAATACTTAACAAAAGGCCAGCAGGTCTACATCGAAGGCCGAATGAGCAGCCGCACCTACGAAGGGCGCGACGGCACGACCCGGGTTTCAATCGACGTCTTCTTGAACGACGTTCAGTTCCTGGGTAGAGGTGGCGATGGAGGCGGAGCGACCGAGTCTGCGCCATTTGAGGCAGGAGTCGGGGCCGGGTCCGGGGCCGAAGACGGCCCGGAATTCGATTCAGTAGACGACCTGCCGTTTTAATCTGACAGCAGGACGATTCACCAGGCGATTCACCAGGCGATTCAGTAGACGACCTGCCGATCTAAACTTGGCAGTCACGCCATAAAGGACTAGAGCTAGAATGACCACAGAAGCCCCCAGAGGACCAGGCGGACCAAGCGGACCAGGCGGACCACCAAGATTTGGTGGCGGTGGTGGCGGTGGTGGCGGTGGCCGTCCCGGCGGCAGACCCAGTGGACCGGGTGGCCCCGGTGGACGCCCCCGCGGCCGATTTGTGCGTCGTCGTAAGGTCTGCGCCTTCTGTGTCGAGAAAGTCACCCACATCGACTACAAAGAGATCGACAAAATCAGGCGGTTCGTGTCAGAGCGGGCCAAGATCGAGCCCCGCCGCCGGACTGGCGTCTGCGCCAAACATCAACGCGCTCTCCGCAGCGCGATACAGCGCGCCCGGCAGATCGCCCTGGTGCCCTTCGTGGCCTACCACGCCCACTCCGCCGGTATCCGCCGCTAAGCGTCCCGGTCCAGGCCGAAACTACGTTTAGACCCGGCGGCGCTGTTATCATGACGCGCCGCCGTTACTCTCCCCACTCCTACCCCCATGCTCGTCGAGGTTAGACAATGCCATTTCCTTGGCTCGGAAGGTCCGGTTCTGCCAATACGGGCAGAGGCGGACGCCGCCGCAACAGGCGAGCTCAGGAGAGCCGTGGAGAAACCCCCGCTTCGCAAGAAAATTCCCAGGTAACGCTCGACCGCCGCCAGCGCAAGATAGGGTTCGGTATCGGCGCAGTCCTGATTATCCTCGTCGCCGGAGTGGCGCTCTTCGGTTACTACCAGGAATTCTACAAACCACCCAGGGTCTGGGCTGGTTCCGTTAATACCATCGAATTCTCCATGGGCGACCTCGTCAAACGTATCCGTGTGTTACAGGGTGTGAACCGGTATCAGGGCGGCCAGGTGAACCTGAGTACAGTACCGTTCGAGTATCTCCAGAACTTGGTCAATGCCGAGATTCTACGGCAGCAGTCCTCTGTTCTGGGTATCGCCATCGATTCAGAGGACATTGAGACCGAACTTCGCCGCCAATTTCTGCCCACGGCAGACGCAGGCCAGGAGACCGACCCGGGGCAGCTGGAACGGGAATTCAGAGATGTTTACGGAGCCTATCTAACGGCCACCGGGCTATCGGATGCCGATTTTAGAATCATCGTCGAAGAACAGTTGGCCAAACGGGCATTGGCTTTTGTGATCTCGCAGGATATCGAAGAACGACAGCAGCATGTGGAGATCCAGTGGATACAGCTTCCTCTGGACGGTAACATCCTGATCAGAGACGTGATCAAACGCCTGGAGAATGAAGAATTTACCAGTATTGCGCAGGAACTGACTTCACCAAGCCAATTCGCCGATTCCAGTGGCTACGTCGGATGGGTGCCCAAAGGCGCGTTTCCTGAATTGGATGACGCCCTTTTCGGCAATGATTCGCCCGGCCCTGATGCCCGAGAGCGATTGATGCCCGGGGCGATCAGCGAGCCGATCTTCACAACCGACGATCAATATTTGGTAAAAGTCCTCTCACCGCCGGAAGAGCGGGATCTGACGAATGCTGTCGGCAACAAACTGCTTCGTGAGCTGGTTACCAAATGGCAGAGAGACACACTGTTTGAGGGCACCAAGCAAGGTAACGTAAAAATGAATTTTAACAGCCGATTATACGAATGGGTCGCGGACCAGGTGTTCGTCACCGCCCCGCGCATCGACCGGCCAACGCCGGTGCCAAACCTCGTCCCTGGAGTGCCTGGGATATCTACAGTCCCCGGCGCGGGACCGTAGGCCCAGATGACGGCATCAGCCGGCATGTCCCCTGAATCCCCCTCTGCTATCCCCGCCGTGATCAACGTCGGTCTTATGGGCCTGGGCGTTGTGGGTACTGGTGTGGCCGCCAAACTTCTGGGTAAGGGGTCGCCGCTATCAGACGTGACCGGCCGCCCAGTGCGGCTGAAGAGGGTGCTGGTGCGCGATATCTCTATCCCCAGAGACATAGAGCTGCCGGAAGGGCTGCTGACGACCAACGCCGAAGAAATCCTGGCCGATCCTGATATTCACATCCTGGTGGAAGTGATGGGTGGAGTGGACCCGGCGGAGGGATACCTCAAGCAGGCCCTTGCTGCCGGAAAACATGTTGTAACCGCCAACAAAGAGGTCATGGCCAAGTCGGGTCCGGAGCTGATGGCGCTGGCGCGGCAAAACGGCGCCAACCTTCTCTTTGAGGCCAGTGTGGGTGGCGGCATCCCCATAGTGGGCTGCATGATGAATGAACTGGCAGCCAACGATATTCGCTCCATACGCAGCATCATCAACGGGACCACCAATTACATATTGACTCGCATGGCCCACGAACGGACCAGCTTCCAACAAGCCCTCGGCGAGGCACAAGAACTGGGCTACGCCGAGTCTGATCCCACCAACGACGTCGAAGGGATCGATGCTGCCTATAAACTGACCATCCTCGCGTCACTGGGCTACCGTCAGGCCTTCAAGCCAGAGGATGTCTACTGCGAGGGCATCTCCAACCTGGAACCCCAGGATTTCCGTTACGCCGAAGAGTTGGGCTACGCCATAAAATTCCTGGCGATCGCCAACCTGATCGACGGCGCCGTTCAGTTGCGCGTATATCCGGCGTTTGTACCCGCCGAACACATGCTTGCAAAGGTCGATGGAGTGTACAATGCCGTGGAGGTTGACGGCAGCCTCTGCGGGAAGGTCCTGTTCCACGGGATGGGAGCTGGAAGAGAGCCTACCACCAGTGCGGTGGTGGGGGACGTCATCGAAGTGGTCCGCAAGATGGGCAGCCAGGCCCAGCCGTCCGGTCAGGTGGCAGCCGAACCCAAGAACGGCACACCGTTAGCTGTCCGGCCCATCGGTGACCTGGAAGCGCAGTATTACATCCGGTTAGAAGTCGCTGACAGTCCCGGCGTACTGGCTCAGATAGCCCAGGTGCTGGGCGACGGGCAGATAAGCATCGCCGCGGTGTTACAGCGAGAGACTCACCACGAGACCCAGAGCGCAGAAATCGTGATCACCACCCATCCGGCGCGAGAAGCATCGGTCCAGAAGGCCCTTGAGGCCATGGCCGGGCTCCCCGGGGTAAAGAGAGTGAGTAATACCATCAGGATAGAGGAATGATGACGGCGCGCTCACAGCCGTTGCTGAACTGGAGGATGGATTAAGCAGATGGGTGCTGGGGTATTAAATACTTATGGAGATTTGCTCCCACTGACCAGTGCCACGCCCTTGATCACCATGGGAGAGGGAGATACTCCGCTGGTCAAGTCCAACCGTCTCGGGAGAGAGCTGGGCTGCCCGGAGCTTTACTTCAAGCTGGAAGGCTGCAATCCCACCGGTTCGTTCAAGGACCGCGGCATGGTTATGGCCATCGCCAAAGCCCTGGAAGAGGGAACCAAGGCCATCATGTGCGCATCCACCGGCAACACCAGCGCGTCCGCTGCGGCTTTCGGTGCCTACTGCGACATCCCGACCTTCGTGCTGATCCCCAAGGGCGAGGTCGCCATGGGCAAGCTGGCCCAGGCCATGATCTACGGCGCCAAGGTCATAATGATAAACGGCAATTTTGATGTCGCTCTGGGGCTGGTGCGCGAGTTCACCGACCGGAACGATGTAACCCTGGTCAACTCGGTGAACCAGAACCGCATAGAGGGCCAAAAGACCGCCGCATTTGAACTGGTAGACACACTGGGAGACGCACCTGACCTTCTGTTCATTCCAGTGGGTAACGCCGGGAATATCACCGCCTATTGGAAGGGATTCCGCGAATACCAAGACTTGGGCAGGAGTCAGACTTTGCCCCGCATGATGGGGTTTCAGGCAGAGGGCGCTGCGCCCATCGTCCGTGGCGAGATCGTGACCAGTCCCCAGACCATCGCATCGGCGATACGCATCGGCAATCCCGCCACTTGGGGTGGGGCGATCGAAGCCCGCGACGGGTCGGGTGGCGTGATAGATTCGGTCTCGGATGACGAGATTCTAGACGCCTACCGCGCACTGGCCAGTAAAGAAGGAATATTCTGCGAACCGGCATCGGCAGCATCGTTCGCCGGACTGGTCAAGATGCACCGTCAAGGTCTGGATCTGCACGACAAACGAATCGTCTGCATCTGCACGGGGAACGGGTTGAAAGACCCTGACCTGGCAGTGAGCAGCGCCAACAGCCAGGTCATTGAGGTCTCAGCGAGCATCGAAGAGCTTGAAGCTGCCACCCTCGGGATTGGGGATTAGGGGGCGTCAAAACGGTCCAGAAACAGCGCATAGAAAAAGCGGTGGCTGAGATATTGGCCGCCATCGGCGAAGACCCAACCCGCGAAGGGCTGATCGACACTCCAGACCGCGTGGCGCGGATGTATGAAGGTCTTTTTTCCGGTGTCGGAACCAACACCGAAGACGCGATAGACACCGTTTTCGAAGCCGAAAGCCAAGACCCTGTCATAGTGAGCGGCCTGGTCTTTTATTCCGTGTGCGAACACCACTTACTGCCCTTTTTTGGTGAAGCTCGCTTGGGCTACGTGCCCAACGGCAAGATCGCCGGGATCAGCAAACTCGCCAGGGCGCTGGAAGTAGCGGCGCACCGGCCGCAGGTTCAAGAACGGCTCACCGCCGACGTCGCCGACGCCATCAACAACGTCCTAAAGCCAGACGGGGTCGTGGTGGAGTTGGAGGCTGAGCACCTGTGTATGGCCATGCGGGGAGTAAACAAACCGGGCACGAAGGTTCTCACTTCGGCAACCCGCGGCGCGTTCAAGAATTACTCGTCAGGGCGGGACGGCCTCCTAGCCCTGATGCACAGTAGATAGATAGCCGGTAGATAGCAAAATAAATAGCAGGTAGATAGTGGCAAATACACCGATTACATCGTTCCAAGATAATGAAGGCGAATGGGAATCCGTACTTCAAGATAGCCCTGCAAACACATTGTTCCTGACTCCACAATGGCAGAAAGTATGGTGGGACACCTTTGGGGATGGCCGCACCATGTGCGGGTTCTCCTACCCCTCATCAGACGGAGTGGCGGCTATCGCCTCTTTGGCCAAGTCCGGCGATACCCTCTCATTCGTGGGCAGCCAGGACACCTTTGATTACAACGACTTTCCCATCAAGCCCGGACACGAAGAGGGGTTCTATCAGACGCTTCTGGAGAGCATGGATGAACTCGACTTCCAGAAAATGCAGCTGGATTCCCTGAGAGAAAGCTCGCCCACGCTTGAGCTGTTTCCCGATATGGCCCGCAGCCGCGGTTACAAGGTTGAGATAGAGCAAGAGGACGTCACCTCAGGCATAGACCTGCCGGGTACCTGGGACGAATACCTGGGAATCTTGAACAAGAAGGACCGCCACGAACTGCGCCGCAAGCTGCGCCGCATGGACGCCCAGACCGACTGGAAGTGGTACAGCATCTCAGAGCCTGCGAAAGTGAGCGAGCGGTTGGGCGAATTCATCTCTCTGATGCGCCTGAGCCGCGCCGATAAAGACGAGTTCATGACGCCGGAGCGCGAGCTCTTCTTCCATAACATCACCCAGCGAATGGCGGAAATGGGCCAGCTACAGTTGTACTTCCTTGATATGGATGGTTCGACCGTGGCCACCAGCCTATGCTTTGACTACGGGGGCTCCCGCCTGTTATACAATAGCGGTTATGATCCTGAGTACGGGTATTTCAGCGTGGGATTGTTGCTGAACGCCATGTGCTTGAAAGACGCGATCGACCAGGGTCTTACTTACTTTGATTTCCTACGCGGCCCAGAGCCTTACAAGGCGCATCTGGGTGGCCAACAGAGGAGCCTATATCAGATGGTGGTAACCAAGAGTTGAGCGTGGAGAGAGCGGCATTTATCACTCTCCATGCCTGCCCACTGGCGGCCCCCGGACAGGGGAAGTCGGGAGGTATGAACGTCTACGTCAGGCAGTTGGCGGCGGCCCTGGGTGATATGGGCATGCAGATCGACATCTTCACCCGCGAGCATGCTGACGTCGTCAACCGTATCGAGGATATCGGACCCAACGTCCGCGTGGTCCACCTGAAAGCAGGCGAGCCTGATGCCCATATCGGAGAGCTATATGCTCAACTGCCGGAATTCCTCGACCAACTGAACGCGTTCAGGGAAGAAGAGGGTCTTGTATATGACGTGGTCCACTCCCACTATTGGTTATCGTCATGGGTCGGACGTGAATTGTCTCAGGCGATGGGCGTTCCCCACGTTGTAACCTTCCACACCCTTGGCTTGATAAAGATGCAGTCCCGCGCCGGCGAAGTCGAGCAGGCGGAACGGCCTGTTGTCGAGGCCGAAGTAATGGCCACAGCCGACCGCATCATCGCCTTCAGCGCCCACGAGCAGGATGCCATGGCGCGGCTTTACGGAACTGATCCTAAAAAAGTCTCACTGGTGCCCTGCGGCGTCGACCTCTCGGTATTCCGCCCCCTGGACCAGAAGGCCGTCCGAGAACGGCTTGGCTTGAACGGCGAAAAGATATTGTTGTATGTCGGCCGAGTCGAACCGTTGAAAGGCCTGGACCTCCTGATTGAAACCGCCGCTCAGATGGACTCCGAAGAGGGTGTCCGGATGATTGTCGTGGGCGCTGACGCCAACGGCGGACAGGAGATGGACCGGGTCAAGCAGTTGGCCAAAGAACGGGACCTGGAAGACCAGATCGACTTTGTCGGCCAGGTAGACCACACAGAACTCCCTCTCTACTACAACGCCGCGGACGTCTGTGTGGTGCCTTCTTACTACGAAAGCTTCGGCCTGGTGGCCTTGGAGTCCATGGCCTGCGGTACTCCGGTTGTCGCGACAAGAGTTGGCGGACTCTCCACGATCATCCAACACGGACGCACCGGTTATCTGAAACCTTGGCGTTGCCCGGATGCCTTTGCCAACTCTGTAGAGATGATCATCTCCAGCGACGGCCTGCAGCAGAGCTTGGGCGAAGCCGCCCGTCTGCGCGCGGAAGGTATGGGCTGGGACAACGTGGCAGCGATGATGTGGGAAGAGTACGCTGTATTGACCGAGCAACCCCCGCAAGAAGATAATAAGCTTTAATCGCGCCTGGTTTCGGTCTGGTTCTGACCGGAATTGATCGACATCCTAGCCTCGGAGCTCGTCCCGCCTTGGCTCCGGCCCGGCAGGTACTGACCATTTCCCCCACCTTGGCTCCCGACCGGCAGGTACTGACCATTTCC
>CAVOAA010000101.1:0-10713 GCA_963693555.1 Dehalococcoidia bacterium | reverse complement strand
TTCTGGCCAAAGACCTTTACTCCGGATTCCAGAGTTGGTGCCGGGACGCGGGCCAGGAAGACGTTTCCCAACGCAGCTTTGGCATGCAGCTAACTGCGATGGGATACCAGCGCCGCCGCAGAGGCCGCGGCAAACACTGGTGGGACGGCATCCGGCTCATGTCTGCCGTAGTGGTTGCGGATGAAGGCGACTTGTTGCGGAGTCCGGTGGCCGCGAACGGTTATACCAACGGACACTACGAGGGCTACCAAACGGAACTGCCCACCTAGTCGATTCGGGCCAAACCGTTAACCGCCGGGACCCGGCGGGTGGCTGCTGCCCAGTCAACAGCCGGGCTGGTTATAGTTGCCGCAGCACCCTTTTCGAGTGCGCAGCTTTTTGAAGTTATTGCCGGCCAATAACCTGATCTTCCGCCAGAATGGCATAGGCTGCCTCAGGTTGGCCCATGGCTGAAACGTCTGCTCGTCGTTATGGTCTTGCGGGGCGCACATAGTTGCCGGATTATGCCAGTCGGGTAAAATATGGGCAACTGCTAGCTAAAAAAGCCGCTAGGAACCCCCGCCAGAAACCCCGTCAGATGACCGCGCTAGGAGACTGTGATGCCAGCCTACCTCGACCGTCTTTCCCAGTTTGTCTGCGACACCCGTCTGGAAGCCTTGGAACCCTCCACCCTGAACGCCGCCAAAACAGTGGTGTTGGACACCATCGGCGCGATGCTCGCCGGTAGCCGTCTTCCTGAAAACGTAAAGCTGGCACAGCTGTCAGCCAAGACTGGAGGCCAGGGCCCGGCGACCCTCCTAGGCCAACCCGGTTCAGCCCCCGCGGTTTTTGCGGCGCTGTCCAATGCCACGGCCGGAGTGGCCCTGGAGATGGACGAAGGCAACCGCCACGGCGGAGGTCATGCCGCCATCCACGTGATACCCGCGGCGCTGGCGGTGGCGGAAGAACGCGGCTCCAGCGGCAAAGAGTTTTTAGAGAGTGTCATAACCGGGTACGAGATCACCTCCCGTATCGGAACCGGCACGGCGGTTAAGAAGACCGTCCACTCCCACGGCACCTGGGGGACGATCGGCTCAGCAGTGGCGACCGCCAAGCTGATGGGGCTAGACCAAGCCAACACCACCCTCGCCATTAACATGGCCGCATCAATGAGCCCGGCCAACACCTGGACCCCATGCATCGAAGGCGCCACCATCCGCAACCTGTACCCCGGACGCTCCGGCTTTCAGGGGATCATGGCAGCCCAGTTGGCGCTCTGCGGGTTCACCGGCCTGGAGGACGGACCCTCGGACATCTACAACACCCTCATAGGGGAGTCATTCGATACTGAAGCTGTCGTGCAGGGTCTGGGCGAGCCGGGGGCCTACCGCATCCAGCAGAACTACTTCAAGCTACACGCCTGCTGTCTCTACAACCACCCGGTACTGGATGGCGTGCAAACGCTATTGGGCCGGGAGCAGTTCACGGTCGGAGATATCGACCGTATCAAAGTGGAAGCCCCGGCGTTGGCAACGATCATGACCGACCCAGAGCCGGAGAACATGCTGGCCGCCAAGTTCTCGCTGCCCTACGCCGTGGCGACGGCTGTGGTGCATAACAGCACCGACATCACCGCCTTCTACCCGGACCGGCTGCAAGACCCATCAACTTTGGCACTGTCGCGACGCGTGGATATCGTGGCTGATCCGGCGATGGACCTGCGCCGCTACGATTATCCGGCGGCCAAGGTGGCAATAACATTGAAAGACGGGCGCATCCTAACCGAGGACGTAACCGCCCACCACGGCGATACCCAGAACCCGGCTTCCCGCGAGGAATTGGTCGGCAAGTTCAAGTTCTTGGTCGAGGACGTATTGGGCGCAGAGGGAGCGGTCCGTGTGGTCGAGACGGTGGGGCACCTTGATGCCCTGGGGAATATCAGAGAGTTGACCAGGCTGCTGCGCGGCAGCTAGCGGTACAACGATTTCTAACGCCCGCGTTCGTCGCCCCAGAGGATGATGTGGAGGCGTGTGGTGAACCGGAACCCATGCTCCACGCACGCTTCCGTCAACCAAGAACTCTTTTTGGCCAATGCGTCTGGCGTCCGGCCTTCAGGCATGAGTAGGATTCGGTCCGCATTTAATCCGTGCTCGTCCCGCAGCGCACAGACCTCTGCGATGTCGGCCTCCCCGGTAACCACGAACTTGAAATAAGCGCCGGAATTTTCGGCAAAGGCATTCAAGGCCGAAGGTATCAGGCTCACGCCCGGTAAGTTCCCAGAGGTGCGTAACTTGGGTGAGACGTTCCACTGGCCGATGTGGCGCAGCATCTCCGGAGACGGCGCGATGGTGCCGTTGGTCTCGACCTCAAATGTATAACCTTCGCTTGCCAGATAAGAAACCAAGGGCGCCAGTTCGGCCTGCTGCAACATAGGCTCACCGCCCGTGATGACAACATGGGAGCAGTCGAATGCCTGTATCTTTTTCTGGATCTCAGAAGGGTCCAGCTCCACGACCTCGGTTTCGTAGCTGAAATTTTGCCAGTCCCAGGTGTACTTGGTATCGCACCAAGCGCAGCTCAGATTGCAGGTTGCCAACCGTAAGAAAACTGATGGCACCCCTATCGAGACTCCCTCACCCTGGATGGAGTGGAATATCTCTGGCTCGCCCCCTGACCTGCGGCTGACTTTAAGCATTGGTGCAACCTGTTTTGAAATATCCAGTCATGTTCATTCGCTTGAAATGCCCAGTCATGATATTCGCTTGGAATGCCTAGCCATATTTCTCCGCTCATCCTGAGCCTGTCGAAGGACACGCATTAGCCATTTTGCCTGTGAGAGAGAGCTGTCCCCTAGCGGTGGTTCGACAGGCTCACCATGAGCGGAAAAGGCCATCCTCACCATGAGTGGACGGGCGCGTGCTAATCATATCCAGATAACAGTAGGCTAGGTTTAGGGCAGCGCCGGGTCGGCGTAGCCGGCGTCTTTGAAGCCATTGGCCCGGAGAATGCAGCTATCGCACCGCCCGCACGGTGTCTCGCCACCCTGGTAGCAACTCCAAGTCAGTTCCAGTGGTGCTTTCAATTCCATGCCGAGTCTGACGATGTCAGCTTTGGACATCTCGATGATCGGAATCTCGATCTGGATGGGAACGTGGTATTCAGTCCAGAGTTTACTGCCGTAGCCCAGAGACTCCTTCATCTTGTCGAAGAACTCGGGCCGGCAATCGGGATAGCCGCTGTAGTCGATGGCGTTGGGGGCCATGTAGATGCGGGCTTCAACGCCCCCTGGCGAGACATTCTCTAATTCGATGGCGTGTAGGACCTGGCTCTCAAGGTAGGCTGCGGCCAGAGACAAGAAGATAGTGTTGCGCAGCGGGACGTAGGTGATGGGGATGCTGTTGCCCATCTGCGCGGCGTCCCGGTCCTCGGGCATGGGAAACCGGTCGGGATTCGTCAGGGCCGAGTACCAGGCGACCTTGCCCAGGAAAGAGATGTCCATCAACTCCTGTGGGACGCCGATGGAGCGGGCGACCTCGGCGGCGCAATCAACCTCTTTGCTGTGGGTCTGGCCGTAATGAAAGGTCAGGGCGGTCAGGTGGTTGGTCTGGCCATTGGCTAGGACGGTGACAGTGGTGGAATCCAGCCCGCCGGAGAGTAGGGTTACGCCGTAGCTGGGCATCGGGTTAGCCCTCTCGTTTGGCAGATTTGCCGTAGTACTCGGCGAACTGGTTCACCGATTCCCAGAGACGGACCTTGGCGGGGGCTATGCCGCAAAGCTCGGAAGTCTTCTCGTAAAGAGCTCGGCTCATGACCTCGCAGGATGGGTTTTGGTCCTGGAACTTATAGAGCCTGACCAACGCAGCGCCGCTGAGCCCGTCGATGAGTTCGCTGTCCTGGCTGTTCACCAAAAAGGCGTGGTCCCAGTTCTCGTCGACCCAGGTCTTGATCTTGTCCTTCAGGTCGGTAAAGTCGTAGACGAGGCCCAAGCTGTCCAGCTCATCAGACTCCAAAAACACTTCAGCCCGGTAGGTGTGGCCGTGGGGGTAGGCGCACTTGCCGTTATAGTCCAAGAGGCGGTGGCCGCTGTCGAAGGTGAACTCGATTCTTATCTGGTACATGGTGGAAGATGCGGAGGAATGACGTGCCCCGATCGGTTACTTGCCGTCTTTGTCCTGGTTGTGCTCCACGGTTACGGCCGTGTGCAGCCCGCCGCGCACCTTGTAGTCCAGGGTGATCTTCATGGACCGGGGTTGGCAAACAGCCACCAGGTCGTTGAGGATCCGGTTGGCGGCATGTTCCTGGACGATGCCAACGTCACGGTAGGAAAGAAGATAATACTTCAGGGATTTCAGCTCGATGCAGGAGTTGCTAGGCACGTAATCTATCTTTAGGACCCCGTAGTCGGGGAGGCCGGTCCAGGGACAGACGGCGGTGAATTCGTCTGTGTCTATCTCCACCTGTGACTGCTGGTTGGGGTATTCGTACTCGAAGGTGAGCAGGCACGAAGGGTCAATGGTCTCTTCGCCTTTAGAGGGCAGTTCTTGGTCCAGGCCCACGTATTGGTCTTTTAATTCTTGGATGGTCGCCATGGATGCCTCCGTGCGGGTATAACCGGGGATTCTAGCCAGGATTCAATCAAGTCCTGACCATAATGATAGGTGGCCGGGTTGGAGGGTGTCAAAGTGTCCGGCCCGGTGTGTTGCATGAAGTATTGCACGGTCTGAGGCCGGGCGATAAGATACGGGCACTCTACTAGAAGGGGACGTTTGGCCGTGGCTGATGTAAAAAACGCTTCGCATACCCTCAAGCAGCTTGATGAAATGTCCATCGAGCAAGCCCAGGCGCTTCCCTTTGCAGAGCGGGACGCACTGCTGGACCTAATAATTGCCGACGGTCTCCATGATGCCACCGGCTCTGTCTCCTATCGCTCCGGCATGTACACAGACTACTTCGATGAAGACATCACCAGGATGCTGAAGGTTAAGGCGGTCAAGGTATACGTCCGGGGCACCACGTCTTCTAACTTCGATGGCAAGGTTGTGGGCGAGAATTTCATGGACCAATACCGGGCCTGCTTCCAGCACGTTGAAACCACACTGACCGCCGCCCGCACCAGTTTCAGCCGGGTGGTCAACATGGTGATTTTCCTGACGAACATGGACAACTGGGCCAAGTTCAACGAAGTCTTTCGGGAATTCGTGCCCAACCCGCCCTGCCGTGCGGTGATCGGCACGACCGGCCTGGCCCAAAAACCGTTGGCGATAGAGATAGTAGACTGTTTCGCGTACCGGGTTTCAGACTAAGAACAGAGATCAATTCGAACTCCTAACCCTTGCCTAAATCTATGGAGGGAAACATGGCTGAACTGACACTGGGCTACGCAGCAAGCACCAACAGCACAGGGATCGAGGGACGGGCCATCTGCAACGCCCGTACCAATCATTGGGTGTCGGACGACGGCGGCGGCGATGCTGTGGCCTCAGGAGAGTTGTTTCTCTCCGGCATATCGTCATGCGCGGTCAACATGTTGGAGCGCATCGCCAGGACCGATAACATTCCCCTGCAATGGATGCACGTCGGCGTGGAGTCCTGGCGCGACTCAGATATCGACCATGGTGACAAGACGCTCTATGACGCGATGCGTATTAAGTTTGAAATGTGGGGCATCGACGACGAAGACGCCCGTAAGCTGGTCGACACTTGGAAGAAGCGTTGACCCCTCTATGGTGCAGTCGCCGTGGCGACTGAAGATACGACCGTGGAATTGATTTCACACACCGAGAGCCACAAGTAGGCAAGGCGGCTGATCGTCGCTTGTCCAGACTGAATCACAAACCTAACGGCTGACGAATCTCAGCCGGGGACGATATATGCGCATCTGCTCTTTTCTGCCGAGCGCCACAGAGATGGTCTATGACCTGGGGCTGAAGGACCAACTTTACGGCGTAACCCATGAGTGCGATTACCCGCCCGAAGCGCGGGACAAACCCCATGTGGTCCACAGCGTCTTTGAAGGGACGGAACCAACCAGCGGCGAGATCAGCCGTGTGATAGCGGAACGACTGGCCCAGGGGCTCGGCATCTACGATATTGATGCCGAACTGCTCAAGGCGGCTGAGCCGGATCTGCTGATCACTCAGGCCATCTGCGAGGTTTGAGCCATCTCCACTCGGCAGGTTGCCGAGGTGAGTGTGGGACTGGCCAAACAGCCCGAGATTCTTTCGTTGGACCCGCTGCATATCGGAGACGTGGTTGAAGACTTGAACCGCGTGGGCCGCGCAACGGGCACGGAAGCATTAGCTCTGGAGATCACCGCCGGGCTGACGGCCCGTATCGAGGCGGTGACTGAGCGCGCCAAGGACGCTGATAAACATCCGAGCGTGCTCCATGTCGAGTGGGCGGACCCGGTGATGTGCGGCGGTCATTGGGTGCCCGAGATGACCGAACTGGCCGGAGGGACCAATAGCTTCGGGGACAAGGATACCGGGACCCTAAAGCTGGACTGGGACGAAGTGGTTGCCAGTCAGCCGGAGATCATCATCATGATGCAGTGCGGCTTCGACGTGAAGCGGGCGCTGGAAGACATGCCAACCATGCAGGCGAAAGAGGGTTGGGCGGAGTTGCCTGCCGTGCGGAACAACCGGGTTTACGTGGTGGATGCCGGTTCCTACACCAGCCGCTCTGGACCACGGTTGGTCACGGGGCTGGAGATCATGGCGGAGATGATTCACCCGGAGTTGTTCTCGGGCTTGATACCCGAGGGCGCAGCGCTCCGGCTGTTCGGCGATCTGGCTGCTAAAACCGAATAACTGAGACCGGCTAGTTGAGGCGGGGGCCTTGGAAGGGGTTCTGTTTGGCGATGCGCTCGCGCATGACCTCATTACCTTGTTTCAACAAAGGAATCAGGTCGGACAGGCGAGTTGCCGCCGTCTCAGTCACCAACAGACTCTGACGCAGGTGGGGCTCCAGTTCTAGGTTGGCGGCGATGGCGTAGGAAAGATCGATGGGGTCTTCAGGTATTTCAACCCTGGAGGTATACCCCCCGGTGAGAGCGGTCAGATTACGCACCAACGCCACGTACTCGTCGTTGATCTGCGAAGCCAGATCGGCACAACCCTCGCCTTCAACCTCAACCAGGAAGCGCACACGGCCCACGATATGCGGCACCCGTTGCACTATCTCCTCGATCTCGAACCGGCGCTGCCCTTTGGTCATGATGTTGATGCGTCCCTGGCCGAGTAATTCCGACCGGAGGATGCGGGTGGACGTGCCGATACGTTCCGGATCAGCCGGAACCCCGACTTCAACACCCTCTTTTATGAGCACCACGCCAAAGGGCGCATCCTGTTCCATACATTCCCCAATCATGTCCTTGTAGCGCTCTTCGAAGATATGAAGAGGCAGGTCCATGCCGGGGAATAGAACCAGGTTCAACGGAAAAAGAGGTAGTCTGGTGAGCCCGTCTGAGGGGTCTTCATGAGGCTGAGCCATAACAACCGAAGTATATTACCCGGCCCGTGGGCAGCACAAGGCAACAGGAACATTAGGAAGAGCAGCTAACGGCGGTTCTTTGCCCGGCGGACGCGGAAGCTGGTCGGGCCTTTCTGATGCCTGGCCCACCTCAGATATTCGGAGAAATCGGGATTGGCGCGTAACGCCTCGACAGAGTTCAATTCCTTGGCCAATGTGGACTCGGAGAACATGACATGGAGTTGCCGGTGGCAAGTGGGGCAGAGTTTTACCTGTGGACCGAACTTGCCGCCCCGGGAGCGGGGCACCAGGTGGTGGGAGGTGTACCGCAACGACTCCCGTTTGCAAAGCGCGCAGGCCGGCGGTGCATCCACGACTTGGGGCGTCACCAACTCGACCGAAGAGCGCCTGGGCAAGGGTTAACCCTTCTCAGGCACATCTAGGAAGCGCCATCCCGGAAGGTCCACCTGCCAATCGTCGTCCTCCCATAGCATGGGAAGAATAAGCCCGTTCATGGCGCGGCCATGCTCCACTTCGGTGGTGTCGTCCTGCATCCCAAAGGGAAGAAAGGCGAAGGCGTGCACGTCGTCGAGATAGCTGGTGGGGGAGATTCCCAGGTCGGTCAGGTCTTCCAGAGGCCAGAGACTCAGGACCGTCTTCCGGAAGTCTTCCAACATGGCCGGCCGCATGGGGTGGTCCAGGTTATATCCGGCCCTGTAGGCGTCTTGCATGTTGATCTGGTTGCGAGTGGCCCAGACACCCATCCTCATGCCTCTGGTTTCCTTGGATAGGATGGACCAAGCCAGGTCCATATCGCCGTCTCGTACCGCCTCGGCAAATTCCCCGGCCCGGCTGCCGCATTCGTCGGGGAAGGGGCTTCTTTTTTCACCAGGTATGCGCATTAATCGTCCGTGTATCGAGTCCGTGGTTTGGGTTACCAGCCGATGGCATAGCCATCCCGGCGGGGGTCGGCGGCACCTTGGAGAACGCCGGTCTCGGAGTCCACTTGAATCATCATCTCGCTGCCCTGGGCGCCCCAATCGGGCATCACGTTCAGCTGATGGCCTTTGCTTTCCAGGGCTTGCCGTACGTCTGAACCGAACCTGGACTCCATGTGCAACAGATTATCACAGACGTGTGGCACGTTGGACTCGGTGGGGCTGTGGGAATTCCGCCAGCGCGGCGCTTCCACGGCCTCGGCCACGGTCATGCCAAAGTCGATCAGATGGGTTATGACCTGCATATTGGTCTGCACCTGGGTGTCGGCGCCTGGGGTGCCGCAGACCAGTGCCAGTGTTCCGTCACCGGCTTCTTTGCCCAACGACGCTGGGCCGTCGCCGTTGAAGACCATCACTGGGTTCATAGTGTGGCGCACCCGCTTCCCCGGCTCGAGACAGTCCACGTGGTCCTTGTCCAGATGCCAATAGGTCATACGGTTGTTCAGCAGGATGCCGGTATCTCCGGCGACGATGCTGGAGCCCAGTGAACTTTGGATGCTCTGAAGTAGTGATACCGCGTTGCCCCACTGGTCCACGATCACGAAGCAGGTGGTGTCCTCTTCTTGCACCGACCCGGCAGTTACCCGTCCGGCACTGCCCGAGCCGTCTTGGAAGACCCAGGGGTCGCCGTGGGTCGGGTCGGATGCTCTGGACAGGTCGATGAGCTTGGCCCGTTCCTTGGCGTATTCTTTGGAGAGCAGCCCCAGCGTTGGGACGTCGGTGTGGTCGGGGTCGGCCATGTAGGCCTCCCGGTCGATGAACGCCAGTTTTTTGGCCTCCACCATCATGTGGATGCTCTCGGCTGAATTGCAGCCCATCGCCTGCAGGTCGAATTGCTCAACCATGTTCAGTTCTTGGAGCAGGACGTGACCGCTGGAGTTGGGCGGGGCCTCGTAGACGGTGTGCCCCTTGTAGGAGACGGAGATGGCTTCTTGCCAGCGGGAGTGGCAGTCGGCCAGGTCATTCATGGAAAGCAGTCCTCCCTGCTCCTGGCTGAACTTGACCAAGGCCTCAGCGATAGAGCCTTTATAGAAGGCGTCGCGGCCGCCGTCGGCCAGGGTCTGGAATGTCTTGGCCAGGTCTTTTTGGTAAATCATTTCGCCAGGCTTGAGAGGGTTGCCGCCCGGGGCGAAGATGGCCTGAGAAGTCGGGAATTCGCATAGTAACGGGTCACCGGCGATGACCCGTGATAGCACGTGGGAGACTGGGAAGCCGTTGCCTGCAAGGTCGATGGCCGAGGCGAACAATTCCGACAGTTTCAGGGTGGCGTATTTCTCGTGGGCCGCCATCCAACCGTCCACGAGTCCCGGCACCGAGAACGACATGATGCCCTTGTTGGGAATGCCATTTGCCCGGTACCAGGCCACGTCTGTGGCGTAGGGGGCGGCTCCGGTGGCGTTGCAGATGTCGATCTTGTTCTGGGCCTTGTTGTAAATCATGATGAAGCCGTCGCCGCCAATGCCCGACATGTTGGGCTCGACCACGTTCAAAGCGGCAGCGGTTGCTACGGCGGCGTCAATGGCGTTGCCGCCCTTCTGGAGAATGGCCATCCCGGCCTGGGCGGCCAGTGGATGCCCGGCACACACCATCCCATTTCGCCCCATGATCACTGGGCGGTTGGACTCAAACTTTATGCCATGAGGTGACTGCGCCATGGTTGTCTCCTAGAGATGTTCTATCCCCTACGTATGGGGAGATTTTGGTCCGCTGGAGGAGTGATGTCAGCTTCGTCGTCTACGCTGACAATGCCAGGAGGATCGCCGGCATTACGCCATCTAACTCTTTCGATACTTGATTGTTCCAAAACCGAATCACCGAATATCGACGCTCATTCAAGTAATCGGTGCGCGCTGCGTCGTATTGGATTGACGCCTGATGCTGCCCGCCGTCCAACTCTACCACTAGCTGGGCCTCTAGGCACACAAAATCAACGATGTATGGAACGATGGGGTGCTGGCGTCTGAATTGGAATCCGTAAAGTCGGTGCGCTCGGAGGGCTGCCCAAAGAGCAGACTAGGCTTCCGTTGAAATTTTTCTTAGCTGCCTGGCTTGATCGATATTGAGTCTATGGAGTTTCATTTAAGACTAAGTGTAGTGAATCCGGCTGGGCGGACAAATAGCTGAGGTCACAGGCTTGGTTTGTAGAAAGAGGAAGAGCCCCCATCCTAACCTTGGTCCTGTGTTTACAATCTGCTCGTCCGATACTTTGGGAGGCAGTTGCTGGGGCAATTCCAATTCCAGTTCCCAACCTACACCGCCCGAGGCG
>CAVOAA010000100.1:0-10806 GCA_963693555.1 Dehalococcoidia bacterium | reverse complement strand
CGAAGGGTAATCTGGGAATCATTGCTCCCCAACTCTTCCAAGATTGGGCGGGCACGTTTCTGGAAAGAGAGCCCGACGTTCCGCCGGAGTATTACGTCAC
Source organism: Dehalococcoidia bacterium (assembly GCA_963693555.1). Taxonomy (GTDB): domain Bacteria; phylum Chloroflexota; class Dehalococcoidia; order Lucifugimonadales; family UBA3495; genus UBA9611. The sequence goes on along the minus strand of CAVOAA010000100.1, from coordinate 10,706 downwards.
CGTCGATAATGGGATCACCGAGACGATTTCGGAAGACTGGTTGGAGCCGGCCCCTGCTGGTTCGCCTCCCCCACCGGAGGAGTCCAAGCCCTGGCCGGTGTAGGCGAAAACCGAGGTTAAACGTAAAAAGGCCCCTGGCATATGCCAGGGGCCTTTTTACGTTTGCTCTAAATCACCTAATCAGCCATTACGAGTCTTAGCGATGAAAAAGAACCCATATCGTTGGAACTTGTTAACGTGACCGGCTGCGCCGAGTCGCTCGCAGATTTCGAGGCGACGTACTCGGAATACGACCCGGACATAGTCTGTATGGATATCCTGAGGCTCGGCTCCTGATACGCTGGTTCGTTCTGTTTCAGGACTGGTCCCAGGATGATGTAGGGTGGCGCGGCGATGGTTATCTGTATCGGGTCGCTTGCCTCGTCGGTCGCGGATACTACTTCGAACCAAGAGGCGCTGACCGTCGGAATCTCAACGGCCTTCTTAGCGGATTGACCCCACTGCGAATAAGGCGCAAAGGCCCCTACCAACAGTGCTCCCATCACCACCATACCCATTGTCAGTGATTTATATCGTTCCACGATGCCCCCCGGCCTAGGTCGATACTTGGCGGTTAGGTCCAGTATTAACCAGCGGGGTAGTTTCGTAGTGTGAGTCAGGTGTGCGTTATGACGCATACATAACATTGCCTTAAAATGAGTACCACTCAGGCGTGGGGCAAAATAGTTTGGTTAGAGATTATATCAATTACGTTAAGTAGCTCGCCAGCAAGTTTTTGTTGAAAACAGGTATGATTCACCCGACCACATCGTCGATTTATCAGGGTGGGGAAATGATGATTGATGGCCATAAAGCGATCGTTGTCCCGGCTGGTGTGCCGGTGTGGGATGTTGATCCATATGATCCCGCGGTCCTGACCAACCCCTTGGATTACTACGCTGAACTGCGCTCCAAAGGCCCATTCGCCTACATCCCCGGCTACTCGGTCTTGGCCTGTGGCCGGTACGAAGAAACCAGGGAAGTTTTTTCCGATTGGGAGCGGTTCGTGTCCTCGCGAGGTGTCGGGCACCAGGATTTCAGCCTGGAAGAGCCATGGCGGCCTCCCAGCATAGTCCTTGAGGTCGACCCTCCCTATCACACCAAAACGCGTGCTGTGATAGAACGCGCCCTCTCACCCCGAGCGGTGAGGAACCTGCGAGAGGCTTTCCGGACAGATGCCGAGAAGCTCATCGATGAACTGCTTGAAAAAGGCACGTTCGAGGCGGTGGAAGAACTGGCGGAGACCTACCCGACAACCGTGTTTCCGAGTGCCGTGGGACTGCAGGAGAGCGACCGGAGGCGGTTGGTTGATTACGGCGATATGGTCTTCAATGCCATCGGTCCCGACAACGAACTGCGGCGAAACGCTATGGTAAAAGGCCCCGACGTCGTTCCCTGGATCATGGAGCAGTGCCAACGTGAACGGCTAAACCCAGACGGTTTTGGTGCGGCGATCTATGCCGCGTCGGACACCGGAGAGATCACGGCGGAAGAGGCCGGTTTGCTGGTGCGGTCGTTGCTGTCCGCCGGGGTCGACACCACGGTCACGGTTATAGGCAGCGCACTGTGGTGCCTGGCCAATAACCCGGCCCAGTTCCGGCGCCTTAGAGACGACCCGTCGCTCGCTACCTGGGCCTTTGAGGAGACGTTACGTTTTACCTCGCCGATCCATACTTTCCTTCGTACGGCCAACCTGGACACCGAGGTAAGCGGGGTCAAGATCGAAGAAGGCACGAAGATGCTCTGTGTTCTTGGATCGGCCAATCTTGATGAGGACCATTGGCCACAGGCGGATAGGTTCGATATCGACCGCAAGCCATCCGACCACCTAGCCCTGGGCGTCGGGATACATGGCTGCGTCGGCCAGAATGTGGCCAGGGCTGAGACTGACGCCATACTGACTGCCATCGCCAACAAGGTCGGTTCGATAGAACTTGCCGGGGAGCCGGTTTGGCGTCCTAACAACTCGGTGCACACCTTGGACCGGCTTCCGGTGACGTTCCGGGGTAGATGATAAATCTAGCTATTGGACAGAAAAATGACCATCGATGACCAGACCCGCCGGCGGAGTACCAAGACCGGACTGACTGCCTTGGACCGCGACCGGGCCTGTCCTGGCTACACGCTCTACGCCCCGATGAACGGTCCAGGGGATGTCTATCTGCTCAACCTCGACGGTGAAGAAGTACACCATTGGAGCATGCCGGACCCTCCCGGCCTCTACGGTTATCTGCTGCCCAACGGCAACCTGTTCTACGGAGGGAAGGTGCGCGACGGCATGTGGGACCGGTTCCAGTCTTGGAAGCGGTTCAAGGGCGGGGTCATGATGGAGGTGGACTGGGAGGGCAGCGTTGTCTGGGAACACCGGGACATCGACCACCACCATGATGCCAGGCGGACATCTTCCGGCGGGGCAATCTATCTGACGGTCGAGCTGGTGCCCGCTGACTTGGCAGCCAAAGTCAAAGGCGGCAATTCGGTGACCGGCGAGAACGGGATGTGGGCGGACGTCATCGTCGAAGTCGACGCAGCCGGCAAACGAGTCTGGGAATGGCATGCCATCGAACACCTGGACCCCGAGTGCGACGGCATCACCTTCAACGACTCTCGGGATGAATGGAGTCACGGCAACACAGTCTCAGAGGTCGACGGCGAACGGGTGCTCTTCAGCTTCAGGAACATCTCGACCATCGGGATGATCGACAAGGTTACTGGCGAGATAGTCTGGCGGCTCGGCGGAGAGGCCCTGGCTCAACAGCACGACCCTAGCCTGCTGGTCAATGGAAACGTACTGGTCTACGACAACGGCTCCCACAGCGCGCACCATCCGCTGCCTTTCTCCAGGGTGATCGAGGTCGACCCCAAGTCCAACCAGATCGTCTGGGAATACTCCGATAACCCGGCCTACAACTTCTTCAGCCCCTATATCTCAGGGGCCCGGCGGCTGCCCAACGGCAACACGCTGATCACCGAGGGGATGTTCGGCAGAATGTTCCAGGTCACACCTGAGGGCGACGTCGTCTGGGAGTACATCAACCCCCATTTCCATGAAGACGCAGAGCATGCGGTGGTGAACCGGGTCTTCCGGGCCACGCACTACCTGCCTGGAGAAATCAGCCAGCTCCAGTGACCGGGAGTCTACTTCCCGAACAGCGCCGCGATGCGTTCTCCAACCACTTTGTCTTCGCCTTCATTCAGGCCGAAGGCGTGGAGGACGATGCCGGTGTCGCCTTCTCTGACCCGAGTCCAGATCGGCGGGTCGCCGGCTTTCAGGCGATCAACCACCTCTTGGGCGGAAAATCCAGTGACTGCGGCATCGATTTCCAGTATTACGCCGTAGGGCTGGTGGCCGATAATGTTGTCGTTCATTTCGACGGTTACCCCTGGAATCGCTTGCAGAGGCGTCAGCATGTTCCGGCATTTCATCTCTGTTTCAGCCAGGCGCTCCTCGTGGTTCATGGTCATCCAGCGCCGGACGGCAGCTACTGCACCGACCATCTCCTGACGGTCGACCTTCTGCGGACGGCCTACGCCGCGGATACGGCGGCCTTCATAGCTAACGAAGGACTGCAGCGCCAGTTTGCGGATCATATCCTCGCTTCCGAAGGCCAGGCCGGTGGACTGGGGAGCACTCATGTACTTGGCGGCGGTGCATTGAAAATCAGCCCCCATGCGCACGTAGCTGCCAAATAGGTCGAGGGGATAGATCTGACCGGCGGCGTCGACCAGCACCGGTACTCCCTTGGCATGGGCGATCTCTATCGTGTCTTTCAGCGATAGGGCGCTGGGGTCGGGTTCCTGGGCTACGGCATAGTAATGGACTGCAGCGGTGTTGGGGCCGATGGCATTTTCCAGGTCTTCCCGTGAGGTGCCATCTGAATCGCCGAACATGACCAGTTTGGCCCCGGCCAACTCCAAGCAGCGGTCGTACCAATAGCGGTGCCGAGTCTGGATCAAGACCTCGTTCTTCATGCCAGTGGTGTCAGGCAGTTGCTGGATCTTGGCGTCATCGTCTCCGGCCATGCAGGCAGCAGTGGCCAGAGTCAGCGCCGAGCCTGCGCCCGACGTGATGTAGGCCGCGGGTACATCCACCATCTTGGCGATGGCCTCACCGGCGCGTTCTTCCAATTCCATCAACGGGACGTAGGCGCCGTCGGCACGGTCCATGGCCTCCCTCACCTCCGGGGCCGGGGTCGAGCCGCCCAGCATTGTGACGCTGCCAGTAGCGTTGATCACCGGCGTGGCGCCCAACTCTTTGTAGATGCTGCCCCAATCTGTGGTGGTCATGGTCTTCTCCCTAAAGTGGTCTGTTAGTCCGGAAGAATGGCGATGGCGTCGATCTCGATCTTGAGGTCCGGAGTCCCCAATGCCGCCACCTGGACCTGGGTACTGGCGGGAAAAGCCCCGGAGAAGCGTTTCATGCGGACCTCTCCGGCAGCGGGCGCCTCCCGAAGGTCGGTCACAAAACTGGTCACCTTGATCACGTTGCTCAGCGAACCACCGTTCGCCGCCAGGATAACCTCGAATTTATCGAGGATAGCTTCGGTTTGAGCGGCAATGTCACCGGTTGCGGCGGCGGTTCCCCCTGCGGTGCTACCGGCGATAAATAGCATGTTGCCGGAGCGTACGGAATGATGAAACGCTCCTGACGGTTGAGGCAAATCTGGGTAGTTCCTTCGTTCAAAGTCCATTGTCTTGCTCCTATTTTGCTAAGGGAATTACTTGGGATTTAATCAGGGGTTTAATCAGTACAGATGTCCAAGAGCTTGCCAAGACCGAATCATTATAAACTCAACGCCAAGTCAGGCGGCCCGCGTTGAGGATTCCCGGCCTTTGGACGCATAATATATCAGCAATGGCTATGCAGCCGATTCTTCTGAGGCGATGGACAAACCCGATGGACGCGATCGAGTCAAATATCCAGACCCAGGCCACGGAATTCCAGGACAACCTCAAGCGCATGAAAGCGCTGACCGACGAACTGAACGAGAACCTGAACTCGGTGCGGGATCGGGGCGACACTGATGCGGCCGAACTCCACCGCAGCCGGGGCAAGATGCTGGTGCGAGACCGGGTGCGTACATTGTTGGACCCCGGCACGCCCTTTTTGGAGTTCAGCCCTCTGGCGGCCTGGGGAATGTACGACGACGACAACCCCGGCGGCGGCATCGTCACCGGCATCGGCAGCATCCACGGGAAGCAGGTGGTTGTGGTGGCCAATGACGCCACGATTAAGGGCGGCACCTACTACCCCATCACCGTGAAGAAGCACCTGCGAGCCCAGGAGATCGCCCTGGAAAACGGACTGCCCTGCATCTATCTGGTGGACTCAGGCGGTGCGTTCCTCCCCCTGCAGGCCGACGTGTTCCCCGATCGGGACCACTTTGGTCGCATCTTCTACAACCAGTCCCAGATGTCGGCGCAGAGCATCCCCCAGTTGGCGGTGGTCATGGGTTCCTGCACCGCCGGCGGCGCCTACATCCCGGCCATGAGCGACGAGGTGATCATCGTGCGTGAGCAGGGGACCATCTTCTTGGCCGGCCCGCCGTTGGTCAAAGCAGCTACGGGCGAAGAGGTCGACGCCGAGAGCTTGGGCGGGGCAGAGGTGCATACCAGAGAGTCGGGGGTGGCCGATCATTACGCCATGGACGACGAGCACGCACTGGCCATCGCCCGGAACATCGCGGAGAACTTTGTCTATCCCAGTAATCCCGGACTCGAAATCTTTGACCCTGAGCCGCCGTTATACGACCCGGAGGAGATCTACGGGATAATACCCTCAGACTCGAGGCGGCAATACGACGTCCGGGAGGTCATCGCCCGGATCGTTGATGGGAGCCGGTTCCAGGAATTCAAAGAGAACTACGGCGAGACGCTGGTCTGCGGTTTTGCTCGAATCTGGGGCTACCGAGTGGGCATCGTGGCCAACAACGGCGTCCTGTTCTCGGAGAGCGCGTTGAAGGGCACTCATTTCATCGAGCTGTGTGCCCACCGCCGTATCCCGCTGCTCTTCTTGCAGAACATCACCGGGTTCATGGTTGGGCGGGAGTACGAGGCTGGGGGCATCGCCAAAGACGGGGCCAAGATGGTCATGGCCGTGGCGAACGCCGCCGTGCCCAAGTTCACCGTCATCATTGGCAGTTCATTTGGGGCCGGCAACTATGGTATGTGCGGCCGTGCCTACCAGCCCCGGTTGCTGTGGTCTTGGCCCAACTCCAGAATCTCGGTCATGGGCGGACCCCAAGCGGCAGGGGTGCTGCTGTCGGTGCGTTCCGATCAGGCGGCCCGGCAGGGAAAGTCACTGACCGAACAGGAGATGGAAGACCTGCAACGGCCGATCATCGAGAAGTATGAAGTTGAGGGCAGTCCCTACTACAGCACGGCCCGGCTCTGGGACGATGGCATCATCGACCCTAAAGACACCCGCGACGTGGTCGGACTTGGTATCGCGGCATCAATGAATATCCCCATCCCTGAGTCCCGGTTTGGCGTCTTCCGGATGTGAGCATGTTTTCCAAAGTATTAGTCGCCAACAGAGGAGAGATTGCCGTCCGGGTTCTGCAAACATTGCAGGCCATGGGCATCGCCACGGCCGCCGTGTACTCCGACCCCGACGCCAATGCGCCCCATGCGGCTCTGGCCGACGAAGCGTTCGCCCTCGGTGGTTCGACTGCTGAAGAGACATATTTGGACCGGCGCAAGATCATCGAGTTGGCTATAGGCTGTGGCGCTGATGCAGTCCACCCTGGCTACGGCTTCTTGGCCGAGAACCCGGCATTCAGCAGAGAGTGCGCCGAGGCCGGGCTGGTCTTCATCGGCCCCAGCCCCGAGACAATCGAACTGCTTGGCGACAAGATACGCTCAAAAGAGGCGGCCATCCAAGCCGGCGTGCCAGTGGTGCCCAGTTCGCCCATGTGGCAGCCCGGCGAATCCCAAACGGACGATATGTCTTCCGAGATTGGATTCCCTTTGCTGGTGAAGGCGGCGGCGGGCGGTGGCGGCCGGGGCATGCGGATAGTGGAACGGGCCCAGGACCTGGAGCAGGCCCTGGAATCGGCCAGCCGCGAGTCAGCATCTGCCTTCGGTGACGGACGGGTTTTCTTGGAGCGGTACATTCCATCAGCGCGGCACGTTGAGTTTCAGGTGTTGGCCGACTCCTCTGGCCACACATTGCACCTGCTGGAACGCGAATGCAGCGTCCAGCGCCGCTACCAGAAGGTCATCGAGGAGACGTCTTCGCCAGCCCTTGATGACGACTTGAGAAGCAGAATGGCCGCATCGGCCGTGGCCATGGCTAAGTCGGCCGGGTATGCCAACGCCGGCACGGTTGAATTCCTGGTAGACGCGCAGACCGGAGATTATTACTTCCTGGAGATGAACGCCCGCATCCAGGTCGAGCACCCTATCACCGAGGAGACCCTCAGGCTGGACATGGTTGAGTGGCAGACGCGGATCGCCGCCGGTGAGAGCCTCACACTTTCTCAAGAAGAAGTTAGGGCCGTGGGCCACGCGCTGGAATGCCGCATCTACGCCGAGGATCCTTACGGCAACTTTGCACCAGCCACGGGCCGGCTGCTGGCGTGGCGTCCTCCATCCGGAATGGGCATTCGTCTGGACTCGGGCGTGTCCGAAGGCCAGGAGATAACGGCGTATTACGACTCCATGCTGGCCAAGTTGGTGGCCTGGGGCCCGGACCGGCAGGCGTCAATCGGCCGGATGCTACGGGCATTGGAATCGTTCCCGGTGTTGGGCGTTACCACCAACATACCCTTCTTGATCCGCGCGCTGGCCCACCCATCATTCAGGTCCGGCGAGTACGACACCGGGTTCATCGCCAAGAACCCGGAACTGACCGCCGCAACGGAAGTAGGCATGCTGAACAACGCTGCCGCGGAGATAGCCGAGGGCATCTGGCAGACCAACGGGACCGCTGCTGCAGGCAGGACAGCTACTTCGTCTCAGCAGCCACTGGGTCCGTGGAGTGGCCTCCCCAAGAGCACCTTCCCATGACCACTCGCCGCTTGCTGCAGGTACACCCGCCGGGACCAGAGATAACAGAAGCCAGCGATGCGCCTGACTTCGAGATAGCCGCGCCATCGCCAGGTCGGTGGGAGGGAACCGTTCGTCTGGACGATGGCCGCTCGGCCACGTTCCTGGCCATCCGTGACGGACAACAAGTCCACGTCTGGATCGCCGGCGAGACCTACGTCTTCGCTCCGCCAGCCCCTGTCACCCGCTCCCGCCGCTCCGGCCAAGCCGCCAGCGACGATATAGTCTGCCCGGTGCCAGGAGTGGTCATCGCCGTCCACGTAGCCGCCGCCGACGTCGTCGAAGCCGGCCAAGACCTGGTGATAATCGAGTCAATGAAAACCGAGCAGATAGTCAAATCCCCCAGAGACGGCACAGTAGAACGAGTGTCGGTCCAGGAAGGCGACCGGGTAGACCGGGGAATGCGGCTGGTGGTGCTGGTGCCGGAGGTTGGGGAGTGATGGAATTTTTGTGAGAACTTATAGGGTGATCTCGCCAGGTTAATTTGCAGAAGTCCAATGCTGCAGGTTAAAGATATGAGAAAAATGTGGCAGTAATGACGATGGGATTGGTTTTCCATGTTCAGTTATTAAACCGACATCCACCTCGGTTTGCGAGTGATGTGATTACACGTCAATCGAGTTGTAGAGAGCGTCTTTTATATGCATAAATCGGGTACGAAGGAAGTCGACGAACCACGCCTTATCGGGCTGTGTTTTTGAATTTGGATTAGGTATCCCGCAAATCTCCAGGGGAGAGATTGCCAACGCTCTAATCGTTTCAACTTCGGATTGATGACCTTCTTTTGCCAGTCGACTCGTGTATTCCCAAAGTGTCTCGGTACTTTTTTTCTTGTTGTCGGTCTTGGATAACAGCGTCAAATTTGCGATATTACTAATTGGCCATCCAGGGTCGTTGGCAGGCATTAATTTCCGTAGTACGTCAACCGGTATTACGTGATCAATTTCGTATTCCACGTCGGAATTATCCATAACAGACACGATCGACATGTAGACGAATCGCAAAACCATTCGGTCAATCCACCGAACAGGTGCCCGGTCTCGTTGGCTCGATTGTAGCGATTCATCAAACCAGGCATTGAGAACGGCATCCCAAGACTCGCGGTCGCGAATCAATTTATAAGTGTCGTCTAATCCATCAGAACGTTCGTCATTCCACACTCGTCCGAATAACTTGCTATCGCCAGATCCTCGCCAGTGCTGTTGAAGGATGTCAAGAAGATAACTGTGCCGAATCCCCTTTGGCAATTCGGAATCCCACTCAACTTGCCAGCCTTCTTTTTCTGTAAAGCTTGGCGGGCTGTACTTACCTACTAGCAGCCGAGCAATATACGAGGCTAGTTGGTATTCAGGAATCGAAATGTTGACTCGCCCGCCCGCTTTTGTGTTCAGTCTCAAATCATAGATAGGTTTAATAATATTCCCGAACTTTTCAAAAGAGTCGGATAAAGCAATTTGGAATACGCTAGGATCGACAAGGCCTCCAGTTTGGTCGAATCGATTCGGTAGCGTAGCCATCTCAGATAATCGCAGTCCGTGAACGACGGTTGCGACAGAAAACGCGAGGGACTCTACATCAAATGCCTCTGCATTAGAATGAATTAGGCCAGGATATTCGTCTGCAAGAAACTTGCCTAGTCCAAATAAATATTCGTACAGATTGTACTGATCACTATCATCTGGATTGTAATCAGCAAATTCGAAGCCCTTATCTAACAATTGTTTATATTTTGCCTGGATCGCCCGCCTAATGTCAGGTTCGTTAATTCGAGTTGTAAAGGCTTGCCATGACGCAGCGAATTTATCGTATTTTGTCAGGGCTACGCCCGTTGAGTTTATTTTTTCAAATATATGAGGGAGGCTTTCCTCAGGCCCCTCGTAAATTATGACTGGCAACTCGTAGTTAAGAATGTCAGATTTTTGGTCAATCGCATCGCAGAGATCATTTGCGAATGGTACGAGCCCGTCCAATTCAGGACGAGAATTAACAGGAATGCCTAATCCATCACAAATCGCTGTTGCGACCGAGTAGCCGCTGAACGCAGGGCTCTTGCTTTTCGTTTCACTGAGCCAAACTTTAAGCTGAGATACAACCTGGCTTTTGAATATCGAATCAAGTGGCTGTCCGGTTGTTTCTAATTTCCAAACCGCATCCACAAAACGATCTAGCTCCTCCCCTTCGAGCCAGTCCGGATCAAAGTCAACTAATGGACTCTCTAGGTAGGCGAATATAGAGTTTGTACGTTGGAGACCGTCTATTAAATGGTATTGTTTCTCATTTGCTATCGTCCTCTCCCAAATGAGGAGCGAACCAATTGGCAATCCAGACTGAATTGAACTGATAAGTTCTTTCCTACGACCTTCATCCCAAACCAGACCTCTTTGGTATGTTGGAATTAAGAGTCTTCCAGAGGATCCGCCTTCCTTTAGATCGAACAACCGTTTAATTGGCCAGCTAACAGGGGTGGTAGTTGCAGGCATATCCGCCTCCGAGGCATTCCGAAGATCCGATCAGTGAGGTGGACCCGGAAATTCGGACAGGTGGCTAAGTGAGGATCCCGCTCCTAAAATAAACACAGCTGTTGCTGTGAAGAAGGAGTGGGACATGTCGAAAGAGCG
>CAVOAA010000099.1:0-10842 GCA_963693555.1 Dehalococcoidia bacterium | reverse complement strand
AATCTCATGGTCTGTGCCAGGTTGTTGGCCCGCTCTGTGAGGGTTTCTAAAGCCGACTTGTAGACCGGCAGGTTGCGCCGGATATCTTCTTGGGCGGCCGGGAGAAGGTCGGTAAGCTGGGAACCCCAGAACGGATGCTCTTTGGGCGGGCCCATGTATAGAAGCCTGGCCTGTAGCTCTTCCACCAGACCCCGTTTCCGGCGGTACTCAGCCTGCGACCAACCGCTTATTTCAGGCAGCAAGACTCTCGGATACTCAACTCCGGCCCTGGCAAGTAATTCTCCGGAGGCCTGAAATGGAGTGACTCCGGACTCGCCGACCGCCTGGTTCACGGCATCGCAGTAGTTGTTTAGGCGCTGCCTCAGTCGGGTGAGTTCAGTGACGTCTTCGGCAACCGCCCCGGTGCGGGGGCGGCCCAATTCCAGCGTGCGGGCCAGCTCGTCCAGCACCATCTTCTTGGCCGTCTTGTGGCTGTGCAGCTCCAGACAGGCGTCGCCCAGGCCAACGTTGTCCAACCGGCGTTTCACCACCTCCAGGGCCGCCATCTTCTCCGACACGAACAACACAGTCCGGCCGCGGCCGACAGCTTCGGCGATCATGTTGGTGATGGTCTGAGACTTTCCGGTGCCTGGCGGGCCCTGGACGACCAGGTTCATACCCTGGTTCACATCCAGCAGAGTCAGGGTTTGGGAGCCGTCGGCGTCGACCACATGGAATGTGTCACCCGGAGCTAGGACCGCGTCCAGGTTATCGTCGCTCCCGATCCGAGACGGGGCTTCATCGAACCCGTCTTCCAATAAAGCGCCGATGATGGAATGGTCAGTGGGTGAGGAATCCTCGGGCCAGGTCTCGGCGTCCAAGTCCCGGTACATCAAGAATTTGCTGAAGGAGAAGAACGCCAACGCGACACCTTCGCGGTCTATGGTCCAGCCTTCTATCCCTTGGACTGCCTCAGCCACCGAGTCGAGATAAGCGCCGATGTCCAGCCCGTCGGCCTCTGGCAATTCAGGAAGGGCAATGCCGAATTCCAGGCGAAGTTTCTCCCGGAGTGACACGTTGGAACTAGTGTCTTCTCCGGTGTGGCGCAGTTGGAACTGTCCTCTGGGGTTGGCCCGTTCTAGACTGACGGGTAATAAAACCAGCGGGGCTACTCGGGTTTCCTTGTTGGCGCTGTTGTCCTGCCATTGCAGCATTCCAAAGGCCAGAAAGAGGGTGTTTACGCCCTGCTCTTGGATGAACGAGTTGGCCAGACGGTAAGTGGACAGCAAGCGCCTTTCCAACTCGGCGGCTGGATGGATGGTGCGCAACCGAAGTTCTTGCCTGCGAGCCCCGTTGGAGCTATTGGAACTGTTGGCACCCGACTCATCGTCAGGATGGGGGACCAACACAGCGACCCGTTCTTCTTCGTCGAGGGCTTTGATCAGGTCCTGGAGGGAATGGCCCTGCAGCCAGGCGCCCCTGGAGCGGAGCAGCCGGTAGTTGAGCAACGGGTTACGCATCCCCAGGTCAAGAAGGTCCCGGCGTGCGGCCTCAAGCTTGGCGCCTATCGTGTCCGAATGGCGTTGGTGGGTGGTAGACGCCTCTTCCAGAGTTTCTAGAAGGGGAAACAAAAGTTCGCGAGGCTCGTCTGTCGCCAGGTATTCTAAGAGTCTCGCCGGGACTTTCCCAGAATCTATCACGTCGCCGAGGTTTATCCTCCATCGAGCGATGGTTTCCAGGCCGGGCCAGGCTTGGGGGCCGGTGATGCGGCCCTGACTAAATAACGAGATTCCCAGAGACATATGCCGGTCGATGGTCCGGACCTGGTCTTGGGATTCCTTGATGGCGTCCAACAGGGGTAGTTGATCGGCCAGTTCTGAGGGTGGCTTGGCGACGCAGATATCCGAGAGAACACTGCGGGCCTGGCGGTAATCGCTGGAGAGGAGCCGGGTGCGGCGGCCGCTGGAGTTGACCAAGACTTCCTTTGCATCAGCAATGTCTTGGTTCCAGGCTTCAGGGGTTAGGGTGTGGGCGAAATCGTTCCGGATGACGGACAGCGCAAGCCCGGCAGACAGCAGTTCGTCCAACTCCTGCCGGTGGGTGTCCCATTCCGAGGCGTCGAGGTTTACGCCCTCTAGATCAGGGGCGTCAACGGCCCAGCGGGCCGCAAGGATGAGCGCTTCCCGTTGGTCCTGCCCCCGCGGTCCGGGTAGCGCCATGGCTCGGGCAAGTTCGCTGGCAGCGTCCTCCAGACTCTGGAGAGTCTGCCGCTTTGGGCTGCGCTGAGAACCCGGTCCTCCGGTCCGCTGAGTTGACTCGGGAGCACCGTTCCGGTCGCTTCCTGTTGACATAACTCCACGTTAGCACACCAACCTTTTTAGAGACCAGTTGTCTGTAGTTCAGCTAGCGTCAGATCGGTAAGTCTGGCGCATCTTCCACCATGATATACTCGGAAAATTACGGGTGAATTACGGGGCGTCAGGCACGCGAGCCAACGCCCAGCAAAGGCAGGAGAAAAATGGACGTATTCGACATGTCCGAGATTATGGCCGGCCACAAAACGAACGGCCAGTTGTACCACGAATTTTTCGCGGCTGATCGCCTGAGCGTCGGCCTCTATGTTCTGGAAGCCGGGGCCACCGACCCGCAATCTCCGCACACGGAAGATGAGATTTACTACATCGTGTCCGGGGCCGGGACGGTCGAGATAGCGGGGGAAAACCGTCCGGTTAGCGCCGGGGCGGTCATTTATGTGGACGCCCATGTCGACCACCGGTTTCATTCGATAACCGAAGCCCTGAGCGTAATCGTTGTATTCGCTCCGCCCCGCCATTCACTAAGGACTTAGGCTGGGACTTAATTGGAGAACCTTATCTGGGGGACCAAGTAATGTCAGACGTAGAAATCATGGGGATGATTGGCGTCAACCGGGAGCGGGATTCTTCCCGGGGCGTAACTGTCAGCCTCTTCGGGGGCGGCATCAATCCTGCTGACGAGATTCCCGCCGGTATCGACGCCGACTATATCGCCGAGTTCTCCCAGGCCCACGAAGCCAGCGGATTCGACAAGGTGCTTATTGGGTATTCGTCGGCCACGGCAGAGGGATTCGGCGTGGCCGGGTACGCGGCCTCCCAGACCAAGACGCTGGGATTTCTCATCGCCCACCGGCCGGGTTTCGTGGTACCGACCCTGGCTGCCCGTCAGGCCGCCACATTGGACCAGCTAACTGGCGGCCGCATCGCCATGCATATCATCAGCGGCGGCAGTGACATCGAACAAAGACGGGATGGCGACTGGATCGACCACGACGCCCGCTACCGCCGGACCGACGAGTTCATGGAGGTCATGCGCCGCGTCTGGACCGAGACCACTCCTTTCGATTATGACGGGGAGTTCTATAAGTTCGAGCAGAACTTGAGTGAAGTCCGTACCTACCAACGGCCCCACGTGCCCCTGTACTTCGGCGGGGCATCGGACGTGGCCAAGGAGGTCGGCGCGAAACGGGCCGACGTCTATGCCCTCTGGGGCGAGCCATTGGATTCGATAAGAAGCCAGATCGCTGACATCCGGGGACGCGCCGCCAAGTACGGCCGGGATATACGCTTCAGTGTCTCTGTAAGACCCATCTTGGGGAACACGGAAGCGGAGGCATGGGACAGGGCCAGAAGCATCTTAGACCGTGTGAAATCGTCTGTGGGAGAGACTATCGGCCCGGCAAAACCGGCCAGGCTGCAGTCTGAAGGGTCACGGCGGCTATTGGACTTTGCGGCCGAAAGTGACGTCCACGACCAGCGTCTCTGGATGCCCATCGCCGCGACCACCGGCGCTGCTGGCAATACCACCGCTCTGGTTGGCACTGCCGAACAGGTGGCCGAATCGCTGCTGGCCTACGTCGAAGCCGGGGCTTCCGCGTTCATCATTCGCGGCTTCGACCCGCTACAAGACACCATCGATTGGGGCAAAGAACTCATCCCCATGGTCCGGGAAGGGGCGGCTGCTCTCGCTAGTTCTCACTGAAAAATACTAGGAAGCAGGGAGTCCCTGTATCTCCAACAGCGTCTCTAGAAGCCTAAAAAACCGGGCCGTATCAATATGCAACGGCAGGGTGATTTCGCCCGGCCCGCCAGATTCTGAAGTCTCTCCCCAAGAGTCGTTTTCTTCCAGGCCAACGTCTAAGTCCACCTTTGCCACTGTGCTGATCGCCGGATCAAGGGCAATCGCCATGGCCAGAGGGTCGTAGAACTCGAACTGGGGCCTGTCCGGGTGCTTTGTGAACCAGCCCTGTAATAGATCAAGGGTCAATCGTCCAAGAGGGTGTTTCGAACTAAGGCCCATCGCTTGTTCCCGACTGATCGCCACCTGACGGCAAGCTGCCAGATCAACGAATGTGATCGGCAGGCCGCTGGACAGGACCACCTCCGCCGCCACCGGGTCGCAATAGATATTGAACTCGGCCTTGGGCGTGACGTTGCCCGACGCGTTCACAGCCCCGCCCATCACCACGATGTTTCGGGCCTGTTTCAGAGCTGTCCGGCGTTCCCACAGCAACCGGGCCAGGTTGGTCAACGGCCCCAGCGCCACGAGGACCGCGTCCCCCGGTGCCTTGCTCAACAGGTCATCCAAGAGCTGTACAGCAGTACTATCTATCGTGCCCACCGTCGGCTCGGGTAGCCGGTGAGACAGCCCTCCCGGGCCGTGGAATTGGGGTGCGTATTTGAACTTGCCCCGGAGCGGACGGGAAGCACCCTTGGCCACCGGTATATCGCTCCTGCCGGCCGCTTGCAGCAGGGCCAGAGCATTTCTGGTTGTCCGGGCCAGGGCAACGTTGCCTCCGACCGTGGTCAGGCCCAACACCTCTACCTCCGGCGCAGCGAGGGCCATCAGTATGGCGACGGCGTCGTCAACTCCGGGGTCGGTGTCAATGATTAACTTGATCGGCTGGACCATTGGTTTATTCGAGACTCTTTGATTCGTCTACTAGCCCGGCTAAATCGCTCGGCTAATTAGGAGGCGAGGTCGTTGTAAAGATAGGTCGAGTTAGTGAACGCGGTCAGAGACTCCAGGGCCGTGTGCCAGAACCGGTATCCGGTGGCTTTGTGGAGTTTGCCGGTGCTCATTAGTATGGGCCAACGGACCTGGTCCAGCCCCTGGGTGGTGGCGTCTCGCTGCAGGCGCAGCCCCCAGCATAATCTGACCAGCGGGTAGACCAAGAAGGACGGCAGGCTGACAAGTCTACTCTTGATGATCTTGGCCATCTCCCGGTAATGGACGATCCCATCCCCGGCTACGTTGAATGTGCCCGTTATCTCTCTGTCGATGATGATTGATATGATCCTGGCCAGGTCGTCGTCATAGACGAATTGCAATGGCGGATTATAGTCCGTCACCCCGAACATCCAGGGGCGGAAGAAGGTCTGAGTCTCCAGGTTATCCGCGCCGTGTCCCAGCACGATACAGGACCTCAGAACAGTTACTTTGACGTCTGTTTGGGCCCGCGCAAACTCCTCTAACGCCAGCTCGCACTGGTGCTTATCGTAGGCGTAGGGAAAATCAGGGGAAGGCCGCATGGGCGCGTCGTCGGGTATGGGTATCGGATTGTCGCTGTGCGCTCCGTAGACCGTATGGGAACTGATATATATCAGGTGGGTGATCCGCGCGGTGACGCAGGAGGCCATCACCGACCGCAGTGTGTCTAGGTTCTCGTCGTGTATGGCGGAGATCTCGCGGCGGTTTGCCCCATGACGGGCGTTGAAGACCAGATGCACCAGGGTGGTCGCTCCCTGTTCGTTCAATTCGTCGTCGATGGGCTCGGAGACATTCTTGCGGTAGACGGCGATGTTGTGGACGGGAAGCGGCAGCGGATTAACGTCGAAGGCCACCAGTTTTCGCACGGTGGGGTCCTGTTCCAGACGCTCGAGAAGCTTGGAGCCAACGTAACCGGAGGCCCCGGTGATCGCAACTATCTTTCCCTGTTGGGCCATCATCCCCTGCCGTCCGGCCTGTTTAACGGCCGTTCAAAAGACAAACGTAGTGTGGGCAAAAGTCTTGTGTAGAGGTTACCGGAGGGAAGAAGGGAGGGGCAACATACTGCCCAGCCAGGTCTTGGCCGTTATGCCGATCTTCTCTGCTTTGCTCAGGGACACCCGTGAATCCAATATGTCGTAGCCGGACGCCTCGATGCGGTTCAAGACCTTGGAGTAAAGGGCACCCATCACAGCGGGGCAGGCCCGAGATCGCCGTGAGAGATAGGGCAGCAGCTTGAAGCCGCGGTCGAAATACTCTCTGGCCCGCTTGGCTTGGAATTCCATCAGGTCGTGAAACGCCTGGTTACGGACCCCTTTTCGCAGGTCTTCCTCTGAATAACCGAACCGGGCCATCTCATCCTGAGGAATATAGACCCGGCCCATGTCAAAGTCTTCCCGCACATCGCGAATTATGTTCGTCAGTTGCATCGCCAGGCCCAGGTCAACGGCGTATTCCTTGGCATCGTCGTCCTCGTAGCCAAATATCTGCAGGCAGATCAGGCCGACTACCGAGGCCACGCGGTAGCAGTATTCCTTGAGTTCCTCAAAGTTCTGGAACCGGTCTTTGACCAGGTCGCTTTCTACTCCCAGAATCACCTCTTGGAAGTAGTCCTGGGGTATGTCGTAGTTTCGGGCCACGTCGGCCAATGCTATGTAGACCGGGCTGGAAGCGCCGCCGGAATAAGTGCTGTCTAGGTTGGCCTGAAGGTCGGTCAGGGCTTTCAGCTTGGCGTCGGTGGAGGTCTCTTCGTCCACCGAGTCGTCGCAGTGGCGGCAGAAAGCATAGGCGGCATAGATGGCCCGGCGCTTGGCAGCAGGAAGGGTTAAGAAGGCGTAGTAGAAGTTCTTGGCTTCCCGGCGGGTGATGGTCCGGCAGGCGTCGTACGCCGACTCCAAGTCCAATGCTGGATCGATAGTGGGAGAGTGCATAGGTCCTACAGGGGTATGCCGGTTTTTATGAAAAGGCCGGCGGCGAATCAGGCCGCCTCCTGGGTATCAAACAATTATATTACGGAAACCGATCGACGGTTCACGCGCCGGTCTAAGGGGCATGGCCCAGACCTCAGGAGGCGTGGTTCTGGCCGGGTTTTGGTTTCAGTTTATTCGCCGACTACCTGGACCATGACCTCGCGAGGGCGGGGGTGGTCCAACTCTATGAAGAATATGCTCTGGTAGGTGCCGAATTGCATGGCTCCGTCCATCACGGGCACAGTCTCACTGGTGCCCAGCAGAAGATGCTGCAGGTGGGCGTGGCCATTTGGCGATTCGTCTTCGGTCATGTTGACGGTGCGAATCTCAAAATGGTTGTGCTGGTAGTCATGATGCCTGGGAAATATCTTCTCCAGGAAACGTGCCATGTCGTCCAAAAGTAACGGTTCGTTCTCATTGATCTTGACCGCTGCGGTCGTGTGCTTGGAGTAGACAATGGCGAACCCGTTGGCTATCTCGGACTCAGCGACACACTCTGCCACCCAGTCGGTGATGTCTATGAACTCCGGCGCACATTGGGTCTTGACCCGCTTGCAAAAGGACCTAGTTTTCATTTTTGAGACTCCCCCCTAAATTGTTTGCCCCAGATCGACCTTGATTTTCTCGACCCTGTTATACCCTAGTCCCTGTCCTTTTTCTACTGTGCCGAAGCGGCCTGAGAATACCTTCCCAGAGCCAGCAGAGGCCAGTAGTTGCGGTACAGGTGGTAGTTAATCATAAATCCCGCTGGCATATCCAAGCCTTGATAACTGGTTTCTCCGTAATCCGGCAGAGCTTGCAGCCGCTCTCCCACCCCGTAACCGGGAAAGCCAGTTCCGGTGAAGTACGGCTCATCCCAAGCGCCGTCTTCCTGCTGCGTCTCAGCCAGGTATTTCAGCCCATTCTGAGTAGCCTCGCCACGGTGCTCGCCGGCGGCCACCAGCCCGAGCAATGCCCATGCGGTCTGCGACGCTGTGCTGGGTCCAACGCCGTGAAGGGTAGGGTCCACATAGGAGCCGCAGCTTTCGCCCCAGCCGCCGTCTTCGTTCTGATGTGCCACGATCCAGTCAACGGCCCGCCGGACGTAAGGCTGAGACATATCTTCGCCGATGGCCTCAAGTGCCGGCAGTACCGCTCCGGAACCGTAGACGTAATTCACGCCCCAGCGCCCGAACCACGAGCCGTCTTCTTCCTGCTCCTTAATCACGTAATCGAAGCCACGTTCGACTGCCGGGTCGGCCTTGGTGTAACCCAGACGTCCGTACATCTCCAACAGATGGGCCGTGACATCGACGCTGGGCGGATCCAGGGTCTCACCAAAGTCCGAGAACGGTATCTTGGTTAGATACTTCTTGTTGTTGTCCTTATCGAAGGCCGCCCAACCGCCGTTTTTGCACTGCATCCCGGCCATCCACTCAACGCCTCGTTGAATGGAGTCGGCGCGGCGGGATTCCTCGGCTTCCGGCAGCCTCACCTGGTCCAAGGCCATCACCACGATGGACGCGTCGTCGATGTCCGGGTAGGTCAGGTTATCGAACTCGAATGACCAGCCGCCGGGGCGGGTGTCCTTGGCCCGGACTTGCCAGTCGCCCCCGGCGAATATCTGCTTGTCCATGAGCCACCGGGCAGATGACTGCACCATGGGGTCATCCGGGGCCAGTCCCGATTCCAACAGGGCTAATTGGGCGATGCAGGTGTCCCAGACCGGCGAGATGCAGGCCTGTATGTTGCACTTGTCATCATCTTCCAGAGCGAACGCTTCAAAGCCCTCGAATCCTTTTTTCACCGCCTCATGTTCCGGGCCGTAGCCCAGCGTGTGCAGCGCGATGAGAGAGTAGACCCAAGGCGGCTGAATGCCGGCCCACGAACCGTCGGCTTCCTGGTGCTCCATCACCCACTGCATGATCTTTCGTTCGGCGCGGCCCCTAAGTGGGTGCACCGGTAGGCGTTGGTAGAGTCCCACTAGCTTGTCGGTCCAATAAAGGGCCTTGGCCCAGCCGAAGCCGCCAGTGGGCTTGGGCAGGTTATAGTCCGTGCCTTCCCGGCCGCCGGGATAAAGCTCGTCTATGTTGGCCGATTCCGGTACCGGGCAATACGGTTGACGGGCCAGGATTATCAGCATGGGCACCACGGTTGCGCGGGCCCAACTGGCGAATTCATAGATGTTGAAGGGCGCCCAGGACGGTAGGAAGATCATCTCCGGCGGCATATTGGGCGTGCCTTTCCAGTCCCATTGACCGAACAGGGCCAGCCAGATTTTCGTGAAGACGCGGACCTTGGGAATACCACCTATGGAAAGGATGAACTCCCGGGCCTTTCGCAGCGGCTCCGAGTCCGGCGAGTGTCCACCCAGCTTGAGAGCGAAGTAGCATTCTGCCGAGGTGCTGACATCACCTGGGGCTTCGTAATACTGGCCCCACGATCCGTCGCTCCGCTGTTTGCTGAGTATGTAATTGCTTACTTTGCGCCACCGCTCTGAGTCATAACGGCCGGTAAAATGGCAAAGCATCAGATACTCGGCTTCCATGGTGGGGTTGGATTCCAGTTCACCCCACCAATACCCCTCAGAGTACTGAGTCCGGCGGAAATAGTCCTGAGACCGCTGGACAGCTTGGTCCACCGACTGATTGACCTGCGTATTTCTGGATCGGGCCACCATGACTAAGTAGCGTTGCTCCAAGACTTGAGGTTTTTACCATCCACATAACCGTGGCTGACGAACCAATCGATGGCCTGCTGTAATGCGTCTTCTATGGGACGCTGGGGCTGTCCCAACTCCCTGACCGCTTTCTCGCAACTGACATAGGCAGGGGTCTTTGATGCCAGCACTCCCTCGACGGGGATGGCCGGCTCGCGGCGCAATAACGTGCCTTCTACGAACCGGTCGGCATAGCCAACGCCCACCACTAGCCAGTAGGGCGCCCTGATGCGGGGCGCTGAGAGACCGGTCAGACTGCTCAATGTGTCGAATATTTCCTTCAAACTCACGTTCCGGTTGCCCAGTATGTACCGTTCACCGGGCCTTCCCTTCTCCAGGGCCAGGATATGGCCTTCAACAACGTCGGCCACGTCCACCAGGTTCATTCCCGTTTTCAGATACGCCGGTACCTTCCGGCGGAGAAAATCCAAGATCATCTTCCCGGTTGGTGTGGGTTTAACGTCCCACGGTCCCACGGGAGCTGTCGGGTTCACCACTACCAACGGCATCTCAGCCGCCCTGGATAGAGCCTCTTGCTCCGCCAGATATTTAGACCCCTTGTAACGGCCGTGGAGTGACTTTGGGTCTAGGGCCGTGTCCTCGGTTCCCAGTCCATCCTTAGGGATCCCGATGGTCCCCACCGTGCTGGTGTAGACCGTGCGGGATACTCCGGCCTGCTTTGCCGCCTCCAGCACATTGATCGTGCCGGCCACGTTGGTCCGTGAGACCTCTGCCGGGTTTCTGGACCAGAAGGTATAGGCGGCGGCCACATGGAATACCGCTTCGCAACCTTGAACGGCCCGGTCAACCGACGGCCGGTCAAGGATGTCACCCTCCACTGGGACGATTCCGGTGTCTTCTATTGTTAAGCGGTTACTACCCGGACGGACCAGCGCCCGGACATCGTCACCCCGCCGCCAAAGCTCGCGGGCCAGATTTCCTCCGATGAACCCGGTGGCGCCGGTGACAAGTACCTTCATTTCTAAAGACCGGCGGTCAGTAGATCCCGCGGGAATTCCCCAAGACGCCCGTAGTTCTCAGATAAGACATCCCAAAGTTGGTCAACACCGCTTGGCACAATTGAAGTTGCTTCTTCAGACTCAGCATCGTGGGTATACGCCAGGGTAGGAGCAGGACATTGGTCAGGATCTTATACGGGGATTTGGCCAGTCC
>CAVOAA010000098.1:0-10907 GCA_963693555.1 Dehalococcoidia bacterium | reverse complement strand
AACCGGAGACCATCGTCACATGACCACGAATCCGATTCAGATCGAACTAGACCCAAGAGAATTGACGGGCAAAAAGGTCGGGCGCCTACGCCGTGTCGGCATAGTGCCCGTGCACCTTTACGGCCCCGGCATGGAGCCCAGAGCACTACAGTGCCAAACATCCAAGTTGATCAAGGTGCTGGCCGCCGCCGGTGGCGCAACACCGATCCACATCACCATCCAAGGCGAGTCAGGAAACCACCTGGCCTTTGCCCGGGAGATCCAGTGGGACCCCAGGCGGGATGACCTGTTGCACGTAGACCTCCTGGCCGCCGACATCAGCCGGCCGGTAACCGCCCAGGTGCCGATCATACTGGTCGGTGAGTCTGCCGGTGCCCGCAACGTGGGCGGCACGGTGATGCACCAACTCCGCACGATCGACCTTCAGGCGCTGCCTCTGGAGATGCCGGGTCAAATCGAACTGGACATCTCGGTCATGGAAGAGCCTGACTCGGTGATCCGTGTGTCCGACCTGCCCATTCCCGATACTGCCACGCTTATCAGCGACCTAGAAGCGCTGGTCGTCAGGATCGAACTCCCCAGAGTCGCCGAGGAAGTATTCCCCAGCGGCGACGAGGGCGCGGAGGGCGAGGCCGGCGAGACCGAAGAGGCTGCCGAGGAGTAAAATCCTCAGCCCCGTCCTGTTTCGTTGCAGGATCAAAAAGTTTAATAACGCCGGAGGAGCGAAGCCCGATGGGCGTACCGCCTCCGGCGGTTGTTTTGGAGATAGGTAAATGTTCCTAACCTACGTTGGGGAATCCGGCTTAACCGGTGTCACCGCGACAGACCCCTCTCAGCTACACCAGGTCTATACCGGTCTGTTCGTTCATGAGAGCCAATCGATCTCCATCAACGGCGAGTTCAACGCCCTATGCCGGAGGCATTTCGGCGCCCCCCTTGGCGAAGAAGGCGCGCCTTCTGTGATACGTCCGGTGGACGTTTACCAGGGCTTGGGTTACTTCAATTCTTGGCAGGGCGACAAGCGGAACGAGCTGATCCAAGACTGTCTTGGCGTAATGATCCGGCGCGAGACCCCGGTGATCACCTCCTACGTGAACAAACAGGAATTCACCGACGCCAAAGCCGCCGGCACCGACCCGTATCTCACGCCTTGGGATACTCCCACCGGCCCGTTGGTCAACAAATTTTTCTTCGCCATCGGCATGTTCCTAGACGAACTCAACATGTCATCCATGTCTGAAGACCAGATCATGGACGGCTCCATGTCGATCTCCAACCATTCCCTGGTGATTGCGCAGAACGGGGCATCGATCGAAGCAAAGCTGATGTCCGAGTTCTTGCGCTCTGATGAGGGCATCGACGCCACCGGCCTGATCGACGACATCTGCTATGTGGAGCAAGAACACTCGGTGGGAAGCCAGTTGGCCAACCTGGTAGCCTATTTCGTCCGGCGTTGGCTGCAACACCCGGAGCGCCCTCATCCCTACTTCGACGGACTGCGGGACAACAAAGTCATCCAGGTCATCTACCCGGTCACGATCTAATCGGCGCGGACCATTCGCCGCAGGAAACCACTCAACAGGTCCACCGCCACCACCAAGATCAGGTACCACAGGATGATTAGCGCCACGTCGGTGTACTGGAAAAAGCTGAGGCTGAGCCGGAACTCCCGGCCCAGACCGCCGGCGCTAACGAACCCGACCACCACGGTGGTGCGGATCACCACTTCCCAGCGATAAAGCAGGTAGGTCAGGAATTGCGCCCTAGCCTGGGGAATAATCCCGTAGGCGAGCATCTGCAGGTTCCCCGCCCCCGCCGATCGTAATGCACGCGCGGGACCGGGGTCCATATTCTCGACAACTTCCGCCGACAGCCGGCCCACTATCCCGTAATTGTGCAGACCCAATGCGATGGCTCCCGGCAGCACCCCCGGCGACAGTACGAACACGATCACCATGGCCCAGACCAACTCGGGTACGGCCCTGGTGAAGGCGAACACGAACCGCAGCAGGTGATACAGAACCCCGAGCGCGGGAGAGGGATTTCCCCCTAGTTCTCCGTTGCTCACGTTTCGCGCAGCAGGCAGGAAGGTCAGCAGCACACCCACTCCGGCGAAGCTGATGGCCAGGACGCTCATCAGCAGAGTCCTATAGGCCAGCTTCCCCGTCTCCGCCCAGCGGCCCAGGTCTAAAAAGGCGGGCCGGCCGCCATCGGTCAGGCTGTCTTCAAGCCCCATCAGCTGCTTCAAGAACCCACCGGCATTCCCCCAAGCACGCCCGGAAAACATATCTTCCAATCCGCTATCGGCCCCGGCCAATATGTAGGCCCAAGAGCCTACGGCGAGGGCCATAAACGCATAGAGGGAAGCTCTCGCAAACGTGATGTTGCCGCGTTTTAATTGCTTCATGACTGAAGACTCCGGCGCACCCTGGAGCTCCAATAGTCCACCAGCAGCACCAGCCCAACCAGGAAGAACAGCAACGTCCAGACTTCATCAAAGCGCAGGTCGTTCAAGGACAATTGAATCTCAAACCCCAGGCCGCGGATGCCCACGAAACTCATGATGGCGGCAGCGCGCAGGGCACACTCGAACCTGTAGAAGCTGTAGCCGAGGATATCTGTAAGCACCATCGGGATACGGCCATAGAACAGCACTCGGACTGGAGAGGCGCCGGAAGAACGGAGAGCTACCAGCGGGCCCTGGGGGACGTCGTTCAGCAGCTCTGAATAGATGCGGCCCAATATCCCGGCATATGGAATGGCGATGGCCAACACGACGGCCAGGGACGACAGCCCAAAGGCGGTAACGAATAGGACCGCCCAGACCAGTTCGTGTATCGAGCGCATGAACGCCAGGATGAACCGAACTGCAACGGCCAACGCCGTCGATGACCGCCCAGGGGTTCCAAGCGAACCAGAGGCAGCTATTCCAAGTGGCAGCCCGATTACGATCGCCAAAGTTATCCCGGCCACGGCATGGACGACCGTCTGCCAGCTGGCGGCCAAGGCCACCTTCAGAAATTCTGGGGACAGCTCCGGCGGGAACAGTGCGAGAGCAAAGCCTTTGATCGCATCACCGCCGCCGGTGTGAACGATGCCTCCACCCCAATCGACGCTGGCAAGGCTCCAGACCAGCGCTCCGATCAGGACCAGCGACAGCAGGCGTCTGGTCTCTAAGAGCCTGGCCGGCCCCTTAGATTTGGGCGTCCCGGTCCAGATCATAGAGTGCCTCCAACACCGAGGGAGTCAACTCCCGGGCTGGTATATCGAATTGAAGTATCCCCTGCCGAAGACCGATGACGCGGGTGAAATGCTGGAGGATCAAGTCGGGGGCATGGAGACTGGCCACCATGACGCCGCCCGTGTCGTCAGCCAGGCCAGTCAGTAGCTTAAGTATCTCCTCAGCCTGGGCCGGGTCCAAGGATGAAACAGGCTCGTCGGCAAGGATGATCTTGGGCGACTGGACCATCAGCCTCGCGATGGCCACCCGCTGCTGCTCGCCGCCGGAGAGCCGGGAGGTCCGCTGGTCTATCTTGTCGGCGATGCCCAAACGAGACAGCGCCGATACCGCCAAGTCCCGCTCCCTTGCCGAGAACAACGACGCCAACGACCGAAGCAGGCCTCAATGGCCCAACCGGCCGGCGAGCACGTTCTGTATCACTGGCAACTGGGGAACCAGGTCGAACTGCTGTTGGATCAGCCCCACAGCCTCGGATAGTTGGCGGCCAGGCTTGAGCTGGGAGACAGCCTGAGAGTCCAGGAATAACTCTCCCCGGTCAGGCTGAATCAGCCCGGCCAAGATGTAAAGGAGCGTGGACTTGCCGCTGCCGCTGGGGCCGGCTAAGGCCACTCGCTCGCCGGTGGCTATAGTCAGGTCCAGCGGGGCCAGGGCGGTCTGCGCCCCGAAAATCTTGCCCAAGCCACGTCCGTCCACTATCTTTTCCGCCGAGGTCATCTGATGATATCCAGGTCTCTAGCCACCTGTTCGATGGCCAGATAATTAGCGTTCTCAGTGGCGATGAACCGCTCCGTGTTGAATAATTCGAGAATCTCCTGGTGTTCCTCAAGACTCAGTTCCAGAAGCGCCGTCTGGATCCTCTGGGTGAAGCCGTCGCCAAACTTCTCGTCTGCCCCCGAGGCTGCCGTCCAGTTGTAGTCGAAGTAGGGTGGAGTGGTCTCCAGCACCCTGACCTTGCCAGTGTCCACTGCGCCGCAGCCCACGGCCCTCTCCCAAACATCTTCGTTCAGCGCTCCAACGTCGAATGCTCCGCTCTCTACCAACCGCCAAGTCAGGTCGTGGGAGCCTGAGTAATTTGGTGGTGATTTGAAACCGGAATCAGGGTCCAAGCCGATCTTATCCAAGTAAAAGCGGGGCATCAGGTGGCCTGAGGTCGAGCTTTCACTGCCAAAGGTGATGGTCAGTTCATCCGCAATGTCCACAAGATCAGCCAGTGACGCTACAGGGAGGTCCATTCGGACTATGATTTTCGAGTGGAACTGGGCGTCATGCTGCCGTTGAGCGATCGCCTGGGCGCCCTGGTCCAGCAGCCTAGCTTGCACCCCAGTGAGTCCGCCGAAGAATGCCAGGTCGAGCTTCCCCTGGCTGAACGCCGTAACCACAGCCGCGTAATCGACAATGGGGATGTACTTCACATCCACGCTTAATTTTTGGGAAAGATATGCAGCGAAGCCGTCGTACCGCCGAACGAGCCTGGAAGCGTCTTGGTCGGGGATGCCACCGACTCTGAGCACAGGCGCATCACTCCCGCCGCAAGCGGCGATAAACAACAGGACAAAGACGAGGGCGAAGCCCAGCAAGCAAACGCGTACAGAAATTTTGGTTTTCATTCAAATCACCTAGGCCAATCACCCAGGCTAATCACCCGGAATTACGCTCGGACGGCTACCAATAAATAGCTGACGATTGGTAGTCCAACGGCATACCTAGGGCGTGGAATGTGGAAGGCGGGCTGGGGAGAGAAAACCAGGGATAGATTCCCGGTGTTGGCTACCCGTGTTGGCTACCCGTGTTGGCTAGATCAAAACCCAGTGGGACCGCCGAGCTGTCCAGGCCCCGCAGACGAGGCCTCAGGTAAAACCGGCGTTGGGAATCGAAAATATGATGGAGTTCGTGACTAACACATTAATTATATTAATGAACTGTATAAATCTAGTCAATGAATGCGTTTTCATCTATGCCTGATCAGGCTGCTATTTCCTTTACAAGGCATGGGCACGGCATTACAATCGCTAGTCAGAAGAGACGACGCTTTTCGCTGTTTTCTCTGGCTTTTTAACCCGATTAACTCGCCCTTCACGGCCCAGGACTCATAAGAACAAATGGCAGACCGAGAAGACACCCTTGTAGAGAACCGGGCCGCCAAGCTCGCACGCATCCGCGCCGATGGCCTAGACCCCTACCCGGCCCGTTACCAGCGCTCCTTCGACGCCGCCACCGCCACGGCCTTGTTCGAGGAGTTGGAAGAATCCGACCCGCCTGATGAGAAGCTGCAAAACGTCTCCCTAGCCGGTCGCATCACTTCGATGCGGACCATGGGCAAGGCAGCGTTTCTAGACTTACGGGACGCGTCCGGCGTCATCCAGGCCCTGCTCAGGCAGAACAACCTGGAAGCAGGGTTCGATCTGCTTAAGGACCTGGACATCGGCGACCATCTGGGCGTGCGCGGCAACCTGATTCGCACCCGCACCGGCCAAGTGACCATCGACGCCATGGAACTCACGGTCACCGCCAAGGGCATGCGTCCTCTGCCGGAGAAATGGCACGGCCTGAAGGACGTCGAGACCCGCTACCGCCAGCGCTACCTGGACCTGATCGCCAACCAAGACGAGATCATGCCGGTGTTTGTCCTGCGCTCCAAGGTTGTCCGCGGCATCCGCCGTTTCCTGGACGACCGGGGCTTTCTGGAAGTAGACACCCCCATACTGGTGCCGGTGGCCGCCGGGGCCCATGCCAAGCCCTTCGTCACCCACCACAACGCCTTGGACCAGCAGCTCTACCTGCGAATCGCCACTGAGCTCTACCTGAAGCGGCTGATCATCGGCGGCTTCGACAAGGTCTATGAGATTGGCCGGGTCTTTCGCAACGAGGGCATCGACCAGGACCACAACCCCGAGTTCACCCTACTGGAGAGCTACGAGGCCTACGCCGACTACAACGACGTTATGGACATGGTTGAGCAGATGGTCTCGACCATTGCCACTCAGGTCAACGGCTCGACCAAGGTCATGATCGGCGACCAGGAGATCGACTTCGCGCCGCCGTGGCAGCGGGTCAGCCTGCGTGAAGAACTGGAAAAACGGAGCGGCATCGACCTGGAATCGTTCGACGACGACGCCCTGCGCCAGAAGGCCGGCGAGTTGGGCATCGACACCAAGGTATTAGAAAGCCGTGGCCGTCTGATCGACAAGCTGCTATCCACATTCGTGGAACCCCACCTGATCCAGCCGACCTTCGTGCTCGATTACCCGGAGGAGATGTCTCCTCTGGCCAAGGCCAAGCCCGACTCCCCCGGATATGTGGAGCGGTTCGAGGCCTTTGCCTTTGGCATGGAGATCGCCAACTCCTACAGCGAACTCAACGACCCAGTGGTCCAGCGAGCGCGGTTCGAGGACCAAGCGGAGATACAGCGTCTGTACGAGAACGAAGATGTCGACCGGCAAGACGAGGATTTCCTAACGGCCATGGAGTACGGCATGCCGCCAACAGGCGGTCTAGGCATCGGCATCGACCGGCTGGTGATGCTCTTGGCCGGGCAATCGTCCATACGGGACGTTTTGCTGTTCCCCCAGATGCGTACCCTTACGAGCAATACTGGCGATACGAACGAAGAAGAGTCCGAGTAGCCTATGCTTTCCACTGACCGGGCAACCCATGCCACAAAGATGATGCCATGCTTTCAATAGAACATATTAGAGAGCACCCAGACGAGGTGCGCGCCGCCCTGCAGACCAGGGGCGAAGATGACCAGATAACAAAGGTTTTGGAGCTGGACTCCAAGATTCGCGCCGCCATCACCAAGCGCGACGACCTGAATGCCGAACGCAACCGGGTCAGCAAGGAACTGGGGCAGGCGCGTTCTCAGGGCAAGGAAATCTCGGACGAAGACCGGGCCCAGATGCGGGAGATCGGCGATCAGGCCGACGCCCTTAACGAAGAGACCAGGGAACTTGGCGACCGGCTCAGCGAGGTTATGCTGACTCTACCCAACCTGCCCCAGGCCGACGTTCCGGTTGGCGAGGACGAGTCGGGCAGCGTCGTCATCCGGCAGAACGGCGAGCCGCCGGTATTGGACTTCTCCCCCAAGCCACACTGGGACCTAGGCGAAGAACTGGGCATCATCGACTTCGAGCGCGGCACCAAGCTCGCCGGCAGCCGGTTCTACACCATGCTGGGCTACGGCCCCAAGCTGGAACGGGCGCTGATCGCCTGGATGCTGGACCTCCACTCCAACGACCACGGGTACACCGAAATCTCGCTGCCCGCAGTGGTCAAACGAGAGATCATGGAAGGCTCGGGCAACCTGCCCAAGTTCGCCGACAACCTCTATCACGATGAAGAAGACGACCTCTGGATGATTCCCACCGCCGAGGTCCCCATAACGAACCTGTACCGGGACGAGATCATACCGGCCAACACCTTGCCCCTGAAGTACGTGGCCCAGACCCCCTGTTTCCGACGCGAAAAGGCGTCGGCAGGCCGGGACACTCGGGGCATCAAACGGGTACACCAGTTCAACAAGGTAGAGATGTACCAGTTTGTGGAGCCTGAAAACTCAAACGCAGAGCTGGAGAAGCTGGTGGACGACGCCGAGGATGTCTGCCGCAAGCTGGGGTTCACCTACCGGGTGTTGCAACTTTGCACCGGAGACATGGGCTTCGCATCATCCAAGACCTACGACATCGAGGTCTGGGCCGCCGGCTGCGAAGAGTGGCTGGAGGTCAGTTCCTGCTCCAACTGCACTGACTTCCAGGCCCGCCGCTCCAATATTAGATACCGGGCCGAAGATGGTGGCCGCCCTCGCCTGCCCCATACCCTGAACGGCTCCGGTCTGGCCCTGCCCAGGGTCATGATCGCCATCCTGGAGAACTACCAGCAACCAG
The DNA here is from genome assembly GCA_963693555.1 of Dehalococcoidia bacterium. GTDB lineage: Bacteria > Chloroflexota > Dehalococcoidia > Lucifugimonadales > UBA3495 > UBA9611. Next base: position 2,786 of record CAVOAA010000098.1, on the reverse strand, counting down.
ATGGCTCGGTAGTTATTCCAGAAGTACTACGCCCGTACACCGGGTTTGACGTTATTCCCGCAGTAAAAACTGACAGCTAACGTGGAGGCCTAAAATGGCTGGAAAGATCAGTTGGGGTATTTCTATTCCGCAGGTGTTCTTTGATGGTCCCATCGACATGCCACTGATCGAGCGGTGGTCTAAGCGGGCCGAAGCGTTGGGATTCGAGAGTCTTTGGACTCAGGAAGCCATCACTGGGGCCGTCCCCATTCTCGAGCCAGTTACTCTGCTGTCATATCTGGCCGCCATCACTGAGAAAGTGCGGCTCGGCACGTCGGTCATAGTGGCGCCGCTCCGAAATCCCATCCAACTGGCCAAGAGCCTCGGCAGTCTGGACCACATGAGCCAGGGACGGCTGACCGTGGGATTGGGTCTGGGCGGCAACCCCAACGACATCCCGCCCTACGGCTTCTCCCAGGAGAAACGTGTACGGCGGTTCACCGAGATTATCGAGGTCATGAAAGCCCTCTGGACTCAGCCTGAAGCCCACTTCCAGGGCGAGTTCTGGCAGTTGGACGGCCTCAAGATGGAGCCGAAGCCCCTACAAAATCCCCACCCGCCCATCTGGCTGGGCGCGCGGCACACCAACGCCCTGCGGCGGGCGGTCAAACACGGTGACGGCTGGATGGGCGCCGGGTCGTCCAATACCGAAAGTTTCGTGACGGCCGTTGACCAGACGAAGATGTACCTGGAAGAGGCGGACAAAGACCCCGCGTCGTTCACCATCTCCAAGCGGGTCTACGTTGCGGTGGACAATGACGAAGACCGGGCGGAAGGCCGTCTGAAAGAGTGGTTCGGCAAGCGGTACGGCAACGCCGATATGGCCTCCCAGGTATCTGTCTGGGGCTCCGCCGCCAAAGTGACCGAAGAGCTGGCCAAGGTCACCGCCGCGGGAGCGGAGATGATCCTGCTGAACCCCGCCTTCGACGACATGGAGCATCTGGACGCCCTGGCGGAAGAAGTTATTCCGAACCTGTAGACCGGTTCACCCCGGCTGGCCAAATCGGTCTCCGTTGGACTCACTCGGGTTTCTGTTCGTGAGATACCTGACGAATCCGCGAATTATCGCAGGGAAGACCGGACCAACGACACCGATTCCGTAGTGCTCAACGAGAATGAGTTCGAACCGCTGCCCGAGCTGAAAGAATACCGGTAGGAGTAGGCCACAGGTCCGACGCCCTGCCGGTACGTCTCTGTCGCGGTGTAGTCGAAATCCTCTCCGCTGGAGCAAACCCGGCCGACGGACCGATAAAACACACAGCCACCTTCGCCGCCTTGGGTCGAAGCCTGCACCACTACGTCACTCCCTTGAGCCTGTCCTTCGTATAGGTGCTCAGTCTCGAATCTAGTGGTGAAGAACCCGCTTCCGGGCCATCTCCCTTCTTGCCCATCAAACAACACGGTGAGCGAGTCTCCATCTTCAGACACAAAGATCAGGTTGTCGTCCACCGCCAGGTAGCTCCAACGTGGACCGTAGCCGCTGCCCAACTCTATGTCATCTCGCCGGTACTTCCCCGTTACCTGGACCTCATAAGCAATCAACCCTTCGATCTCCTTGGGCTGGCCCAGAGTAACGCGGAATACGCCGGAGTCAACGGACGGCCCGCTACGGCAACTAAGGCAGAACGTTCCCTTCTCATATTCCCATTCATATTCCCAATACGTGCCCTCCTGCACTGGAAAATCGAATCCTGCGAACACCGGCCCTAAGGGTTCGGAGGTGGCAGTTGGCTCCTTGGTTACGGGCGCTCCGGTTGTTTCCGTGGCGTCAGCCGCCGAAGCGGTGGGAGAACTCGCCCCGTCCTGAGATGTTCCGGCTGGAGTGGACGAACCGCACGCCACTCCAAGAGCAGCCAGCAGAATAACCAATGTCAAAATAAGGTAGGGTTTCAAGCTCATCGTTCTCCTGTCGATCACCGTTTGGTAGGCACAACATGCGGCAAGATGCCGGACAGGCGCTCCGGGCCGGCGTCAATGGTAACACCGTGGATCAAGTATCCACGTCCGCGATAATCAGCCTGCAATTTAATATGGCCTCGATCTCCTTGATACGACGGCAAGACCTCTCGGCGCACGACAACGATCACACGGCCGATCGGGCAAAACTTGCTTAACCGATTCGCCCCCTTCGACAAGCTCAGGACGAACGGTGTTTGTGTTTGACTCTTCACCAAACTGCATTCTTGATCTGATCTTGTTTGTGTCTGAGCTTTTGGCAATGCTCTGGTTCCGTTCGTGGTGAGCTCAGTCGAACCACCCCCTTCCCCAACCCGTTCCGGTGAACTAGAATAGCCTCCATTCAGACTCAGGCTGGAGGGAGACTATGTCGGGAATATGGCCCGGTGACACGCAGTGTGTCGTGCTGCTTGGATTCGATATCGACGGTGTTTCTTCTTGGTTGAACCGTGACCCGTCGTTCAAAGACCACCCCAGCCTCATGTCCATGGCCGAATACGGCCCCTCGGTCGCCACGCCGCGCATCCTGGACATGCTAGAAGCCCACTCCATCCCCGCCAGCTTCTATATCCCCGGCTACGTGGCAGAGACCCACGAAAGCATGGTCAAGAACATATTCGATCGGGGCTTCGAGGTCGCGCATCACGGCTATATGCACGAGCCGCCGTCCTCCCTGACACGTGAGCAAGAGAACGACGTCATCGAGTCGGGCCTCCGCATCCTAAGCGGCATCACCGGAGAGCAGCCCCGTGGCTACCGCTCCCCCAGTTGGGAGTTGAGCGAGCACTCGC
>CAVOAA010000097.1:0-10971 GCA_963693555.1 Dehalococcoidia bacterium | reverse complement strand
GCCCGCCACCACCGCTAAGGCTAAATCGGTGGCTGCCAAGAAAGCGTGGCGGGCATCTAACAATAATGCGCTGCGGTAGGAGGGCCGCTGGCGCGTTGGGGATTTGCTGAGTCATCTTCCGGGGCGTTATCAATAATCGTGGCTTCTTCATAGTTGTCTCCGTTGTCTCCGTCGAACATTCGCTTGTTAGGACTGCGCCCATGCCGCCAATTTCTGAGAGCGACGTCTAACGCTGGTCAAAAAAAACCCGACTTCGAAAGTCAGGTTAAAAAGTCAGGTTCTACGGAGAAAATACGACTTACACCCTCATCTGCGAAGTGCATCAAGTCAATTCATAGGCAGGTCTCCTGGCTCCTGGTTCTTGGCCCTTACCCCCGCCTTCCCATTCCGACTAGTCGGAACAGTGACGATATTTTGGGGTGGACCCCACCAGTTACAGTGGCGCGACCGCGCCGGTATCTCACCGGCTTCCCTTTTCAGTCCCGATCTCTCGGGACCACCTATGGACGGTTTTTAGATTGTTAATTCGGCGTCAGCGTTGAAGGTCAAGACTGACTTCCTAACTGACTACTTAGATGATGCTAACTCCCCCGGATGGAGGCGTCAACATATATACGGGCTAGTTGTAGTTACGGATCAAAAATTGCGTAATCAATTCTTGAATGATCGTTAGCCGGTCTTTCGAGGTCTCTCGACGAACGTGATGCCCTCACGGCCCACGTACCGGTCCCGGAACTCTTCGAAGACCTTCAATTTTTCGGGTTGGAAGTCCGTCCGTTTCTCATTGTCGTCCAACTCGGGGTTGGAGAAGTAGCTGCGGACCAGCGTATCTTCATAGCCAGGTCCGGAGAACCGGACGTAGTATGAGTGCATGTCGCCGTGGCTTTCGGCAACGACGAACTGAATTCCAGTGACGTTTTCCAGGGACAGGTGGAAGTGCCAGTTGTCTGCCTCAACGGTGACGTACTTACCCGAGACTTCCGGCTCCTTGATACCCTTGGCGCTATTCTCGCTGGACACCTTGCTGCCGCCGATAACCCAGGTCTTTTTTTCGTCCTTGGTCAGTTCCCGGAGCAATTCCATGGTTATTTCCACAGGTGGCCTCCTGATCGATTGTTTATTTTCCAAAAGAGGGATTTATCCCCTCCCCCGTGCGCGGGGGAAGGGGCTTTTGGTTGCAAGAGTATTTGGTTTCTAGGTCTGCGGGTCTTCTTGGCGCGCTTCTAGGTCTGCTTCCAGGTCTAAGAACATCTGCTGTAATTTCTCTTTCATCTCGGGCGGCGGGTTCTCCCACATGCCGCGCTCGATGGCTTCTAAAAGCCGTTCCACGATGTCGCGCAAGGCCCAGGGGTTGCTCTGCTGGAAAAACTCTTGGGTCTCCGGGTCCAGCACGTACGACTCGGTGACATTCTCGTACATCCAGTCTTCGATCACCTGGGCGGTGGCGTCGTAGCCGAACATGTAGTCAACAGTGGCGGAGAGCTCGAAAGCGCCCTTGTAGCCGTGGCGTTTCATGGAGTCGATCCACTTGGGGTTCACGACCCTGGTGCGGAAGACCCGCCTGGCTTCGTCCTCCAGCTTGCGCACCCTGGCGCGAGTCGGGTCTGAGCTGTCGCCGAAGTACTGCTGGGGGTTCTGGCCGGTGAGCGCCCGCACGGTGGCGATCATGCCGCCGTGGTATTGCATGTAGTCGTCGCTATCGAAGATGTCGTGTTCGCGGTTATCTTGGTTCTTAGCCGCTACTACGATCTGGCTGAACCGGCGCCGGAACTGGTCCCTGGCGTGGACTCCGAATTCCTGACGGGTGTAGGCGTAGCCGCCCCAGGCCGTGTAGACCTCTGCCAGGTCCTGAACGGTCTCCCAGTTGCGCTCGTCGATGGCGCCCAAGATGCCAGCCCCATAGGTACCCGGTTTGCTGCCAAAGATGCGGTAAAGCGCCGGGCTGCTCTCAGAGTCCGTAGAAGACGGATCGGCCGACGGGTCATCGGCCAGATCACTTGCCCGGTCCTCCGCGAGGTGCTTAACCACCATGTTGTCTTCGGGGGATTCGTCGAGAGAAGCGACCAGCTGCACCGCTTGGTCGATCAGCTCGATCAGGTTGGGGAAGGCGTCGCGGAAGAAACCGCTGATCCGGACAGTAACGTCGATGCGCGGACGGCCCAGTTCCGCCAGGGGTATCACTTCCAGCCCGGTAACGCGGCGGCTTTCTTGCTGCCAGACCGGCTTTACTCCCAGCAGAGCGAAGACTTGGGCGATGTCGTCCCCGTGGGTACGCATGGCCGAGGTGCCCCAGATGACCAGGCCAACCATCTCGGGGTAGGCGCCCTCTTCTTCCATGTAGACGGCAAGAAGGGCATCAGCCAGGCCCACACCCATGTCCCAGGCGGTGGGTGATGGAATAGTCTTGGGGTCCACCGAGTAGAAGTTGCGGCCCGTGGGCAGGATGTTGGACATCCCTCTAGTGGGCGCGCCGCTGGGCCCGGCGGGAACGAACTGGCCGTTTAGACCCCGAAGCAGGTTGCCGATCTCGTCTGTGGTCCGCAGCAAGGCCGGGTGCAAGGTGTCGGCCACATAGTTCAAAACCTTGCTAGTTTGTGCGTCTTTGCCGCCAAGTAATTTCTCAACGGTCCCGGCGACGTTTTCGCTCTTGAATCCGCCGGCGTCCAGCAGCGTATAAGCCGACCGAGATACTACTTCCAACCGTTCCAATAAATCGCCCTGCGTCCGGATGGGCGAGTCGTCACCGTTGATCAGAGGGGCAGGGACCGGGTCGACGGCAGGAAGGGCCGGTTCATCCAGCAGACTGGTGTAATCCAGGCCCATGGCTTCAGCCAATGACCTTCTCAGACTGGGTACCGAGCCGGTGTCCAACCTGGTCAGCGATGACAATAGCCCGGTCATCTGCTCGCCTTGCGGCACCTCGCCCAATGTGTGGAGTCCGTCCTTGATCTGGGCGTCTTTCAACTCGCAGAGATACCCATCTATATGAAGGATAAAGTCGCCAAAGTCCTCGGGTAGCTCATCAACCCCCAGGTCGCGGTCCAAGTCAGCCTGGCGGACCATGTCCCAGATCTGGCCCTCCAATAACGGGAGCTTGGCCGGGTCCAACGTCTGGCATTGATAGTGTTCGTCCATCAATTGTTCCAGGCGGGCGATATCGCCGTAGCTGTCGGCGGTGGTCATCGGCGGGATCAGATGGTCGATGATAGTGGCGTGAGCGCGGCGTTTGGCCTGTGCGCCCTCGCCGGGGTTGTTGATGATGAACGGGTAGAACAGCGGCATGTCCTCAAGAGTGACCTCGGGGTAGCACTCGTTTGATAGGCCGATGCCCTTGCCGGGCAGCCATTCCATGGTGCCGTGCTTGCCGACGTGGATCATGGCGTCGGCCTTGAAAATGTCGCGAACCCAACGGTAGTAGGCCACATAATGGTGCGTGGGCGCCAGGTCGGGACTGTGGTAAACCGCGATGGGGTTCTCGCCGAAGCCCCTGGGCGGTTGCAGGCCCACGAACACGTTACCCAGGTCAATGCCGGCGATGGCCAGGTCGTCTCCGGTGCGGTAGACCTGCCCCGGGGGTTCGCCCCAGGCGGCCCTCAATTCGGTCTGGACCTGTTTGGGGAAGCCGCGGAACCACTCTGAATACTGCTTGGCGCTGACATGACCCGCCGCCAACTTCAATTGCTCTTCGGTCAGGGTGTCGGTGTCGTTGCTACAGCGTTCGATGATCTGGTGGACCAACTCGTCGCCGTCGGCCGGGATGTTGGTGACGTGATAGCCGGCATCCTTCATGGCGTGAAGGATGTTGATGACCGACGCCGGGGTGTCCAGGCCAACGGCGTTGCCGATCCTGGCGTCCTTGGTCGGGTAGTTGCTGAGGATGATGGCGATGCGCTTTTCGGCGTTGGGTTTGAGTCTGAGCCCAGCCCACTTCACGGTTAGCCGGGCCAGGAAGTCGATACGGTCAAGCTGGGGTAGGTTCCGCTGCAACCGTGCTTCCATCTTGCCGTTGCGGCCGCCGTTGGCTGACCCCGTTCCGGACGCGACTTCTTCTTTGAAGGAGATGGGGACGGTGATTATCCGGCCGTCGAACTCGGGTAAGGCGACGCTCATAGCAGTGTCGATGGGCCCCAGCCCAAGGGAGCTATCCGCCCAGTCGGCTTCACTGCCGGTGGAGAAGATGCCCTGGATGATCGGCACATTCAACTTGTCTAGATAATCGACTTGGGGACCGGTGGCAAAGGTCGCCACATCCTGCTGCAAGTCGGTCATCGACATGCCCATTGTGTTGATGATGCAGTGGACGCGGGAGTTGCCGTCGGTGTCGCAGAGGATATCTGTGAACGTGCGGTTGGCCTGCCCGTCGCCCTCCGGATTGTGCTTCAGGCTGAAAGAATAGACCGGTAGGACATTGGCGCCCAGTTCTTCGAGACGACTGACCAGAGCGTCTACAGTCTGGAGGTTTTCACTCATCCAATGGGCCCGGTAGAAGAGCACAGCCACGTTGGGCCGATCGGGCTGGAAACGGCGTTGAACGAAGTCTTCAGCGGTCATGCCGTCCGCTTCGCCGGGGTGGTAAACGCCCTCCCAGGCAACCTCGGCGGGGGCTTCATGGCCGTATTCGGAGCCCAAGTAAGAATCGCTCAAGAACAGAAACAGGTTTTGAAAGTTATCCACGCCGCCACGAATCAGGTAGGAAAAAACCGTGTCCAATTCAGAGGGCGCGATGTTGCAGGCGGTGACCAGTTCTTGGTCCCATTCCTGGTGGCCGGGGCAGGCGATGATTGGCTTACCCTTCTCATGGCACAGGCGCACCAGAGGGTCGAAGACCTCGGGCATGGCGCGCTTTCCGCCCAGCAGACGGAGTACTACCACATCGGCGTTAGCCGCAGCGTCTAATATCTCTTGCTGCTCGCCTTCGCCAGACAGATTGGCAGGGTTGTAAGCCTTAACTTCAGGGAAATCTGCCGGGAGCCCCTCCAGGGCCCGGTCGGCGGTCAATAGGTCGGTGTCGGCCGTGGTGACAAAGAGGATCAAACTGGGGACTGTCCCTTCCGGTCTCTCCTGGGTTATTCGGAGCCTGGCCGGTGAAATATCATGATACTAAGGTCGCTGAAATCCGTGGTGATGGCGGCACATTCGCCGACGCTTCCGCTCCATGACTGCTCGTCATCGTGGGTTAGCCTTTGGTAGACGGTCATCTGACGGTCTGCTGAAACCCCGTCTTTTATAACACCGGCAGCGATGCCGGCGGGCATAAGTTCATAGGGGCTGGGCAGCAAGATGATGTTGCGACGGCCGTCATTCAGGTAGTGGACCAATTCTTGCAGAGCCGAATCCACGCCGTCACGCTTGTGCAGCGTGATGAAGACCACGTCCTCCAGGGATATCCCGGTGCGTGACATGGCGATCTGGACGGAACTTATTCCGGGGATGAGGTCCACATGGTCAACCCGCCGTCTCACCCGGTCAAGGAGTTCCTTGGCCGAGACGTTCAGGTCGCCCCAGGCGCAGACCACCAGGCTCTTGCCTTCCTTTACCTTGCCCACGGCGTAGTCCAAGATCTCTTCTTGGTCACGGTAGGCCATGGGGCAGAGCTCGGCATTCTTGGCGAAGGGGAGGATGACATTCAAGACCGTCTGGAAACCGGCCACGAGGTCGGCGTCTTCGATGGCCTGTTTTGCCTTCAAGGTGAGAAAGCCGTTGTCTCCAGGCCCCACGCCAATGATGGTAACCCTGGTGCCTTCTTTACTGGCGCCTTCATTAGAAGAAGTCATCAGACGCTGGCCGTGGCCGGGAAGCAGGGAGCGCAGTATTTAATCATGGGCGTAAAAAACCTCGGCATTTGGTGACGCCGAGGGATCAGATCGGCAAACTGGAATCTAGGGCTACTTTATGATTGGCCGATGGGTATGTCAAGAATTCAGGGCGATTTAAATACGGGCGCCCGAGAGACTCGACCTTAACCGTGATCTTAATGGTTATAACAGGTGGTTGTCATGGCAGGACAGGTCTCTGACTGGGACGGGTATAATCACAGTCGAATCACTCGTAAATTCTGTTGACATTCCATAAGCTCGTTGATAAAGTGATATCTCGCGCCCATTGTGGCCAGGGGAATACCTATGCCAACAGTTAATCAACTAGTGAGGAAGGGTCGAAAGCCGGTCCGTAAAAAGACCAAGGCTCCGGCTATGCACTGGGTTCAGAACTCACTCACCAATAGGACTAAATGGGGACCCGGCTGCCCGCAACGGCGGGGAGTCTGTATCCAAGTGCGGACGATGACACCGAAAAAGCCTAACTCGGCTCTACGGAAGATTGCCAGGGTCCGCTTGACCAATGGAGTTGAAGTCACCGCCTACATCGGCGGTGAGGGCCATAACCTCCAGGAGCACTCGGTCGTGTTGATCAGAGGCGGTCGCGTCAAAGACCTGCCGGGTGTCCGCTACCACGTAGTCCGCGCCGCACTCGACTGTGAGGGCGTACCGGACCGTCGGCGAGGCCGCAGCAAGTACGGGGCACCGAAGCCTCGGGATGGCGGTTAGCCGGTAACCACGGCTTCCACTCTCTAACGTTCCTCCGGACCCCTAGGGTCTTTAACTTCAGGGTGTCCTTTAACTAAACGGTTGGACCTAATCTCAGCTAGGAATACCCATGTCTAGAAGACGACGCGCCGAAAAAAGAGAAATAGCTCCGGACCCGCGATTCAACGACGCGGAACTGGCCAGGTTCATCAACCGGTTGATGATCAAGGGCAAGAAGACTATTGCCCAACGCATCACCTATAGCGCATTCGATATCATTCAGGAAGAGTCCAGCAGAGAACCTCTGGAAGTCTTCCAGCAGGCATTGAGAAATGCCACCCCCGCTGTTGAAGTGCGCCCGAAGCGCATCGGCGGGTCGACCATCCAGGTGCCCACGGAACTCCGTGCGGTACGCAGCGAGGCGCTTGCCATGCGCTGGCTCATCAGAGGAGCTAGGTCCCGTAACGGGATGCCTATGCGGCGAGGATTGGCCCAAGAATTAATGGACGCTTCCCGGGGCGAGGGAACGGCAGTCCGTAGAAGGGAGGAACTGCACCGGATGGCGGAAGCCAACCGGGCCTTTGTGCACTACCGTCGGTAATTTTCTTAGCAGTTAATTCCCTGTAGGCCCCAGCGCCCAGTCTTCATTGGAAGTATCCAGGAAGTATCCAGTGCCCTATCTATCTAATGGAAGCGACGTTTCCTATCGAAGGTATCCGTAATATCGGGTTCATTGCCCATATTGACGCAGGTAAAACCACAGTAACCGAACAGGTCCTCTTCGCCACCGGCCGTATTCACAAAGCCGGCGGTGTCGACTCCGGTAACACCGCCATGGACTGGATGCCCCAGGAAAAAGAACGGGGTATCACCATCACCGCCGCGGCAACCACCACCTACTGGAAAGACCACCGCATCAATGTCATCGACACCCCAGGCCACGTCGATTTCACCGCAGAGGTAGAACGCAGTCTCCGTGTCTTGGACGGCGGTATCGTCGTACTAGACGCTGTTGCCGGTGTTCAATCCCAGTCAGAGACTGTTTGGCGGCAGGCCGACACCTACAAGGTCCCACGTCTTTGTTTCATTAATAAGATGGACCGCGTCGGCGCCAGCTTCGAGCGGACCATTGAATCCATCCGACGCCGCCTGAACGGCAATCCTGTGGCCATTCAATTGCCCATTGGTGCTGAAGACGAATTCGCCGGAATGATCGATTTGATTTCCGGCAAAGCCACCATGTATCCAGTGGGCCGCGTCAATGAAGGGATAGCGGATCAACCGGATGACGTGGACAGGCCGCCCGAGTACGATGAGCAATACAACGAGTATCGCCAGGCGATGATCGAGAAGATCGTTGAGACTGACGAAGACCTGCTCCTCCAATACCTGGAAGAAAAAGAGATCGCCCCAGAAGACCTAACAAGGGCTCTGAGGCAGGCGACCATCGATCGAAAAATAGTGCCGGTTATGTGTGGCAGTGCCATGTTCGCAAAGGGCGTGCACAACTTGCTCGATGGCATCATCACCTACCTGCCATCCCCGGCGGATGTTCCTGCAGTAGAGGGCGTTAACCCCAAGACCGATGAAATTGAAATCCGCAATCCAGACGCTTCTGAGCCTCTGGCCGCTCTGGCGTTCAAAGTCGCGACTGACCCTTATGTAGGCCGCTTGGTGTTCCTACGTGTGTATTCCGGCACCGTAAAGGCCGGGGCCGTGGTCAACAACGTGACCAAGAACGGCCGGGAGCGCATGGGACGCCTGCTCCGGATGCACGCCAACTCCAGAGAAGAACTTGAAGAGGTGACGGCCGGTAATATCTGCGCCGCCATCGGCCTGAAAAACACCTTCACCGGAGACACCATCGGATTTCTGGACGGCGGAGTGATCCTAGAGCCGCCGAAGTTCCCAAAACCCGTTGTCTCGGTGGCAGTTGAACCAAGCACCAAAGTAGACCAAGACCGCCTAACCGATGCCCTGCGGAAGCTGGCTGACGAAGATCCGACTTTCTTGGTCTCCGTCAATGACGAAACCGGCCAGACAATCATCTCCGGCATGGGCGAACTGCATCTAGAGGTCTTAGTTGACCGGATGCGCCGTGAGTTCAGCGTCGTGGCGCAGGTAGGCATGCCCCGCGTTTCCTACCGCGAGACGTTGACCGTCGCCAGGGAAGTTGAGGGACGGTTCGTACGGCAGACTGGTGGTCACGGCCAGTTCGGCCACGTGGTGCTGCAGTTGACTCCTTTGGACCGCGGCGATGGCATTGTATTTGAGAATAAAATCACGCGAGGCGCTATTCCTCGGGAATTCATTCCTGCGGTTGAGAAAGGCGTGAGGGACGCCCTAGACAACGGACCTCTAGCCGGGTACCCTCTGGTTGACCTTAAAGTGTCCTTGGTGGACGGCAGCTTCCACCAGGTTGACTCTTCTGAGTTGGCATTCCGGAGCGCCGGAATGCTGGCCATCAGGGAAGGGGCGGGCAGGTGCTCCCCGGTCCTGCTCGAGCCGATCTCAGACCTTGAAGTGGTCACTCCTAGCGAATACCTGGGTGATGTCATCGGAGACCTGGGAACACGCCGGGCACAGATTCAGAGCATCGAAGGCCAGGAAGACCTCCAGTCGGTGCGGGCGTTATTGCCTTTGGGCGAGACGTTCTCGTACACGACTGCCCTTCGTTCTATAAGTCAGGGCCGCGCTTCCTATTCGATGGAATTCAAGTATTACGAGCCGGTGCCAGACCACATCGTAAAGACGTTGGTCACAGCCTAGGCTCATTTCCAGTTAGCACCGAACAATAATAAGGAAGACCGAAAAGTAGGCATATGGTAACTCGGCAAAAAGTACGGATTATATTGAAGGCGTTCGACCATAAGATGTTGGACCTTTCCACCGGACAGATCGTGGAAACGGCCGAACGGACCGGGGCGCGAGTCGCCGGGCCGGTACCGCTGCCTACCCACATCCGCAGATTCTGCGTGATCAGAGGTCCCCACGTGGACAAAGACTCTCGTGAACATTTCGAGATCAGGACCCATAAGCGCCTGATTGACATTTTGGAACCGACATCGAAGACCATCGACTCGCTGACCAGGTTGAACTTGCCGGCTGGCGTCGATATCTCGATCAAGCTCTAGCACCAGACCAGTTAAATAATAGGAAAGGCTACTTAAAATGCTCCAGGGATTCCTGGGAAAGAAAATAGGGATGACTCAAATCTTCCGTGAAGACGGAAGAGTAGTCCCCGTTACCGTTGTCGAAGCCGGCCCCTGTGTCGTCACTCAGGTGAAGACCAAGGAAACAGACGGCTACGAGGCGGTCCAATTGGGGTTTGGCGACGTCAAACGCCGCAACAAGCCTCAGGCCGGTCACTTGAAGAACAGCCGTCTCAGCCGGTACCTCCGTGAGGTCTCTGCTGACGACTCCAGTGAGTTCGAAGTCGGTCAGACTATCGGGGTTGATATCTTCGAACAGGGTGAAAAAGTCGACGTGATCGGTACATCCAAGGGCCGAGGTTTTGCCGGCGTGATGAAACGCTGGAACTTCAAGGGCGGCCCCCGCACACACGGTCAATCGGACCGGATGCGTGCTCCGGGTTCCATCGGCGGCGGTACCACCCCGGGCAAGGTCTATAAAGGCCTCAAAATGGCCGGGCACATGGGTAATCGCCGGATCACCGTCAAGGGACTGGAGATCGTCGAGATAGACGCAGAACGGAACCTGCTCCTTATTAAGGGCGGTATACCGGGGGCGACCAACAGCCTTGTGATGATCAGGAGGGCTGGCGCTTAGTCCCGGGGGACCAAGTAACAGATAACCAATGCAAGTAGAAGTAAAGAATCAAAATGGCGACGCGCTGGATAGCATCGATCTAAATGATGCCGTCTTCAACGTCCCTATGAACCCCACCTTGGTGCACCAGGCCATGGTCATCTACCAAGGCAATAAACGCCAGGGCACAAGCGACACCAAGACGAGGGCCCAAGTTTCCGGTGGTGGCCGCAAGCCATGGATTCAGAAGCATACCGGCCGGGCCCGCCAGGGCAGCACCCGTGCCCCCCAATGGCGTCACGGCGGCGTGGTCTTCGGACCCCACCCCCGCAGCTACCGGGCCGCATTGCCCAAACGGATGAAGAGACAAGCGCTCCGTTGCGTGCTATCCGAGAAAGCCCGTCAAGACCGTTTGTTCTGCCTCGACTCCACCAGCACGATCGACGGCAAGACCAAGTCGATGGCCCAACTATTGGCGAACCTGTCGATCGCCGGTTCGGCTCTGGTGGTTACGATGGGGACCGACAAAGAAGTGGTGTCGGCGGCCCACAACCTGAGTAAAATTTGGACCCTTCCCGCCAACCAATTGAATGCCCAAGAATTGCTGGCCAGAGACACGGTTATCATGACCGTGGAGGCCGCACGCTGGGTGGAAGAGACCTATTCAAGTGAACCTCAC
>CAVOAA010000096.1:0-11021 GCA_963693555.1 Dehalococcoidia bacterium | reverse complement strand
TGTTGAGAGTCTCGATAGTATCAGACCTGCCGAGCCACTCGTCGGCCTTAGTCATGACCTCTGGGTCAGATATGACTGATGCGCATCCTTCGACAGGCTCAGGACGAGCGGAGTTGTAGTTCAGGCTTACTAGGTAGCCCGCTCGATGGGAATTTCCCGGTCTTCATAGCGGGCCAAGACGAATAACAGGTCCCCCAACCGGTTCAAGTAGGTCATTATCAGGGAGTTGGTCAGCAAGTCCTGCTCGGCCATGGCCACTACGCGGCGCTCGGCTGTGCGAATCACACAACGTGCCAGGTCAATGGCCGAAGACGCCTGGGAGCCACCCGGCAGGATAAACACCTTGGGCATCTCGAACTCTTCTTCCAAGGAATCGATAGTCGTTTCCAGTGATTCCACCATCTCTGCCGTCACTGGCTTGAAATGCTGTTGGAACAGTTCGTACTTTCCGGGGTCGGTTGCCAGTTCAGCGGCGATGGTAAACAGCTCCCTTTGCAGTTCACGCAGTAAGTCGTTCACCTTGGGGTCGCTGGTAAAAGCGCGGGCCAGTCCCATGACCGACACGGCTTCGTCGGTTATACCGTAAGCCTCGGTATTGGGGCTGTTCTTGGACACCCGGCCACCATAGAGCAGGCTGGTCTCCCCGGAATCGCCGAATTTCGTATAGACCTTTTTTCTGTAGCCGCCGGATGTATCAGATGTATTTGATGTGGAAGAAGACACGCGCAGCACCTTCGAAGTATCGGTTTGGATGAGTCGCCCAAGGCGAAATATCAGGCGTGATACGGCCTAATCTGGCAGCCTGCAGGCAGTTCGAATTGTAGCATAGGGGTTTGGTGGGGGCTATACTAACCACCACTCCACGAGAGGTGCGATGTTATGCCGCCGGAAGTGCGGGTTATCGGTATCGAAGGCATGCCTGAGTTCAAGGACGGCGACGATCTGGCCGGACCGATGATGGACGCCGCCCAGGCCCAGGGTACGCCGTTGGAAGATGGGGACATCTTGATCGTCACCCAAAAGATCATCTCCAAAGTAGAAGGCAAGGTCGTCAAGATCAGCGACGTTGAAGCGTCCCCGTTGGCTATCTCCATCACTGAGGGACACCGGCGGGACCCGCGGCACACTGAATGGGTGCTCCGGGAGTCCAAGCGCATCGTGCGGATGGACCGGGGGGTGATCATCTCCGAGACCAAGCACGGTTTCTATTGTGCCAACGCCGGCATCGATGCCTCCAACATCCCGGGGAACGATACCCTGGCGCTGCTGCCAGACGATTCTGACGCATCGGCACGGCGCATCCGGCAGGCGGTCAAACAGCGCCTTGGTATAACAGTTGCAGTGATCGTATCTGACACGTTTGGCCGGCCCTGGCGAAATGCCGCCGCCGATGTGGCGATTGGGGTCGCCGGTATAGACCCGATCCACAGCTACGTGGGTCAGATGGACAGCTTCGGCCACGAGATGTTCACCACCGAGATCGCCGTCGTTGACGAGCTGGCCGCTGCGGGAGAACTGGTCAGCGGCAAAGTGGACGGCGTGCCGGTGAGCATCATCCGCGGCTACCCCTACGTGCCGATGGAAGACGCCAGCATTGAGCGCATCCTCCGGGGCTCTGAAAAAGACCTGTTCCGGTAGGGTTATTACGCCAAAGGCTTCGCCAGAACAAACACCAGAGTGGGGGATTTCTCTATGGCCAGAGTGCGTGGGCTAACCGAACAAGAGGCGACCCCGGAAGTAAAAGAACTCTTCCAGCGCCAAAAAGACCTGTTTGGCGACGTTCTAAACACCACTCCGGTGTTTGCCATGAGGCCGACCATCATGGCCTGGTCTACGGCCCTGGCGGCAGGCATCGATGCTTCCGGTCTTATCGAACCACCGCTGAAATACCTGGTCTACACCAAGACTGCTTGGATCAACGGCTGCCCTTTTTGAATCGATATCAATGCGTCGCGGGCGGCGCAAGAGAACGGCTCAGCGGAGAAATTGGGCCACTTGGATTCATATAAAGACAGCCACCTCTTCAGCGTCCGCGAGAAGCTGGCTTTGGAACTTGCGGAGCGCATGACCTATACGGGTAAGCGTGTGACCGACCGGTTCTTCAAGAAACTCCAGAAAGAGTTTACCGACGAGGAATTGGTGGAGCTTGCCGCGATCATCGCCTATGAGAACTTCCGGAGCAAATTCAACCCGGTGTTCGGCATCGAAGCCAACGGTCTGTGCCATCTGCCGGTGGTGCAATCCATGACAGCGGTGGCCACCGAGAAGTTCTAGAATTCTTCTAGTCGTTCAGGGGAGATTTCAGGTGAGCTTTCAGCGGCGGGTTCAGGAGAACTGGCTGACTGCGGAGAGTCATCAACAAATAACGGCAGTTGCTGAACGTAGGGTTCCTCAACCTCCGCATCCTCTCCGAAGTTGGCCATGCCTACTCCCACCAGACGGAATGTCCGGCCCGGCTCCAGTTCAGCCGCCAATAACGCCCAGGCGGCTTCCTTGATCGGTTCTTCGTCACTGGTGTGGTAGGGCAACGTGAACTGGCGTGTGAATGTAGTGAAGTCGGCCAGGCGCAGCTTGAGTTTCACGGTGCGGCCCTTCAGACCGTTTCGTTCCAGGGAGTGGGCTACTCCGACGGCCTTGCGTTCCACGACATCCCTGAGCTCGGCTTCATCGCCGACGTCGTTGGTGAAGGTGCTCTCGGAGGAGATGGACTTGGTTGCGCTCTCCGTGTGGACTGCCCCGTCGTCCTGGCCCAAGGCCTGGGCGCGGACGCTCATTGCGCGTTTGCCGAACATCCTGGTAAGCCATTCCGGTGACTGCTCTGCCAACTGTCCGATTGTCTCGATTCCTTCACGGTTTAGCCGTTCGGCGGTCTTGGGTCCGATACCCCAGAGCTTGTTGACTGCCAGGGGCGCCAGGAACCCCGCTTCCTCTCCAGGTTGGACGACCACCAAGCCGTCGGGCTTGTCCAGGTCCGAACCGATCTTGGCGACCGTCTTGCAGGTGCCAACGCCCACTGACACGATCAGTCCGGTCTCCTCGATCACGCGCCGCTTCAGGTCCAAGGCCACAGCCAGCGGCTTCTCTCCGGCCTCCACCATCTCCGTGATGTCCAGATAGGCTTCGTCCAAAGAAAGGGGCTCTACCAGAGGGGTGAGGTCCCGGAATATGCCCATGACCTCGCCGGACTTCTCTCTGTAGCGGGTGAACCTAGGCTGGACTATTATCCCCTGCGGACACCGGTGGACTGCCGTACGCATGGGCATGGCCGAATGAACGCCGAAGACCCTTGCTTCATACGAAGCCGTGGCAACCACGCCCCGGTTCTCGGGCCGGCCGCCCACCAGTACGGGCTTCCCGACCAGTTCCGGGTTGTCCAACTGCTCAACGGCAGCGTAGAAGGCGTCCAGGTCGGCATGGATGATGTGCCGCAATGCGAAGACCTCGCGAGGCAGGTAATCGTGTTTCGAATATCTTATTTTACTGCTAATAGCACTCGTGGTCAGCCAAGGGATTTCAGACAATCTTTAAGGGTTTCGACCGGTTTGCTGGATATTGACAGACCGAAGATACGGGTATACAAACGAACGATCATTCAATGTTAAAAACGAATGACCGTTTTTGTTAGGTGACAGATGCCAAAGGTAAGCGAAGCTCACATCGAGGCCCGCCGCCAGCAGATATTGGAGGCGGCAAATGCTTGTTTTGCGAGGCAGGGATTCCACCAGACCAGTGTCCAGGACATCTGCCGAGAGGCGGAGCTGAGTCCGGGCGCGGTCTACCGGTATTTCCCCAGCAAGGAACACATCATCGCCGCCACTTGTTTGGACTGCCAACAGGGGATCATAGCCTTGATCGAGTTGGCTAGGTCTCAGGGCGGTTCTCCATTGCAGACTTTGGATTTCATCATAGGCCACGGTTTGGAGATGCTCAGTGGGGAGTCTTTTCTCGAAGTCAGCATGATGAACGTCCAGGTCTGGTCTGAAGCCTTGCGGAGTGTAGAGATCAGAGACGCGCTTTTGGCGGCTTCGATCGGAACCCTGGAACAGGCGTTCTCCGAGCTTTTCCTAGAAGCTCAAGAACAAGGCCAAGTTGACAGCAAACTAGATTCTGGTGCGCTGGCCATCACGCTGATGGGGACGTTTCATGGTCTGGTATTGCATAAATCATTGGATTCAACGATAGACATCAGCGCCTGCGGCGAGGCCATGCGGGCTATGTACCAAGGTCTATTTCGGATAACAACGGACGCCGCGTAAAATACCCGTCCGATTAAAACTGACAACGAATATCTGGAGGAACAGGAACAATGGCATTGAATCTCTCGACGGAAACCCTGGCTAGAACGAGCGCAAGCCACCCTTGGCGAGTGGTCGGCATATGGGTGGTGGTCCTAGCAGCCTGTATGTTCTTCATCGCGTCGTTTCTAGAAGACGGTTTGACGAACAAATTCGTTTTTACAAACGACTCTGAGGTCAAAGTGGGGATCGACTTCCTAGAAGACGAGATTCGTGGCCCCACGGGAACCAACGAGGCCGTGGTATTCGAATCAACTAAATTCACGGTTGATGACCCGGAATACCGCGAGGTTGTTGAAACTCTTACCGCCAACATCTTGGCGCTGGGGCCCGAGATAATTCGCCCGGAGACGCTGGGCAATTTCTATAGCCTGAATCTGCCGTTCTTGGTCTCTGAAGACCGCGGCGCCACCCTAATCACTTTAGTGATGGCCGGCGACTTCGACCAGAACGCCGATAACATCGGTGCCGTGGTTGACGTTGTCCATGAATCGGCGGCAGCGGCAGAGGGCGATTTCACCATCAAAATCACCGGTCAAGCCACCGTTGGCCTGGACAACCGGGAACTGAGCCAAGAGGACCTCGAAAAGGGCGAAATGTTGGGAGTCCCCATCGCGTTGATCATCCTCGTCGTGGTGCTGGGAGCGCTGGCGGCAGCATTCGTGCCGTTGGTCATGGCCATAGTGTCCATAGTAGTGGCCATCGGAATCTCAGCCTTGGTCGGTACGTTCTTCGAGCTCTCTCTCTTCGTAACCAACATCATTACGATGATCGGCCTTGCAGTCGGTATCGACTACTCCTTGTTCGTTGTATCCCGTTACCGTGAAGAGCGGGGACGCGGGATGGAAAAGGTTGATGCTATCGCTCAGGCCGGGGCCACTGCCGGACGGGCTGTGGTCTTCAGCGGAATGACCGTTGTGCTGGCACTGATCGGCATGCTGTTGATACCCTTCAACATCTTCATATCGATCGGCCTTGGAGCCATATTCGTGGTGCTTGGCGCCATGTTGGCCGCCATGACCTTATTGCCAGCAATTCTGGGCATCATGGGAGACAAGGTAAACTCCCTACGCGTGCCTTTCATCGGCAAGGGGCAAGTTAACTTTGAGCCGAACAACGCCGGAGGGTTCTGGGACAAGCTGGTCCGCCTGGTGATGGCCCAGCCGATAATCAGCCTGTTCTTGACCGGTGGGCTGCTCATCGTGCTGATCATCCCATTCTTCAACATCAATACCGGGTTTGCAGGAATCTCCACCTACCCGGACGAACTTGAGTCCAAACAAGCGTTCCTGGTACTAGATGAGAAGTTCTCCTTTGGCGAGGTAACTCCGGTCGAGATCGTAATCAGAGGCGATATCGCATCTGCCCCGGTCCAGGCTGGCATCGAGCGACTCAAGGAATTAATTGCCAATGATGCTGAAGACGCTTTTGGCGAACCCCGCGAATTAGAAGTGTCCGACGCCGGGACGCTGGCGCTACTTGCAGTCCCAGTGGCGGGCGATACCTCTGGAGAGTTCTCGATCGCAGCCGTTACCCGGTTGGATGAGCTTTACGTTGAAGAGGCCTTTGCTGGCACCGATACTACGATTTACGTTACCGGTGAGACGGCTTTCAACATTGAGTTTTTCAACATCTCGTCCGAATCCGCCAAGATAGTATTCCCATTCGTGTTGGGGATCAGCTTCCTGCTGCTCTTGGTAGTGTTCCGATCGATCGTCCTGCCGATCAAGGCCATCATCCTAAACCTCATGGCGGTGGGGGCGGCCTACGGCATACTCGTCTTGGTTTTCCAAGAAGGATTCCTGGCCGGCTTCTTTGGCCTGCAGGAATCGCGCACCATCGAATCGTGGATACCGTTATTCCTGTTCACGATCCTCTTTGGGTTGTCCATGGACTACCACGTGTTCCTGCTCTCTCGAATCCGGGAGCACTATGACCAGTCAGGGGACACAGAAGAGGCGGTTGCATTTGGCATCCGGTCTACTGGGCGCCTGATCACCGGCGCAGCCCTGATCATGGTAGCCGTGTTCTGGGGGTTCTCCACGGGCTCACTGATCGGTCTACAGCAGATGGGCTTCGGCCTGGGCTTGGCCATCTTGTTGGACGCCACGATCGTCCGCTGTGTGATGGTGCCTGCGTCCATGAAGCTCCTTGGCAAATGGAACTGGTATCTGCCCGGTTGGCTGGAATGGCTACCCAACGTCAAGTTTGAACCGACTGAAGTGTCGGCACCGGCCAGCGCCGACGACTAAAACAAACCACAAAATAGTGCTCAAAAAGAGGCGGCCCGAATCATCGGACCGCCTCTTTATTTGCCTACGGCAGCCGTGGCGTAAGGTAACTGTTCACGGTACAATACGCCCTCAACCGTAGCTGCTCGAGACGTAAGGAGGCCCCATGGCAACGATACTTGAAGACTACATCGCCAAGCACCCCGGCTCAGCCGAGCGGTATCTGGAAGCCTCACAGATATTCCCGGGCGGTGTAACCCATGACACCCGTTACGCCCAGCCTTTCCCGCTGTACATGACGCGCGGTGAAGGTCCCCGCAAGTGGGACGTGGACGGCAACGAATACATCGATTACGTATCGGGGCACGGGGCTTTGCTGCTGGGCCACTCTCACCCAGCCATCGCCGAGGCTGTCTCCAAGCAGATCTTGCTGGGCACCCATCTGGGCGCGTCCACTGATGATGAAATTCGATGGGCCAAGGCCATCAAGGCGCTGATGCCCTCGATCGAGAAACTGCGATTCCACAGCTCAGGCACCGAGGCCACTCTGATGGCTATGCGCCTGGCACGGGCCTACACCGGCAAAGACAAAGTCATCAAGCTGCAGGACCACTTCCACGGCTGGCACGATTACGCCATGGCCGGTTCGGACCGGTCCGCTCCCGGCATCCCCGAAGCCAGCTGGGGCACCATGGTGGTCGTCCCTGCCGGAAACTTGAGCGCAGTGGAAGATGCCATCAAGAGGGACCCTGACATCGCCGCAATCATACTGGAGCCCACCGGCGCCCACTTCGGGCAACTGCCCTTCGACGTCCCGAATTATCTGAAAGGGCTGCGGGAGCTTACTGCCCAGACCGGGGTCATCCTGATCTTCGACGAGGTGGTTACCGGGTTCAGGGCCGCGCCGGGCGGCGTGCAGGAACGCTACAACATCAGGCCCGACCTAACGACGATGGCCAAGATCGTGGCCGGTGGTCTGCCCGGAGGAGCTGTCGGCGGCAAGGCTGAAATCATCGACATGATCGCCCACCGCAACGACCCGGACTGGGATAATAACCACCGTGTCTACCATCCGGGTACTTTCAACGGTAACCCACTGTCTGCGGCAGCCGGCTATACGGCCCTGGAGATGATTGCGTCCCAACCCATAAACCAACAGGCCGACGCCATGGCCGTCAGACTAAAGACCGGTCTTAACGACATCCTGGGCCGTTTGGAGATTCCGGGCCACATCCACGGCATCGCATCGATGCTCCACGTGGTGCTGGCCGATTGTGACTGCGATCGGGAGCTCTGCACCATGTCCCACACCAAGATTGCCGAGGCCAACGCATCGCCGGCGGTTACAGCCATGAAACGCGGCCTGCAGAACCGGGGCGTGGACATCATGAGCCGAGAAACTTTCCTGGTCTCCAGCACCCACACTGAGCAAGAGATCGACTTCACCCTTAACGCCTTCCAGGAGACCATGACGGCAGTAAGGGCCGACGGCCTGATTTAAGGTCTCAGCCGCAAAGCTCGTCTGAGGGTAGCAAAACCTATGGCCTAGGCTATGAGTCGGATTGAGTGTAATGACTGATAGGTCGGCGAACCGGCAGGCTGCTTACTTCAACGCCATCTGCGGTCCATTTCCTAATCTCTCGTTCTTAGATACCCATACCCAATTCCACCAACGATTCCAACGGCAACCAAAACCGCCAGCAAGATCATGACCAGCGAATATCCCTGGTCGGATGGTGATTCCGAAGCGTCCTGATCGCCAGAACCAGCGGGCGAGCCAGAAGTGTTATCGGCTGGTTGGGTAGCAGGCTGTTCTTGCTTCGTCTGGGATTCGGCGTTGGATTCTGATCGGTTGAACGTCAATGCAAAAACGCTGAACCGGTTCGTCAGTACCGATGCCGCCATGTCATCTACGTCGATGGTCGTATGCAGGGGCAACCACCGGTCCAATGCCGGTTCGTAGCGCTGGATCAATATTCCGTTTGATCCCCATGCCGACAGTTCATTACTGGTAAACCCCATCTTAAGAACTGCTTGTTCCAAAAGCAGCACATCACTCAGAAGGACGCCGTTTGAATCCAAGAGATTAACTTCGATCGTGTTGCCCAGGTCGTGGTTTGGGGGTACAGGAGGACTCGGATTATCACTGGCCACCCGTAATGCTACGAAACCCGATTCCTCCACGGCCCCGGCGGGAATCGTTAGGACCACGATGTTATTTGGCAAGGCGACTATCGCTCCCGTGGCCGGTGTGATATCTGACACAACGGCGCCTTCCAAAGCTGAATCTCTATCAATGGCAATGGAAAATGCTTCTGTAGCCGAAGTTGAACCGAGCGGCCCCCCGGCCGATTCTGATACAACCCTCACCGCACCGTCGGATGTAGTGGCTGGCCAGCTCGTAGAATCTATGGCGTTGACCAAGTCTTTCACGATTAACTCTAACGGACTCACCCCTCTTGTGAGACCGGTGACCTGGAGGTTGAACGTATTCATACGGCCAACCGGGCCGGGTCTCTCACCGTGAAATCCAACGATGTTAACGACCGATTCCTCCTCGTTAACACTGAATACCGGAGGCCCACCGAATGGGGGTTCTCCTGCAGATACGTCGTCGATTTGAATAATGGACTGGTCATATCCAATGGAGATGTTATAACCGGCTAATCCGCCTTCCTGAGTGAAACTTATGGTGACCGGAATCGTGGTTGACCCTCCTTTAGCGACCACAGACGTACCAACCATTACGGCGATATTGGAAGCGGCAGCAAGCTCGCCCGTTACGGTCGTAATCTCGACCGTTTCGCCTAAAATATCAGTCAGTTCAGCGGAGGCGAACGTCAGTGCAGTCGATGCGTCCACGCTTCCGACCGCCGTGACATTAATCCTGGCTAGGAGAAGGTCTTCAGCGTCTCCGACCTGCATTCGAGGGCGACTTAACGTAACGCGGCCAGCTTTATTGTCTATGATGGATTTAGGGTTCTGGCCGCCCCCCCCCGATTACAGAATCAACATTGATTGCTGCTGAATCATATTCCAATGACAACTCATACCCACCTATCCGCTCTGGACTATCTAGGTCAAATAGCCAGACGTCCAATACGGCCTGGTCGCCGGGGTCCAAAAAGAGTGGCGAAGGCGACAGTACTAGCGTGGTATGGTCAGCCAAAACCGGTCGAGAGGTCGAGGTGCCCATTGCTACCATGGCGACCAACCCGAACAACACTAGCAAGATCAATCTATAAGAACGCCAACATATTGGTGACTTCGATGATGTCTCGATGGGAAGACCTTCTTTGCTAAGGAACCGGGTCGTAGAACTCGTCCACGTTGCCAACCAAGAACTGGGCGATCAAAATAGCATCGGCCAAACTGATCACATCATTAGGTGAGTCGTCGTTGACGCTACCTGCGTTCACTGGATTGACTTCACCACCGGCCTCTCCCGCCGGCCTGAACACAGGGGCCACCAAGTGCTGTGCGATGAACAACGCATCGCTGATCGATATGTTGCCATTCGCTAGCGCATCGCCTCTCAGGAAGGTCCGAGTATCCGGGGGCGATTCCTGGTTCACCAGGCCATCGAATTCATCTTTGATTTCTACGAAATTCAGGTCTACCGTTGTTAGTCCAGAAACAGGGTTATTGGAACCGGTTAGTCTGAGCGCTACGAATGCCAGCGGGTCGATCGGCGCTGCGGTTCCAGAGCCAGACGCGAAGCTGGTGGCCTGCATATGCACTAACCCGGAACTGATGGCGCAATCGGTTACGCCTTCGTCGAACGGGGCCTTTAACCGGCAATCGGTCGCTTGGGCCTGAGATGGCGGGAAAGTGATATTCGCTTCGTAGCTTGAAATCTTTCGAGTTGGCAGTGGGTCACCAGAGCCGAAATCCTTAATCAGGTCGATGGTTGGTTTGACCCCGGTGGGCAAAGCTACGTCGTCAACATCTTGCGCTGCCACCAGATCTGTTTCGGCATCCGCAGAAGTTGCCACCAAGCATATTTCGCCGTCTTGGTGCCCGTTGTCGATAGCAACGGCAGCGTTGTTCACCAGTTCCTCTACCGCCAGGTCCAACGGACTACACTCGCCTACTGAGCCAACCCCTAAAAAGACCACGTTTGCCACTGTGATCGTCGTTGGGACGGGAATCGATCCACCCTGGAAGGTGTTCCAGGCTACTACGCCACCAGTTACGGTTGTCGTGACATTGAATGCGGTCACCCCATTGAATGGCGCCTCTCCGCCAGACACCGTGCTAGCTTCGATTACAGAATCGTCGTAGTAGATCTTGAATTGGTATGCCCCTAGGTCTCCGGAAGGCACATCTAAAACGTTTATCGGTATCGTTACCGATGCTCCGGTGACACTCAGTCCGATCTCCGTAATCAGCGGCACAGTGACTGTGGCAGACCCCCCGGTCACCCCTTGGGTGAGTTCAGATACACGAGCAGAAAAACCAGCAGAACTTAGGCCCTGATCTGGGTCAGTTGATA
>CAVOAA010000095.1:0-11109 GCA_963693555.1 Dehalococcoidia bacterium | reverse complement strand
TTGTATGCCCTGTACCGACTAAGGGAACTGGGACTCAACGTAAAGGTGCTTGATGAAGCCACCGGTGTTGGTGGAACTTGGTACTGGGCCCGCTATCCGGGCTGTCGCTTCGACTCCGAGAGCTACTCCTACGGGTATTCGTTCTCCGAGGAGTTGCTGCAGGAATGGGACTGGGAAGAACATTACGCCGGACAACCAGAAACCGAACGTTACTTGAATTACGTGGCCGACAAGTTTGACCTGCGGAAACATATACGGTTTAGCACGCGGATCAAATCGGCGACCTACAACGAAGACGAGAATATGTGGGAAGTCGTGGGTACTGACGGCCACCGGGTAAACGGCCAATTCTTGGTCACGGCCGTGGGTCTCCTGTCCGCCGGGTATACCCCCAAATTCGAGGGCCTCGACAGCTTCAAAGGCTCTTGGTGCCATACCGGCAGGTGGCCCAAAGCGGGCATGGACCTGGAAGGTAAGCGCGTTGGCGTGATTGGCACCGGCGCCAGCGCTGTACAGCTCATCCCGATGATCGCCCCGGAAGTTGCCCAACTGACGGTCTTCCAGCGGACGGCTAACTACTGTGCGCCGCTGCGGAATGGACGCATCGACGATGAGACACAGAAAGAGATCAAAGCGAACTACCCGGAGATATTCAGGGCCTGCAGCGAAACCGCGGGTTCGTTCATGCATGAGTTCGACCCACGGTCGGCCATGTCGGTCTCTTCGGAAGAGCGGCTGAAGCAGTACGAATCTCTTTGGGAGAAGCCGGGATTTGCCAAATGGCTGTCCAACTTCTATGACGTCACGGTCCCCGGAGAAGCCAATGAGGACTACGCGGAATTCGTCCGCGAGAAGATTCGCTCCCGTGTTCATGACCCTGTTGTTGCAGACCTGCTGGTGCCCAAGGACCATACTTTCGGCGCGAAACGCGTCCCGTGCGAGACCGGGTACTACGACACGTACAACCGGGACAATGTCCTACTGGTTGACGTGAAAAAAGCCCCGATCGAATGCATAACCCCCAAAGGTGTGAAGACCGCTGACGCCGAGTACGAATTCGACGTGATCATCTACGCGACGGGCTATGACGCCGTGACCGGCGCTCTCCTCAACATCGATATCTACGGTGAAGACGGCGAATTGTTGAAAGATAAATTTGCCGACGGTCCCCGCACATATATGGGGATATCAAGTGTCGGTTTCCCGAACCTATTCACGGTCAACGCAGCCTCGGTTGGTAACTTCGTGAGGGCCGCCGAACCGCTGATGGACTGGGTTTCCGAGTGCATCGCCTACATCCGAGACAACGGCTTTTCCAGCATCTCGGCCACACTAGAGGCTGAAAATGCCTGGGTTGACCATGTCAACGAAGAGGGCGAAAAATCCCTCCGAACCAAGACTGCCAACTGGTTCAATGGAGGAAACATTCCAGGCAAAACCCGTGCCTTGCTCACTGCTCCGGACACCGCGCCGGAAATGCGGGCCAAGCGGGCACAGGTTGCCGCCAACGGGTATGAAGGATTTGTTCTTAAATAGATCCTGACGCCGGTTGAATGGCGAATATCATCGCAGCAAAAAATGAAAACCCCGCTCTCTTAACTAGAGAGCGGGGTTTTTCTCATCGCCAACTATCCACCGCATAGCTACCGCTACCCTGGAAACGCCCGCCTGACCTGCTCTTCGAAATCGGTCTCGTAGCGCTGCATCCGGCCTTGGCGTACCTGCTCGTCCAGGGAGGGCCGGCGTACCGGCCGGGGGTCGCTGGGGCCGTAGCCGATGATCCCGGCCTCTTCCAAGGCTGCAACGTCTCCGGTGGTCTTGCCCAGCAATTCCGACAATATCAGTGAGTTGTGTTCGCCCATCAGCGGGGCGGCTTTGCCCTTTACCGCGGGTGTTTTTGATAGCTTCCAGGGGCGGCTGGCGTAGGGCAGTGGCGGTATGCCGGTGCTGTCTTGATGGGATAGGACCTCATAGAAATCCCGTTCGACCAGGTGAGGGTCAAACAACAGGTCCTTGCTGTCCAGCACCGCCCCGGCAGCCACTCCTTCCTTCTGGAGTGCGTGCATCAGTTCGTGGGCGTCCCATGAGCTTGTTACCGGGCCGATCAGGGCGTCCAGTTCGTCCCGGTTCTGCCACCGGCTGAGTGAGTCCTCAAACCTGGAGTCTGAGGCCCAGCCATCCTGTCCCAACACCCGGCAGACCGCCTGCCATTCTTCATCTGTGGCCACGGCCATGGTCAGCCAGCGGTCGTCGCCGCGACAGGGGTAGCAGCCCTGAGGCGACATAACGCTGTCTTGATTGCCCATGCGCGGGCCGGTGCGCCCGTTGGCCGAGAAGTCCATCAGTATCTCGGGGATGGTGGAGGAGGTTGCCTGGGTCTGAGAGATGTCCACAAATTGGCCTTCGCCGGTGCGCAGTCTGTGCATCAGGGCAGTCATCACGGCGAAGACCGTGTGTTCGCCGGAGGTGTAGTCGGTGTAGGGAATCTCGGCCATCACCGGTTCGCCGCCCAGGTACCCGGTCTGGTAGGCCAAGCCCGCTGCGCCTTCGGTGGCCGGACCAGTGGCCCCGAAGTTTGCCCAGGGGCCGTAGAACCCGTAGCCGGTGGAAGACACCATGATAATGTCCGGTTTTATCTTTTTTAGGTCTTCGTACTCCAGGCCGAAGTTCTTGATCACCCGTGGAGTGAAATTCTCGGAGAACACATCGGCAACGGAGACCAAATCCTTGAGAATTTGGAGTCCTTCGGGTTTGCTCAGGTCCAGGGTTACGCCCAGTTTGTTACGGTTTTGCTCGTAGAAATTGGCGCCCTTGTTCCAGAACTCTCCGGAGACGTCATTCTGGTAGACCGAGTCGGCGCGGTAGCTCTCCAGCCGTCCTGTCGACTCCAAGCGAATGACCTGGGCGCCCATGTCGGCCAACATCTTCATGGCGAAGGGGATGGCGATGAGCTGGCCCATCTCGATTATTCTGACGCCCTCTAAGGGACCTGGCATACGTTGGTGACTCTCCGTTTTTAGATGATCTGCGTGGCCCGGAATTGGACCAATTGTTCGGGGGTATGCCCTAACCGTTGGCCGAATATTTTGACGTTGTGCTGGCCTAGGGTCGGCGCTGGGTTGCGTGCGTCCCATGGTGTGCCGCTCATCTCGAAGGGCGCGCCGGGGTATTTCAATGTCCCCAGAACAGGATGATCAATGTCCACGAAGTAGTTTCTAGCCTCGAACTGAGGGTCGGCCATCACCTCTTCCGGAGATTGGATCACACCGAATATGAAGCGCTTCTCATGGGCCGCGTAGAACCGCTCGTACTTGTTCTGGTTGATGAAATAATCGTCAAATATCTGGCCCAATTCCTCAGCGTTTGCCAGCCGAGCTGAAGGGGTGTTGAATTTGTCGTCGGCCAGTTCGGGCAGTTCCATAAATTCCACGAGGACGTCCCAATTCAACCCGGCTCCGATGCCCGGATTGGGAGTCAGGTGTCCGTCGGCGCTGGCCCGGATGCGGCTCAGATCGCCGCTGTGGTTCGGCTGCCTGCGCCGGACGGCCCCGGTGTAGGTGAAGTTGTTGACCACGTCCCGTAGTCCTGTAGCCACCGCCTCCTGAATAGAGACGTCCACCTGCTGTCCCTCGCCGGTGAGCCGCTGGTGGTACATCGCCATCAGGGTCGCCGATGCGGCGTCGGTGCCGGCCTTGAATTGGGCCTGGTTGAAGGCATGCTTCAGGGGCTCCCGGTCGTAGGCCCCGGAGATATACATCAGCCCGCCCATGGCGTATTCCACGATGTCGGCGGCTTTGTAGTCCCGGTAGGGCCCGGTTTGCCCGAAGTTGGATATCGAGGTCATCACCAGGCTGGGGTTGATCTGCTGCAACGCCTCGAAATCCAGCCCCAATGACGCCATTACCCTGGGAGCGAAATTCTCCACCAGGACGTCGGATTGCTCGACCAGCGACTTCAATACCTGGATACCTTTCGCGGATTTTAAATTCAGGGTCACGCTCTGTTTGTTGGTGTTCAGGTAGGCGAAGACCAGGCTCTTTTCCGGGTCGACCTCGTCGTTGAGAAATGGGGCCATCCGCCGTGTTGGGTCGCCGCCGGGCCGTTCGATCTTGAGTACCTCGGCGCCGAAATCAGCCAAAAGCTTGGTGCAGTAGGGTCCAGATATGTGGTGGGTGAGGTCCAACACCTTCACCCCTTCTAGGGCGCGATCGGGCAAGGGATTTCTCCTGTTTATGCTTGAGGCTATTTGGCGTCCCGGTTCAGCGGCGTGTCCAGTCCGAATTCAGAGCGGCCGATCAGCTCCAGGCAACGGTCCACGGTCGGCGGCATGAGGGTTGAAGTGCGGATGTCCCGGTAGATGCGCTCGAGCGGCATGCTCTTCTTGATGCTTCTACCCCCGGTGATCTGGATCGCTTTTGCCGCGACTTCCAACGACGCGATGGTCGCCAGGTATTTTGGTCTGGCGGCGATGACGGCCCTTTCGTTGGCCGTTTTGCCTTCCCAGCGACTGGCGGCATCGTAGAGCGACTCCCGGGCGCTGCCCAGGGACATGGCCATCTCGGCTATTGTGCGCTGGACCAACAGGCCATCGGCCACCCTTCCCGGGTCCGGCGAAAAGGTCTGGTTCAAGCAGAACTCCTTGGTGAAATCCAAGGCCGTCTGGGCCGCACCGATGTAGGCCGCCGCGAACCCCAGGCTGAACCCTTGAGTAACCCCGGTGTGGTAGCCCTCGCCGGGGTTGCCCAGCAATGAATCCTTGTCGACCACGCAGTTGTCCAGCTTCATGCTGGGGCTGACGGTGCCGCGCATGCCCAGGGTATCCCACTCGTCCAACTGGGAAAGACCGGCGGTGTCATGAGGTATCAGCGCGAATTGCTGCGAGCCCACTGGGTCGTCGGTGTTTTGGGCGTTGCAGTGGATCAAGTAGCGGCGGGCACCGCCCGACATGGTACAGAAATTTTTCACGCCGTTGATGACGTAACCCTCACCCTCCGGGATGATGGTGGTGAACCGGAATGCGGAGCCGCCGCGGGTCTCGGGCTCGCTGCCCCAGCTACCGAACAGATGGCCTTCATCGACGGTCTCCGGGTAGAGGTCGGCTTTCTGTTTGTCGGTGCCCAGGGCCGCGATGAACCGCATAACCGTGGAGTGCATGTGCACCGTCATACCCGTGTTGGTGCAGCCGCTGGCCAGCTTCTCAATGACCATGATGTAGGTCAGCATGTCGAGTCCATGGCCGCCGTGTTCCTTGGGTATGCCGATGGTCAACAGGCCGTTCTGCCAGACGTCGCGCCAGCTTTCTCTGGGGTTGGTGGCGCTGGCGTCCACCTCATGTGCGCGGGGCGCGAGACACTCCCGCGCGATACGCTCCGCCGTATTTACCAACTCAAGTTGGTCTTTGTTCAGTCCCGGGTACATGGGACCTCCTGGTTTAGTGCCGGGTTTAGTGCCGGCGCGGGCTTCTACTCCGGGTAGGTCAGCCGGAGCAGGGTGTGCCGCCGGTTGGTGGTGTGCGGCCGGACCTGTTCCGGCCAGCGGCCCAGTTCCACGGCTTCACCCCATTCGGGGGAGGCGAGGATCTCTGGGCTATCGATCTCATAATAGGCGTGGAAACGGGGCTGGCCATCCGGCGAAACGGTCTGGGTCTGGCGACCGATCAGAACCTGAAACGCTTGGGTCTCGAATCGGGTGATCGCATTCACCCCGGCTATCTTGCCCAACTCCGGGCAATGCTCGGTGTTGTAGACCTCATGGAACAGGGCCTCTTTGGATGGGTCGACGTCCATGCTCGCGATGAAGAGGTACTTTGATTTCGGGGCCATGACCAGCCTCCTAAGTTTTTGGATTGTTAATCTTGAGTCCAATTCTTCTTTGTCACGCTGAGAGAAGCGAAGGGTCTCGTTGCTTTCTGTACGTCTTGGTGTTTGAGCAACAAGATTCTTCGGCTGCGGCCTCAGAATGACAGGTTTGTTGAGGCGGTTGGGAAGCGAACCTTGACTATCCCTTAGAACGCTCGGCGGTGCGAGAGTTCGGTTTCTTCGCTGGTTATGAACTCCAGAAGCACTGCCTTGCCTTCTTCCTCGGTTACCTTGCGTGCCCTGGTGAACGCGGCAGAGATCTGGTTGGGGTCTTCGATGCGCTCGGCGTAACCGCCCATTGCCTTGCCCAACTCGGCGTAATTGCCTCCCAGGTCGCGGGTGCCGTAGAGGCCGTGGGAATCGGCCATCTGCCGCATCTCAACGGCCATGGTGGAGTTGTTCAGCACCACGGTGATGATTGGGATGTTGCTGCGGACGGCGGTCTCGAAGTCGAGTCCGACCATGCCGAATGCGGCGTCGCCCATGAAGTTGACGCACACCTTCTCCGGCGCGGCCAGTTTGGCGCCGATGGTCAGTCCCAACCCAGTGCCCAAGCCGTGGGACTTGCCCCAGCCCAGGTAGGTCCGGGGGCCGTTCGACCGGTAGAAGGGGACGATCTGGTCCCGTGGGCTACCCGAGTCGTGGGTCACGATGGCGTCTTCCGGCGGGATGGTGTGCATGAAATCCCAGATGACCCGGTAGGGGGTCATGGGCACCTCTGAAGATGATAGTTTGGCCCGCCATTGGGCCAGCCAGCCTTCCCGCTCGGTCTGCACCTCTTTGGCGGTGGACTGGTCGTTCTTGCGGCTGTCACCGACGATCTCACGGCAGGCTTCGATCATCTGGCGCAGGACCAGCTTGGCGTCGCCGACGATGGGCAGGTCGATGTTGTAGTCCTTGTTGATGTCGGACGCGTCGTTGGTGGCTTGGATCAGGGTCTTCCCCGATGGGATGTTCATGACCATGCCATGTTTGGTGAAACTGGTGCCGATGCCGAAGATGAGGTCGGAGCGGCGGATGAAGTGATAGGCATGCCCCGACATGCTGGTCCCGGTGCTGCCCAGCGCCAGGGGATGGACCTCCTGGAAGGCGCTCTTGCCCAACAGGGTGCTGGCAACGGGCACCTGGAGCAGCTCGGCCAGTTCCATCAGTTCGTCGGAAGCCTTGGCGTATAGGACGCCCTGGCCGGCCATGATCACCGGGTAGTGGGCGGCACAGAGGGCCTTGGCGGCGGCCTCGATGTCACCGGGGTCACCTTGGGAGACCGTCGGGCGGCTGGGGACGTAGTAGAAAGCCTCTTCGCTTACTTCTTCCATGGCAACGTCGGCGGGGATCTCAACGGCCATGGGACCGACTTTGCCCTGGCGAAGACCGGCGAAGGCGCGGCGCAGCACATCGGAGGTACGGTCGGCGACATTCACCTGCTCGATGGCCTTGGTGATATCGTCGTAGCCCTTCAGGGAGCTGTAGTGCGGGTTGATCCCGGCCCGTTCTCTGGGGTGGCCCAAGGGAAGGAGCAGAAGCGGCGTTGAGTCAGAGTAGGCGGTGGCGATGCCGGGGTAGGCGTTCTCGGCGCCGGGGCCGTACTGCATGGCGAATACGCCCATATGGTCGCCGTTGGAAACCCGGCTGAGGCCGTCTGCGATGCCCACGCCAACCCGCTCTTGGCGGCAGACGATGGGCCGGATGCCGCCCAGCGCGGCTGCTTCGATCACCGGTGTGGTGGGGAAGCAGGGAAGGTATTTGACACCCTCCCGCTTTAGAATCTCGGTTATGGCTTCAATGGTATTCAATCGGGGCTGCCTCCTGACCTGAATTATTGGCTAGAGCAATATTCTGACCGGACCTTACGAGTAAACGGTGCGTGAAAAAGTGACTCGTCACCAGCCCGGTTTTTAGCCACGGCGAGTATACCACCGCTCACGAGCGACGGCATTAACATAAAGCGAAAACTGGGCGGATTTTACGTATGAAGAGCCATGAACCGTCCTGACAAGATATGAGGCCCGGTTGTGACGATGATTGACCTCAGCTGAGGTGCTCTGATAGCGTTGTTGGCTACGAAATTCCTTTGGACTTGAAGGTGTGGCCATGCCAACGACAGACGTCTCTTTTCAGAACCTGAACCCTGCCTCGTTCCTGGAGCGGGCCGCGATGGTCTATCCGGATAAACCAGCGGTGGTGTATAACGGCCGGGCTATCTCGTATGCGGAGTACCACGAACGGTCCAGGCGGCTGGCCGCGGCGCTGCAGAACGTGGGTGTCGAAAAAGGCGACCGGGTGGCATTTCTGTGCCCCAATGTTCCGCCCATGCTGGAGGGTTATTTCGGACCTCTGGGCATCGGCGCGGTCCTGGTTGCCTT
Source organism: Dehalococcoidia bacterium (assembly GCA_963693555.1). Classification (GTDB taxonomy): domain Bacteria; phylum Chloroflexota; class Dehalococcoidia; order Lucifugimonadales; family UBA3495; genus UBA9611. The sequence goes on along the minus strand of CAVOAA010000095.1, from coordinate 2,888 downwards.
GAACACCAGGCTTTCCTCTAGTGAGATCGCCTACATCCTGAACCATTCGGGTGGGAAGGTCCTGGTCTTCGACTCGGAACTCGCCCCCACGGTCAAAGACTTCGTGGATGAAGTTCCGGGTGTCACAACGTTCGTCCAGATATTGGACACCCACCCCCAGGACCACGACATACCAGGGCTGGACTACGAGACGTTCATCGGCGGCTCCGAACCGATACCCACATTGACCGGCGCGGATTCGGAGCTCGACACCGTCGCCATCAATTACACCTCCGGCACGACAGGGTTTCCCAAAGGTGTTGAGTACACCGCCAGAGGGGCGTACTTGAACTCCATCGGCGAGGTCCTTGAGATTGGGCTCAACTGGGAGAGTTCTTATCTGTGGACGCTCCCGCTGTTCCATGCCAGCGGCTGGTGCTACCCCTGGGCAGTAACTGCCGTGGGAGGAACCCATGTCTGCCTGCGGCGTGTTGATCCCGATGAGGTCTACAAACTGATCAGGGAACAGGGCATCACCCACATGTGTGCCGCCCCAACGGTCCTCACGGCGATGTACTCATCACCGGCAGCGGAAGGACAGGACCTGACCGGCCTGAATATCATGACCGCCGGCGCACCTCCGGCCCCGCAGGTCATCAAGACCATCGAGCAGATGGGTGCCCTGATCCACCACGTCTACGGCCTCACCGAGACCTACGGGCCACACACCATCTGTGCGCCTCAGCTTTCTTGGAAGGAAATGTCCGCAGACGACCGGTCCCAGATCAAGGCCAGACAGGGCGTCCCATACATCGTGAACGGCACGGAACTGCGTGTGGTCGATGAGAATATGACCGATGTACCCAAGGATAGCGAGACCATGGGTGAGGTGGTCATGCGGGGCAACAACGTGATGGCCAGGTACTACAACGACGAAGAGGCGACAACAGTGGCCTTTGAGGGTGGTTGGTTCCATTCCGGAGACCTGGCGGTCTGGCACCCCGACGGCTATATCGAGCTGCGTGATCGGGCCAAAGACGTGATCATCTCCGGCGGCGAGAATATCTCAACACAGGAAGTCGAGAAAGTAATCATGGACCATCCGGCGGTCTTGGAGGTGTCGGTTGTCGGCGTTCCTGACGACCGTTGGGGCGAGGTCCCCAAGGCGTTCGTTGTCATCCGGGAAGGCCAGGAGGCAACGGCCGAGAGCATAATCTCCTTCACCCAAGAACGCATCGCCCGGTTCAAGGCGCCCAAACACGTTGAGTTCGGAGAGCTCCCGAAAACTTCCACCGGCAAGATTCAGAAATACGTCCTTCGAGAGAAGGAGTGGGCCGGCCACAAATCTCGGATCCAGGGGTCTCAGGTTTAACGCTGAGAACACCGCACTTGCCCAAAGGGCTTAAAAACTAGGCCGAGCGACGGCTCGTTACGCGGCCTTGTTCAGGGCCTCTATTCGCACCGCCGCCGGTTTCAATATGGCGTAGAGGAAATCGTTGGTCGGGACGGGGACGTCTAGTTCCTTGGCCATCCGGACGACAACGCCGGTCAGGCCCTCAAGCTCCACTGGCCGTTCGTCGGTGAAGTCCTTGGCCATCGATGCCCGCCCCTGACCGGGGAACCGGTCCAGCGAGTCCATGGCCCAGGCCAGCGAATCGGACATGATTGGCGCGCCCTTTGCCCGGCCCACGGCCAGCACCTCTTCGACAGCATGCTGGATCAGCGCACGTGTCTCCGGCTTGGTCCGCATCTCTTCATAGACGCAGTTGGCGGCGGCGCAGACAGCTGCGGAACCCGCGATGTAGGCGAATTTCTTCCAGAGCATGCCGGGCATATTCTCGTGGAGGTTCACCCGCCAGCCCGCCTCTTGGAACCTCTGTAGCAGGTTCTCACCACGGCGGCTGATGCCGACCTTCATCTCGCCAAAGGCGGCGATGCCAGGCCCGCCCTGGGTGACAACGCCCGGTTCGGAGATACGGCCTTCCATGTAGGCAGAGCCGATCATCACGTGCTCTTCACCCACGGCCTCGGCGAGAATGTCGCCGTTGTCGATTCCGTTCTGCAGGGTCAGGACAACGGTCTCCGGGCCGATCAACGGAGCCACAGCCGCGACGGCGCCGGGGTTGTGGTACATCTTCACCGTGAAGAGCACCAGGTCCTGTTCGCCGACGTCTGCCGTTTTGTCAGTGGCATTGCCGGGGACCGTGAACGTGCCGTCCAATTGGCTTTCTACTCTGAGACCGTTCGCTTTGATGGCCTTTAGGTGTGCCCCCCGGGCGATAAAGGTTACATCGTGTTCAGCCCGGGCCAAAAGGCCGCCGAAATACCCCCCCACGCCACCGGTCCCGATGACCGCCACTTTCAATGTCTCGTTAGGTTGTGTGACCATTGGTATCCAATCTCCCTTCTGGGCGAATCACGTCTGATCCACCCCCCGCAGTCCGTCGATTAAATCTAATCATCTTGAACTAGTTTATTGACCTACTCCCGGTTTTCCACCGGATGGCTGAATTCTTCCCGGAGGTCCCGCTTCAGCACCTTGCCCATGACGTTCCGGGGCAACTCCGCCACGAATATCACCGAACGAGGCCGTTTGTATCCTGCCATCTTATCCCGGCAGAACTCTATTATCTGCTCTTCGGTGACCCGGTCTGAGCGGCCCACCACCAGGGCGCGCACTTCTTCACCCCACTCCACATCCGACACGCCGATGACTGCGGCATCGTCCACTTCGGGATGCGAGCGCAGGACCCGTTCAACCTCTTCGGGGGAGATCATTTCGCCACCCCGTTTGATGAAGTCCTTGGCCCGGCCCGAAAGAAATATGTAGCCGTCTTCGTCCTGGTATCCCAGGTCTCCGGTGTAGATCCAGCCGCCGCGCATGGTGTCACGGGTGGCCGATTCCTCCT
>CAVOAA010000094.1:0-11157 GCA_963693555.1 Dehalococcoidia bacterium | reverse complement strand
TGGTCGCTTTCGTTGTCGATGATGCTGAGAAATTCCACCTGGGTTGCCGGGTCTTCGTCTCTGTAGTTGAGGAGAATCTCAGCCGCGCCCTTGATGGACGTCAGCGGAGTGCGGAGTTCGTGGGAGACCGTTGAGATGAATTCGTCTTTCATCTTATCCAGAGTCTGGAGTTCCGCGTAGGCTTTCTCCAGTTCCTTGGCGCGCTGTTCTATCTCCTGTTGCAGTATCTTGCTTTCTGTGACGTCGCGAATGATGCCGGTGTAGATGCGTTTTTCGACCAGCTCCACTACGCTGACCGACAGGTCCATTGGGAATTGTGTGTTGTCTTTCCGGCGTCCGGCGACCTCCCGGCCCTGTCCAATGATTCGCTTTTCGCCGGTGTCCTTGAACATCTTCAAGTAACCATCGTGCTGGCCGTGGTACGGAAAGGGCATCAACATCTTAATATTGTTGCCGACCACCTCGGCGGAGGCGTAGCCAAAGATGATCTCGGCCCCTTTGTTGAAGGACTCCACAGAGCCTTTTTCATCGATCGTGATGATTCCGTCGATGGCGGATTCCACTATTCCACGGAGGCGTGCCTCACGTTCCCTCAGGGCGTCCTCAGCAACTTTCTGTTGGGCGTAGAGGTCCGCGTTGGCGATGGCGCCGGCAATCTGATTGCCGATGCGCTCCAGCAATTCCAAATGCCGTTGGGTATAGATGCCTCGTTGCTTTGACCCTACCCTGAGGACTGCTATGACCACATCTCGGGATAGCAGCGGAACGGCCATAAAGGAGACGGTGCCGGCTTTATATGCCGGTACTAGTCCAGGGAATTTAAGCTCTAGGTAAGGCTCAGAATCGGCTTCCAACAAGTAGGAGGTTTTGGTCCGGACTACTTCCCCGGCAAGGGACCGGGTCATCGGGAAGGCATCACCCTCCCGGAGGCCGGGGACGTCCGTCCCGATCACCCAGGTCGGCGACATAGTTTGGTTCTCATAGTTGGCGAAACTAAGGGACATGCGATCGAAGGGGATGAGTTTTTGAATCTCTTCGCCGAACGTTTCGTAGACCTCGCTGATGTCCATGGAAGAGTTGACGATACGCCCAAGATTGGCTAGTACGCCAGCGTCATACTCCAGTTTTTTACCTTCTTGGTAGTGGTGGGAGTTTGAGATGGCACTGGCAATCTGGTTACCGATGCGCGCGGCCAGGTCGAGATCATGCTGGTTGAATGCCGACTCCTCATTGGCAGCGATGAACAACGCTCCGATCGCTCTGTCGCGGTGCATCAGCGGCACGATCAACCACGATCGCAGCCCGGCATCCAACGAATCTGCTAGGCATGGATGTTCGGAACGAATCGCTTCCGGTCCAAGTCCCTGAATGATCAATCCGCCCATGCTGGAAGCCACCAGCCTGGTCAACGACCCATCCAGGAGAGTTGAAACGGCGGTCTCATCTGTAGTTGCAGACGGCGATGTGCTGAAGGCGACTTCATCGTACTCGTGGTCCCTGGCTATCAGCGTAATCTCCAATCGGTCGAAGGGAATCAGGCCACGGGCCTGCTGTGCAAATTGTTCAAAGACATCCTCCATATCCAACGAAGAGCCGATAACACGACCGATCTCGGCCATCACCTCATGCTCATCCGACAGCCGGCGCTGGGACAGGTGGGAGCGTTCGGTCTCTTCGTGGAGCAGGGAGTTATCAAGCAACACGCCGAGCCCTTCACCTACGGCGGTCAATAGTGCCACGAGCTCTGGGTTGAAGTGGCGCTTTTCCCTGGAGATCACGGTGATCAGGCCGGAGATACGTTCGCTGGCTCTCACGGGCAGTATCACCATCGACCTCATGCCCAGGTCGGTGAGACGTTTTGAAGCGGTCGCATGAGATGAGTAATCATCGATCACCATGATCGTCCCCTCAGTGAACGCCTCGGTGAAGACCTGGGTCGGCGGGAATTTTCCCACCGCCGGGCCGGCTGCGGCTACCAGATGCAAACCAGGCGCATCTTCCTTGGGCAATCTGAGGGTGACCCAGTCGGCGGATGCCAGAACGGCCAGTTTTTCCAACGCTTCGGTGGCTTTGGTTTCGAAGTCTCCCTCGGCGGAGAAGATACGGGATATCTCATACAATCCCACCATCTCTAGTTGGACCCTCGACCGGTCGAGTATCTCCTCTTCCAACTGCTGGTTGGTCTCGGATAGCTCCCGTGTGCGCTGTTCCACCAATAATCGGGTCCTGGTCTCTCTTTGCATCGCCAGTAGCAGATAGGCAAGGACGATGATGGTCAAACTCAATCCAGCTGAGAGCGCGGACCACGGTTGCCAGATGGCTAGAAGGGATTGGCGCGGAGCGGTGAAGTTGGCTTCCCAGATACGGTTGCCGACGCTCAAGGAACCGGTGTATGCCAATTGGCCAGACTCGATCTCGCCGGATCCAGCTCCACCGGCAAGGGTCATCAATGTCTGGGATCCCTCTGGCGCAGAGCGGTCAAAGAGGAAGAATCCATAGTTCCCTGCCGATGGACCCGACCTCGAGATTGCCAAAGCACCATTGACCAGATTACCGACCCGAAACACACCGAGGACGAATCCGGATAGAGCGTCACTGCGCAACTGTGGAGTTGATAGAGGTAGCCCTTTCTGGTAAATAGGAGCAAACACTAGGAACCCGTTTTGGTCTTCCCGCTCCTGAACCAGGGAAATCCGTTGCGTGGCTACAGGTTCGCCACTTTGGCGGGCCTCATTTAGAGCCGCGAGTCGAGAGGGGTTCGACGCAATGTCGAAGCCGTGGGCGGCCTCGTTTTCGGAATAGGGCTCGATGTAGTTCACCGGAAAATATTCGAGCCGCTCTCCAGCCTGTACAAGGCGACCTTCGGGATGTTGCTCGTTTATTTGGAAGTTGGCAAAACCTTCGGCCCGAACCGCAGATTCAAAGGTGGCCTTTTCATCTTTTGTTACCAGCGGAATCCATTCCAGTGCCTGGATTCCCGGATGCATCGGATGGGAATTCAATTCGTTTTTGGCGAACTCTCCAAACTGCTGACGATTGACCGAATCCGAGGCCGAGTAAAAAGAGTCTAAGGAATGTAGCACCGCGACATGGGCGTCGATCTCTGTCTGAAGGATCGCGATCCTGCCGGCTGACTGTGATGCGAAATCCTGTTGGTGCCGGTCACGCTCGAATCCCAGCACGACGGCAAACGCCAAGATAGAAAGGGCGCTGCCAGCCGCCGCCAGCAGGGCAATAAAAATATAACGCCGCTTAGGAGTAGCGGCGTGGGTGGTTTGTGTGGTTCGGGCCTCTAGCAAGATGCCTGATCTCCTGATATCTGTTGGAGCATCTCCGCGATCAAAAATTTGTGACACTGGCGTTATGAATGGACCGATTTTGTTTCGTGTTAAGGCGCCTATCCGAGCAGTTCATTCATCCTGGTCAGTATCTGGATCGGACTGAACGGCTTGCTGATGTACTCGTCCGCTCCGTGGGCTAGTGCAACTTCCCTGTCGCCTTCTTGGCCTTGGGCAGTCAACATAACCACGTGGATGTCACGTAATACAGGGTCAGATTTAACCTCGCGACAAACGTCGTACCCGCTCTTGTTCGGCATCATCACATCCAAGATCAGGACGGATGGCTTCAAGTCGCGGATCTTTGTCATCGCCTCCTCTCCGTCCTCTGCGACCGAAACGTCGTAGCCACCCTTTTGGAGGATGAATGTCAGAGATCGGAGGATATTCGGCTCGTCGTCAACGACCAGTATGTGGTTGCCCAGCAATTTTTTCCACCTACCCAGTGTTCTCTATTATGTGGTCTATTGGGTTGTCTTCGGAAGGGTCCGATCAGCGTGAGCTATCTTTGGTCGCCATACAGAGATCGTTAGGCGGTTTACGTGTCGATAACTCTCAGCTTTTACCTAGTTCAAGGTTACAGAGACCAAGGGAAAGTATCTGATGAATCGTGTATGAGTATGGTAAGGAAATCTGGGATGCCAGTGGTAGGCCGCGGTAGAAATACGAGGAGATCAACGATGCGAACGAGTTCGGTCGTCGAGGGTCGCCTGGTGGGTCGCGCTTGATCTACCTGGTTTTTTCTTCGTAGCCCCTGGGGGTGATAACTTTTCCACCGTGGATGTAGGTGGTGGAGTTTCCTATAACCACTATGGTTACCATGTCCACGAATTCGGCATCTTTTTCCAGGTCCTGAAGCGTGGTGATCTTGACCCGCTGACCGGGTCGAAAGGCGTCGCCAACCAGGCCAACCGGGGTGCTCCCGGGCCGGTGCTTGAGCAATATCTCCCTGGCCTCAAGTAGCTGACTCTGCCGCCGTTTGCTGCGCGGGTTGTAGAGGGCGACGACGAAATCCCCCTGCCCCGCCGCTTCCAACCGGCCGCGTATCTTCTCCCACGGCGTTAGAAGGTCGCTGAGACTGATGGCGCAAAAGTCCTGCATCAAGGGCGAACCGATCACCGCTGCGGCCGCCTGCATAGCCGACACGCCCGGCACGGTCACCACCTCTGGAGATTGGCCGTCCCAGTCCCGGTCGGTGAGCACGCGGAACACAGGGCCGGACATGCCGTAGATACCGGCATCCCCGGACGACACCACGGCGACGCAGTTCCCAGCGTAGGCCGAGTCCACCGCAGCGGCGGCCCGCTCCAACTCCTGGCCCAGTTCCATCGAGACGACCTCTTTGCCGGAGATCAGTCCTTCTATCTGCTCGATGTAGGCCCTGAATCCCACAATGACATCGCTGTCGGCCAATGCTTCACTTGCGGCAGGCGCCAGATACCTGGCATCCCCCGGTCCGATGCCGACCAAATATATCTTTCCGAGTCCCTGTGGGGTGGTCATTTAATCGCGCTCCCTATGGCGTTCAAAAGCGTTAATTCGCGTTGAAATTGTTCCGGGCGACGGCGATGGTCGCCCGCTTTGTATTTTTTCTGGTCACCAGTAATTCTTGAGCGCCGGCGGTCAGGAGCGCCGATGGCTCGGCTACCCCCCAAACTCCGACCAGACCGTGGGCCCGCTCCGACTTGGAGGTGATCGCGTCAGGATTGTCCTCAAACACCCCGTTCAGTTCGTCTGCCTGGAAGAAAGCTAAGGGCACTCCGTGGCGCTCGGCCAATTGCTCTAGGCCGGGCTCTCCCCGTTTTATTTCAGCGGTGGAGATGCCGCGGATACTTTCCTGCGACAGGTTGTTCGCCGCGAAGGTTTCGGCCAGCAGCGATTCAAGTTCCTCCACCGGCACGCCCCGGCGGCATCCCATGCCCACAACAAGGCTCCGGGGCCGGTAGACCACGGTTATCTTGTCCGCCAGCAGCGTGTCCAATACGTCGGTCTTGTCGGTGACGACCAACGCGGCGGCACAGGCCGAAGCAGCCAGGTCTTCCAAAGCAGGGTAAACCGTGATGTTCTCCGGTAGAGGCTTACCCTCAGGCCACCAGTTTGTCTCTCCGGCACCCTGCCAGAACCCGACCGGTTGAGCGTTAATCACGGCCGCGCTGGCGCGGGTGATGGTCGTTGAGTCTGCTTTTATTCTCCAGCCAAACTCTCGGCCGAGCAGGTCCACCGCCAGAGTGCCAGAGGCGTGGGATGCCGATGTTATCACTGCTCTGGCGTTGAGATGGCCGGCCACCTCTTGGGCCAGACGATCGGCCCCGCCCATATGGCCTGAGATCAGGCTGACGCAGAAGGTGCCAGCGTCATCGACGCAGACCACCGCCGGGTCGACCTGTTTGCTTTCAAGTAACGGCGCCAATAGCCGGATGGTTGCGCCAGCCGAAAGAAACAGCACCAGACTGGAATGCTCGGCAAAGGCCTGTTCCACTACCGGCCTCAAGGGGAGGTCGAATGGTTCGCCTAGGTCGTCATCCTCGCGAAAGCGGCGGTCAATAAACAGGGTGAATTCGCGGTCCAAAGACTCCGCCAGCTTCCCAGCCAACGACCCAGCTAACTTCCGGGCCATCGCGGCCCCATTACGGGTGAGCGCGATGATGGCCGTCTTGTCTGTGGTTTTATCCCTTTCCGTTGCCACTGGCCTGGGCTTCTGAGCCCCTCCGGTATCGGTGGGTATAGTCGGCCGAATATAGGTGGGAGACCGCGCCGGCGGCGTCCAAGCCAGGGTCGACGGCGTCGCCCACGATTATTAGAGCCTGCAGGGTTATCTTGGCGGCGCGCACCTTGTCGGCAATGTCTTTCAGTGTTCCCCGGATTATCAGTTCGTCGGGCCAGCCGACACGGTAGACAACGGCCACCGGTGTGTCTTCGGTGTAACCCGATGACGTGAGTTCCCGGACAACCTTGGTCATGCGGGTGATGCTGAGGAAGATGACCATGGTGCAACCGTGTGCAGCCAGGTCCTTGAGCTGTTCTCCCTTGGGCATGGCTACCCGGCCTTCCATGCGGGTCATGATCACGGTCTGAGACTTTTCCGGCACTGTCAGTTCCGACCTGAGCACCGCGGCGGCGGCAAAGGCCGCACTGACGCCGGGGATGATCTCGAAATCGACGCCCTCTTTGTCCAGGATACGCATCTGCTCTAGGATGGCCCCGTAGATCGATGGGTCGCCGCTCTGCACCCGGGCAACCATTTTGCCCTCGCGAACGGCGCTCAGCTCGAGTTCCATGATCTCGTCCAGGTTCATCTCTTTGCTGCCGACGACCTGCGCGCTTTCTTTGGCGAACCCCACCACTTCGGGTGGCACCAAGGAGTCAGCGAAGATAACCACGTCGGCCTCCTCGATGATCCGCTTTGCTTTCAATGTCAGCAGCTCCGGGTCACCCGGGCCGCCGCCGACTATATAGACTTTGCCTTTTGCTGTAATGGTCATTTGGTTTCCTTGGTGTCTTCCTGAGTTTTCCCCTTCACAATTAAGAGGGAGAAGTAGTCCATGTCTTCGTCTTTGATCTGCGTGATGTCTCGGATAACTTTTTCGCGGTCTGTGCTGACCCGGCGCACGTAGGTGGTGCTTCCGGTCAGGCCAAGCTCTTCTAAGTCAGCCAGGGCTTTTATGATGATGGGGCTGACTTTCATCAATACTACCGTATCGAAATTGGATGTGGCCTCCGACAGGTCATCCAACCCGTAGGCCGCCGGCAGGATGGCTAATTTCTGCCCGTGGGTCACCAATGGAACGCCGGAGCTTGCCGCCGCGGCCATCACCGATGATACACCGGGGATGATTTCAACGCGGGCTTCGGGGCATAATTCCTGGACACCGGCGAGAACGTAGGAGAACGTGCTGAAGAGCATGGGGTCGCCTTCAGTTAAGAAGGCCACATCCTGCCCTTTTTTCAGCTTCTCGACCACCAACTCCGAGGCTTCCCACCAGACCTGGGCTGCGCCATCGGCGTCGTCGGTAGGAAAGGGCGCCCGCAGTATCTCCTGCTCTGGCTTTACATAATCTTTGACAATGCTCAGGGCGTAGCTGTCGGGCCGGTTGGCCGCTTGTGGCACACAGATGACCGGTACGCTCTGCAGCGCCTTAAGCGCTTTCAGGGTTATCAGCTCGGGGTCGCCGGGGCCAACGCCGATGCCGTAGAGGCAGCCAATCTTGTTGGCGTTTTGAGTCATATCGCCGCCTAGTTTCCGCGCCGGCCAGAGACTATAAAGACCGGGTTCAATGACTCCAGACGTACCGCGCCGTCGGGCATCTCTTTGCCGCGGGACGAGGTCACCTGCGTGAGTTCCACTTCCAAGCCCAGGCCCTTTAGCAAGCGGTAGGCTTCTTGAGTGCGGTCCAGGACGGCCAGGTTCACCACGATCGTGCCATTGGGATTAAGGCGGGAAGCTGAATAGTTCAATATCTCGGACAGATTGCCGCCGCTGCCGCCGACGAATACCGAGTCGGGGCTAGGCAGATTTTCCATTATGCCGGGCGCTTCTCCGGAAACGATGCGGATGTTCTCAGAGCCCCATCGGGCCACGTTTGCTTCCAACAACGGTAGCGAGTCGGTGTCGCGCTCGATGGAAAAGACCTGGCCGTGGTTGGCGATGAGCGCTGCTTCCACGGAGACGGAGCCCGTCCCAGCGCCGATGTCCCAGACCACGCTGTCTTGACGCAGACCCAGGGAGTAGAGACTCACGGCGCGCACTTCCCGCTTTGTGATCTGACCTTTGTAGGGCCGGCGCTGCTCAAATGCGTCGTCGGGCAGGCCTAAAGACCGGCGTATCTCTGGCAGATCCTTAACCATTGGAAGGCGTTCCTGAGGCCGAGACCATGGGGATGCCTTCGGGCGATGTTGAGGCGTAGCCCAATAATGTGCCGTCGAAATCGAAGCACATGGCATCGACGATCAGCTTGTCCGCGTCTTCTCCCAGCAGCTTGTGGCTCTCGTCGCAGACCATCTGGCTCATCAGGGTGAACAGCGCAAGTTGGTCGTTGGCCAGAGCTATCTCTCCGAAGTGCCGGCCGGAGTTGGTCGCGGCCATTTCTTGCTGCAATTTCTTGGAGGCGCCGCACTGTCCGGCCAGGCCCGCTAGGAATTTAGTGTCGACTTTATTTCCGGCGACATGGGTCACGAAATGCCCCATGGCCATCTTGGAGAATTTACCGACCATACCGACATGGGTGGCGCGCTTGAAACCCCGGGCAACGCACCGTTTGAGGGCCGCACCGCTGAATATCCCGATACCAACGTAGGCCATGTCGGGCAGATCAAGGTGGTTCTTGGCGAACTCCTCACTGGCTAGACCGGTGGCGAGCACCATGTGGTCAATCTTGTTGGTGCCGGCGACGTCTACCGCCAGGTTCACGCTGGCGCGCCAGGCCGCTGTGGAGTAGGGCTGCACCACTCCGGTGCTGCCCAGGATGGATATTCCGCCGATGACACCCAGGCGGGCGTTGGTGGTCTTCAATGCCACCTCTTCGCCGGTGGGAACGGATAGCTCGACGATTATCTCTTTGCCCTGTTCCAACCCGTTGGCCTTGGCGGTTTCCAGGGCTGTCTCGGTGATCATTCGCCGCGGCACCCGGGTCACTGCCGGTTCACCAACTGTGATTCCGGTGCCGGGGAAGGTCACGATGCCGACGCCGACTCCGCCCTTGATGGTGACACCCGCTTCGGTTTTCGCGTCAGAATCGAACCAGACGGTGGCGCAGATCTCCGCGCCGTGGGTGGCATCTGGGTCGTCTCCGCCGTCTTTGATCACCGAGCAAAGGACTTTTTCGCTGCCGGCGGTGCGGTCGGTCCATTCACAACGGTTCAAAGTGAACTCGACGTCGCTGCCCATGGGCAGGTGGATGGTTACTTTTTCGACCGGGTTTCCAGTCAGCAAGGCCGTGGCTGCAGCTTTGGTGGCGGCTGTGGCGCAGGCGCCGGTTGTGTAGCCGGTGCGCAAGCCCTTGCCCCGGACCGTTGGGCGGCTGTAGTCGCTCTCTGGGCCCGTATAGCCCGGTTTGGCCGGGTCTTTGTCAGCCGGGCTCATGGGGCCGCCTGGCTCCAGACCTGGCGCACACGATTGGCCGTGATGGCCACGATTTTGTCTTCAACGCCCAGCGGTGGGGTCACCGACATAACGACATTGGGATACCGCTCTTTGATCTGCTCCATCCCGCCGATGACGTTGCGCTGCAGGATTATGCCGGGAAAGAAGAGGTAGGGGACGCACATGATGGACGTAACGCCGCGCGTCTCGGCCAGCTTGGCGGCCGCTGAATCCATGGTCGGGTCTCCGTAATGGGACTGGGCCACGGCAACGGCGTAGTCCGATCCGAGACTGGCTTCGACCAGTTGGCCCAATTCCTCCAACCAGATGCAGTCGTCGTATTCGGTCTTGGTCCCGGCTTTGACCAGCAGGATGCCCTTGGGGCCGGAGCCGGTGCCGGTGGTCTCTGCAGAACCTTCCAATTCACGGACCCGCTGGACCACGATTTCCGCTAGATCGGGGTCGGTGCCAAAGCCGGCTGCCAGGTGCAACTGCACCCCCGGCAATTGGCCTTGGACCTCTTCGATGATCTCTTTCATCTCCAGGGTGGCGTGCTTGCCGTTACCCAGCAGGAATGGGGCCAACACGACGTTGTGGATACCCCGTTCGTCCAGCATCTTCACCGCTTCGGGAGGGAACGGCTCGATGAACTCAAGGCACGACAGGACCATCTGAGACTGGTCCAGTTCCAGCATTCCCTGGAGGGTGTTAGCTGCTTGGCGGAGGCCGTCGGGCGTGCTGGGGCAGTCCTGGCACCACTCGGGTGTGTCTTTCTGCAACCAGGCGCAGGAGCACTCGGCTTTGCTGGTTCCGCGTTGGCTGCCGTGGCCAAGTAGGACCACTCCCCAGCGGCCATCGCCGTTGTTATTCTCGTTCACGGGCTCGTTCACAAGGAAACCTCTTGGAGTGCCAATCCCAGCAGAGCGTTGACCGTTGCTGCCGCTGCCGAGCTGCCGCCACGTTTCTCCCAGACGGAGATGTAGGGCACGTCCACCTTGGCCAGTTCGGCCTTGGACTCGGCGCAGGCGATGAAGCCCACAGGCATGCCGATGACTAGCGCCGGCAAGACCTTGCCTTCTTGAATCATGTCCAACAATGCCAGGAGGGCGGTGGGGGCGTTGCCGACCACGGCTATAGCGCCGTCCAGGTGGGGTGTCAGCTCCCGTATCGCAGCCACAGAGCGGGTGGTGCCGTCGGTCTTGGCCCGCGCGGCGGTGTTTGGCGTGTCGATCTGGCAGTAAGTTGTGAGGCCGCACTTGCTGAGCAGGGCTTTGGAGATGCCGACCTCAACCATGCGCACGTCGGTTACCACGGCTGCTTTGGCTTTGATGGCGGCGATGCCCAAGTCCACGGCGCCGGGACTGAACCCGACGGCCTTGGATATCTCTGGGTCGCCTTCAGCCCGCACGATGCGGCATACCACGTAGCGTTCTTCGGGTGTGAGGCCGTCCAACTGAGGCAGACTGGCTTCGACGACCTCGATGCTCTGGCGGTCGATCTCTTCTGGGAGTAGGGCGTATTTCTCGACTAATGACATAACAATCCGTTATTACCGGTGAGTTATTATAGCCGGTTTCACGGTGTGAGGGCAGGGGGAGAAGCGGTAAGGACGCCTGAGAGCCTTCCCTGAGGAGGACGAACGCGATTTAATCGGGGCTTTTGTGGCCCTCGTCACTCAATCGGAATATGTCTCGTGCCACCTGAAGTTCCTCGAGGCCCTTGCGTTCTTTGAGGAACATG
>CAVOAA010000093.1:0-11558 GCA_963693555.1 Dehalococcoidia bacterium | reverse complement strand
TGAATGATGGGCTGTGCTTCCTCCGCTCTTTCGACATGTCCCACTCCTTCTTCACAGCAACAGCTGTGTTTATTTTAGGAGCGGGATCCTCACTTAGCCACCTGTCCGAATTTCCGGGTCCACCTCAAGTATCGTTCTTTTCTCGAACATAGAGCTTCTTGCTTATGAGTTGGGCTTCACGCGTTTTAGCGTGATATTTGTAGCGTTTGGCCTATTACTCATGGGAATTGGAGTATTTCTATTCCTTTACTTGAATGGGGATTTAGATCCGATATTCAGTCGGTTTCTCGGTATCCCGACTCAGGCTTCGGTCAGAATCGCTGGAGGTGGTTTCGAGGTCCAGGCGGCGGAGGCGCCACACCATTCTGATGCAGAATCTTCGCCTCGTGACGAGCCGTTCAGCTCCGAAGCGAATCAAACAGAACAAATTTTACGCCTCCGTAGATAGGCGGAATTAATCAAGTCGCGGTTCCAAAAAGAATTAGACGCTTTAGCCCATCGTGGGAATGTGAATCTGATTATCGGGGTTCTGACCACGATTTCGGCCATTGTTGTACTAGGCTATATCGTATTTGCCGCGGATATAAATTCCCAAGATTGGAAAGTCAACATACCGAACTATCTACTACGCCTTTCGCTGGCGATCTTCATCGAATTTTTTTCGTTCTTCTTTTTGCGATTGTACAGGGCGAATTTAAATGAGATTAAGTACTACCAGAACGAAATAACTAATATTGAGTCGAAGTTCGTAGCCCTTGAATTTTCTCTTCTTCTTCGTGACAAAGAAGCAATCAGGACGACAATCCAGCAATTGTCCCGCACAGAACGTAATTTTGTTCTAAAAAAGGGAGAATCAACCGTAGATTTAGAGAAATCCCGGATAGATAATCACGAATTCAAAGAACTCACTGATGCCATCACAGGCGCGATTGCAAGTTCGAAACCAATCAGTACTAATGATTGAATCTCGAATTAAGGAACGGTCATTTGCGCCTTAATTGCCCTCACCCTAACCCTCTCCCATGCGTGAGAGAGGGGACTTTGTTTTTCCTTGGGTGGCCTAGAGCAAAGACCTGGACTGCCCTCCGTCTACGTTCAGGCAGACGCCGGTGATCAGGTTGGCGTTTTCGGATGCCAGGAACGCAACCGTGTCACCGACGGGCTCGGGCCAGCCAAACTTGCCGGCGGGCAGGTTACGGTCGATGAAGTCGGCCACCTGCTCCGGAGTGCTGTTCTGCTGGAACCGGTCCCAACTGCTGCCGGGGAAGTCGATCGAACCGGGGGCGATGCAGTTGACCAACACGTTCTCTTTCATCAGGTTCAACGCCATATGCTTGGAGAAGGCGATTAGAGCTGCTTTGCCAGTCATGTAGTCGATGGAGCCGCCGTACTCCCGTCCGTAGATGGACGAGATGTTGATGATCCGTCCCCATTTCTGGTCCCGCATGTGCGGCAGAACCAGGGAGATTAGTTCAACGGCGCTGAATAGATTGAACTCCATCCCCTCGCGGAAAGTTGCCACTCCCGTCTCCTGGAAGTCGGCGGTGCCCTTTCGGCCGCCCACGTTGTTCACCAGGATGTCGGCCTCGCCGAAGGTCTTTTTCGTCTGGTCGTGGAAGTTTTGCAGGTCCTCTTGCTTCATGACATCGGCCTGGACGGCCAAAATGTCGTAGCCCTTACCCTTTAATTCCGCCACGGTGGCGTCCAGGTTCTCCTGGCCCCGGGCGCAGATCGCGACTTTGCAACCCTCCCTGGCCAGGGAGTCCGCCGCCTGTTTGCCCAGTCCGTGACTGCCACCGGTGATCATTGCTATCTTGCCTTGCAGCGACAGGTCCATTACCCCTCCTTGAAGTTGCCGTGTGATTGCCGGGATTTTATCCCCGCGATTATAGATGCAGTCGGCCCTGGTTGCACATCTTCCCGCCAACCAGGGCCGGTCGGCTATAATTAGGCGCAATTCTGCTGGGAGATAACACACGTATGCAAGCGCTTGAAGGAATCAAGGTACTGGACTTCTGCCGGAACGCTCCGGGCATGTTCTGCACAACGGTGCTGGCCGACCTGGGCGCCGATGTCCTGATGGTGGAGCGGCCGATGGACGAGACCCGCTCCGCCTATGAGAAGTTGGTCGCCGGCATCGACGGCGAGGAAGACGAACGCCGCCATGCCGCTTTTAACGCTCTGCAACGGAACAAACGCAGCATCGCCCTGAACCTGAAAGAACCCGAGGCCCAGCAGATATTCCACAAGCTGGTCGAGACGGCCGACGTGGTGGTGGAAGGCTTCCGGCCCGGCGTGATGGACCGCCTGGGCGCTGGGTATGAGAAGGTGCGCTCCATCAACACCAGAGCGATCTACTGCTCGGTCTCCGGTTACGGCCAGGACGGCCCCTACTCGCAGATGGCCGGACACGACATAAATTACATCTCCTTCGCCGGAGCCCTGGGCCTGATCGGCGAGCAGAACGGCAGGCCAGCCATCCCTTTGAACCTGATCGCCGACTATGCCGGCGGCGGATTGTGCGGCGCCGTTGGCATCCTGGCCGCGCTGATGGCCAGAGAGAAAACCGGCAGCGGCCAGTACGTGGACATCGCCATGAGCGAGGGCGTGCTGTACATGCTCTCCGGGCTGGTCTCCGACGTTCTATCTCGCGGTATCTCGGCCGAACGCGGCGGCAACCGGCTGAATGGCGGCGCGCCCTATTACAACGTCTACCGGACCAAGGACGATAAATACTTCTCCATCGCAGCCATCGAGCCCTGGTTCTGGGAGAACCTGTGCCGGGCGTTGGGACGCGAAGACCTACTTCCCCATCAGGACGCTGAAGGGGACAAGAAGGCTGAAGTTGAACAGGCGCTGTCCGAGGCGTTCATGACCAAGACCAGAGACGAGTGGTTCGAGACCTTGAAGGACGCTAACATATCGGTGGGCAAGGTCTACTCACTGCAAGAAGCCCTGGATGACCCCCACGCCCGGGAACGGGGCATGGTGCTGGAGATCGAGACTTCAGATATACCCGAGGGCAAGGTCCGGCAAGTGGCGACGTCCATCCATCTTTCGGAGACCCCCGGCCAGGTCATGCACCTGGGTTCCGTCACCGGGCAGCACACCTCAAGTGTCCTGAAAGACCTGGGTTTCGACGCGGCCGCGGTTGCCGATCTGATGAGCCGTCAGGTGGTGCAATAGACCTTTGGCCAATAGCGCCCACCCCTAAAATCAGGCTCCGGGCGTGCTATACTAGGGCCGTTCCAATGAAGGTCAGAATCGCATCGGACCGCGTCCGGCGAATCGTATTTACTGGAATAACAGCGGCCCGATACTATCGTTTTCCGGCCAATATATTTGTACGGTGATTGCCTCTTGATTAAGCGTTTTTCAGTCCTATATGTCGGCCAGATCGACCTTGAGAATGTGGGTGCCGACGGCACTGACCCCGACTCCCGCCGCTACTCCAACGACAAGTTGGCCACGAGCTTCTCTAATGCTATGTCTCTGGCCAAGCAGATGGATAACTCCGGGTTCCATTGCCTCTGGATGGCCGAGCATCATTTTCAGCGGGAAGGCTACGAGTGCATCCCCAATCTGATCCTGTTGGGCACCCACCTGGCGGCCCATACCAAAAACCTTAAATTCGGCTCATCGTTCAACATCGTTCCCATGTGGCATCCGCTACGGTTGGCCGAGGACTTTGCGATGGCCGACATCCTGACCGGCGGCCGGTTAATCTTCGGTATTGGCCGGGGCTACCAAGCCAGAGAGGTCGAGACCTTTGGCTCGCCGCTCATCGACCAAGATGCCAACCGGGAGCTGTTTGAAGAGCAGGTTGAGGTCATCATGAAGGCCTTCAATGAGGAGTCCTTCAGCCACCACGGCAAGCATTACGACATTCCCCCGGACATTCCCTACCGGGGCTACCAGCTCAAGGACATCACCCTGGTCCCTCGGCCCGCCAATCTGCCGGTGGACATCTGGCAGCCGATGACCAGCGGACGCAGCATCGAATTCATCGCCAAGAAGGGTATCAAGGGCATGACCGCCCTCTGCGGCGAGGAAGTGGTGTCGCAATTCTTCAACACCTACCGGGACGCCGCCCAAGAGGTGGGCCGTTCTCTGGTTCTGGGACAGGATATGTCCCTGGGCTTTGGGTTCTACATCGCCGATACCGAGAAGGAAGCGATGGAAAAGGTCCGGCCCTACCATGACGAGCGCTACAAGTGGTTCTCGCCCTTCGGCCTGGTCCGCTACGTTGACGAGGAAGGCCGGATGTGGGGCACCCCCGGCGCACCCGCGCGCACGCCTCAGGTGGAAGACGGAGTGCAGCAGAAGGCTTGGATCTGCGGCCCGCCGGAGCATTTCATCGAGACCTTCAAAGAGCTCGAAGAGAAATATCCCGGCTTGGAAGATGTGTTTCTACAATGGCCAGAGGGTATGCCTCTGAGCGAGCTAAGCGAGCAACTGGAGATTTTCTCCCAAAAAGTGATACCCGCGTTTAACAATAAGGGTTAACCCAATTACTTAGAGTGACTAGGTGCACGCCCTTCTCATACGGCGTGCCCGGAACAGGAGCGGCCATTGGCTGACCCAGAACATGTATCCCTGGCCCGGTCGGGGGCCAACGAGATTGCAAGGTGGCGAGAGGCTACCTGGCGTAGGCCCAACACTGAGATTCCCCGCTACAGCCTTGGCTACCGCCTGGAAGACCGGAGCGCAGGCGAAACGTTTCTCCCCGATTACGTGTATGGCCGGCCTTCTCTAGACCTATCTGGCGCCATGCTGAACGCGGCCAAGCTGCCCAGGGCTGACCTGGCCAACGACGACCTCAGCGGGGTCGACCTGACCGGCTCAGACCTGCGCGAGGCCAACCTGTCGGGGGCCAACCTGCAGGGCGCACACCTCTGGCGGTCCAACCTGGCCCGCGCCAACTTCAAAGAGGCCTTGATGTCCGGCTGCACCCTGAACCGGACCGACCTTTCCAACAGCATCCTCCAATCGGCAGACCTGAAGGGGGCCAACATCTCCTTCTCCAACCTGGCCAATGCCGACCTGGAAAATGCGAACCTGTCGGGCGCTGATCTCAGCCAAACAAACCTTTCCTGGACCAACCTCAGTGGCGCCAACCTTCGGGGAGCACGCCTCGTGGGTGCCAATCTGGATATGGCAGACCTTTCCGGGGCTGACTTGCAGGGCGCGATCATCATCAATACCAGGCTAAACAGCACCAGCCTGAGCCAGGCAATCTTCGGGATAACGACCATCTCCAACTGCGACTTATCCAAGGCCATCGGACTTGAGGACGTGCAGCACTTCGGCCTCAGCATGATCTCTTTAGACACGATATCCCGTTCCCACGGGCAGGTACCCGTGAAGTTTCTTGCGGGAGCGGGCGTGCCCCAGCCATTGATCTCCGCCCAAGACGCATTCCGGGATTCGGGGATGACCTATACCAGGGTCATGCTGATGGGGTCGGAAAAGGACGGGGAATTCGCAGCCAAGATCAAGGACGCTCTGGCCGAGGCTCAGGTACCAAGCTGGATGATCTTCGCCGATGACGAAGCGTCGCTGCAATCGGGCGCGATAAACCTTGACCACGTCGTCTACTACGACCGAATAATCCTACTGTGCACGGCCGGTTCTCTGGAGAACCCCATCACCAGCCGGTACTTCGCCAGCCTGGCTGGCGGCCAAGGGTCATCCGGGCAGTCGATGGCCGACTTGATCGTCGCCGTAGCGGCCGACGAGGTCTTCTACCAGCGCGAGGACCGCCTGTGCTCGGGGCTGCGCGACGGCTCGGTGGTGGATTTTAGGGGCTGGGAGGATGAAGCCCGCTTCAAAGAGGCTTTGTCAGCTCTGGTCCATGAGTTCACGGTGTCCGGACCGTCCAGTTCGCCCTTCTGATCCTGCCAGTCTTTGGGCCGGATCATTCCACCGGCGTCCCTTTGGCCAGCATCAAGCACGCCTCACCCCATTGGTCGCTGTTTGCAATATCCCAATCGTCCGGCGACCCGGCGGGCTGTAACCGGAGCCCTTCGTCACCGCCGTAGACCAGCAGCACCACTCCCTCGCCCGAGTCCTCAGCCAATGCCGACATGGCGACGCATGGCCCGGAAGAACTCCAGCCAGTAACCCGGCACCAGAGGTCATCTCCCATTGGATTCGTGGTGTAGACCCGCATGACCTCGATGGGATCGGTCAGCAGGTCGAACATCCGGTGCAGGTCCAGGGGGCTGTTTTCGCCGCCGACAACTTCCACTTCAACCAGCATCTATCTAGGCTCCCCACAACGTTTTCTTCATACTAACACCTGGCTAACCTCTGGCTAACACCTGGCTAACACCTGATAGCGCGTCCGGCCGGCGGCGACCATCCCCACCGAGGCGCATCCTAAATAATAAGAGACTGGAAAGCCAGATAGATGGCCCTCTTGTACCGCCACATTGGACCCTGATGGGAAGAGATTAACGCCCAGATGAGATATACCAAGGATATAAGCAATCCAAAAGACGGGTGGTTCAGTCTCTCAATACTATTGGTCGTCGATACGGCCGGAGCTTGCACATGTTAAAAACCGCAGAACTAAGTATTTTTGATGAGGTCAACCTCTTCTTCGATAACGCCGCTGACCGGCTGGGATTGGACGACGGCCTGCGTGAGATGTTGAAGCGCCCCTGGCGGGAACTTCTGGTCCAGGTGCCGGTGCGCATGGACGACGGGCAGATCAAGGTGTTCAGCGGCTCCAGAGTCCAGCACAATGCCGCTCGCGGGCCCTACAAAGGCGGCGTCCGCTACCACCCCTTGGCCGACCTCGAAGAAGTGCGGGCACTGGCCTCGCTCATGACCTGGAAGACCGCTCTAGTGAACCTGCCCTACGGTGGAGCCAAAGGCGGTGTTCAGGTGGACCCCGGCCTGCTCTCCCAGAGTGAACTGAACCGGCTTACTCGCCGGTACACCCTGAATATCGAGCACCTGCTCGGGCCAAACCGAGACATCCCCGCTCCGGATATGGGCACCAATTCTCAGACTATGGCCTGGATGATGGACGCCTACGGCCAGTTGCATGGGCACACCCCAGCCGCCGTGACCGGAAAGCCGGTGGAGATGGGCGGATCATATGGCCGGGACTCAGCCACCGGGAGAGGCGTTGCCCTGCTGTTGCAAGAGGCCGCCAAGGATATGGGCCTGAACGCTCAGGGGGCCAGAATCGCTGTGCAAGGATTTGGCAACGTTGGCTCATGGGCGGCCCGGCTGATCCGCGAATCGGGCTGCCGCGTGATCGCCGTCAGCGATGTTGAGGGTGGCCTCTACAACGCCAAAGGCCTGGATATCCCACGGTTGCAGGAATATCGGGAAGCCACCGGTGGGTTCTTTGGGTTTCCGGGCGGCGAACAGATCACCAACAGTGAGCTTCTGGAGCTGGAATGTGACGTGCTGATTCCGGCCGCCATCGACAACGTGATAACTGAAGAAAACGCCAACCGGATCAAAGCGCCCTTGATCATGGAAGCCGCCAACCACCCGATCACGCCCGAAGCCGATAGCATCCTGACCGAAGGCGGAGTGACGATTCTGCCAGACATCCTGGTTAATGCCGGCGGCGTGGTGGTGTCCTACTTCGAGTGGACCCAGAACCTCCAAGAGTTCCGTTGGGAAGAGAGCCGGGTCAACGACGAACTCAAGAAGATAATGCTCCAGGCCTACCATGAGGTCTGGACCCGTAGCTCCACGGAACAGATCACCCACCGCCAGGCGTCGTTCGAGATCGGAGTGCAGAGGGTGGCAAGGGCCGTAGAACTACGCGGGTTTGTTTAGGCGAGCTGTCAGCTTTGGCCCTGAAACCAGTTCTGTCGTTCTGAGGCCGCTGCCGAGGAATCTCGTTGCTGTGGTGCGGAATGGTTCAAGGCGGAAGCACGAAATCCCCCCAACCTCCCTTTACGAAAGGGGGCTTCTTGGCAAGGCGCCGATTACAATCTTCCCTGATAGCTGATAGCTGATAGCTGACTCGTATTGACACTCTTTGGGCCTCTCCGTATCATTCCCTCAAAGGTAATTCGTGGATTTTAGGCACGAATCCTTACTGTAAATCAGCGATCACCGAGGGGGTGCTACGTGGCAATTGGAATCAAGTCCTACCGTCCCACAGTTTCTGGCTCAACCCACATGGTTACGGCCGGCCATTACCTGGCCACTGCGTCGGGTTACCGGATATTAGAGCAGGGTGGGAATGCCACCGACGCCGGTGTGGCCGCCGGTATCACCCTGAACGTTGTGCTGCCCCAGTGGACCAACTTTGGCGGTGTTGCGCCAATCATCATCCACGACGCCCAGAAGAAAGAGACGGTTGAGATCAGCGGTCTGGGTCGCTGGCCCAAAGCCGCCAACATTGACGACTATCTGGCCAAATACGGCGGCGACCTGCCGCCCGGCATCCCCCGTACTGTCACCCCCGCCGGTGCAGACGCCTGGATGACTGCCCTGAAACTCTACGGCACCATGACCTTTGAGCAGGTGGTCACCCCGGCCATGGAACTGGCGGAGAACGGGTTCCCGGTGCCCGCCACCCTGGCCGCTTACTTCGCTAAATCCGCCGGCGACAACCTGACCCACGAGACCGACGACCAGATCCAGTGGCCGTCCACCGCCGAGATCTTCTACCCCGGAGGCAGGGCTTTCAAAGAAGGCGAGATACTGGTCCAGAAAGACCTGGCCCGCAGCTTCAAGCGCCTGATCGAGGTCGAAAAGAAGAACGAGTCATTGGGTCGTGAGGGCGCGATACAAGCGGCCCGGGACTTCTTCTACAAGGGTGAGATCGCCGAAGAGATGGTGAAGTTCCACCAAGAGAACGGCGGCTTACTGACCATGGAAGACCTGGCCGATTTCCACGTGGGCGTAAACGCCCCGGCTCACGGCACCTATAAAGGCATCGATGTCTACACCTGCGGCCCCTGGTGTCAGGGACCGGTGAGCATCCAGGCCCTGCAGATACTTGAGGGCATCGACCTTAAGTCCATGGGCCACAACAGCGCCGATTACATCCACGCGTTGCTGGAGTCACTGAGTCTGGCCATCAGCGACCGTGAGGCATTCTACGGCGATCCGGACTTCGTTGACGTGCCCATCGAAGGTCTGCTCTCCAAGTCCTTTGCCGAAGAACGCCGGGCGATGATCGACATGCAGAAGGCGTTCGGCGAGATGCCCGAGGCCGGCGACCCCTGGCGTCACCAGGGCATGGAATCGCCCAACGGCAAACCGGCGCGCCCCGAGCCCGTGAGCGGAGGACTGCAGGCCGACACCAGCTACACTGCTGTGATTGACCGCTGGGGCAACGCCTTCTCGGCTACGCCCAGCGACACCATCGCCTACAACCCGATCGTCCCCGGTCTGGGCTTCATCGTCTCCGGCCGTGGCTCACAGTCATGGTTGGATCATGGCCATCCCAGCTCCATGCAGCCGGGTAAACGCCCCCGGTTGACCCCCAACCCGGCCTTGGCCATGAAAGACGGCAAGGTGCTGATGCCCTTCGGGACGCCGGGCGGCGACGTCCAACCCCAGTCCATGGTCCAGTTGTTCTTGAACGTGGTCGAGTTCGGCATGGAAGTGCAGGAAGCCATCGAGGCGCCCCGCGTTTCCACCTGGGGTTTCCCCAACTCCTTCTGGCCCCACGCCTACAGTCCGGGCTTTGTCGGAGTTGAAGGCCGCATCGACCCCGGAGTCATCGATGACCTGCGGAAGCGGGGGCACCAAGTGGAGGTCTGGGACGACTTTACCTACCGCATGGGTTGCCTCTGCGCGATCCACGTAGACCAAGAGCATGGCAGCCGCAACGGCGGCGCCGACCCCAGAAGGGACGGCTACGCAATGGGCCGCTAAGCCCCTATCAGCAGCTAACAAAAAGAGTCCCGAACACTCTGGTAACAGAGCGTTCGGGACTCTTTTATTTCTGGTATCAAGTCGGATATCGCCCGGCAACCCTTACTCAGCCACCCCGAGCGAGTCATCGACGATTGCGGGCACCTTCATGGTGAAGGTGGAGCCTCTGCCAGCTTCGCTTTCCACCAGCACTGTGCCGCCCATCGTCTCGCAGAAGTGGCGAGTGATGGCCAGGCCCAGCCCAGTGCCGCCGTAATTTCGCCTGGTCGAGGTCTCAGCCTGTGCGAACGCCTCGAAGAGCCTTCCCATCTGTTCATCGGTCATGCCGATGCCGGTGTCACCCACGGCGAAGTTGATCCACTCCCGTCCGTCTTCGGTGTCTCGGCTGACGTTCAGTGAGATTGTCCCTTGATCCGTGAACTTGCTGGCATTGCTGAGCAGGTTGAAAAGGCATTGTTTGATCTTGGTAGTGTCAGCATGGATGGAGCCGACAGAGTCGGGGCAATCTATCTTCAGCGAATTGGAGTTCTTCTCAACCAAAGTCTGCATGGTAGACACCACGTCTTGGACCATCGGCTCTACCGGGAAAGTCTCCAGGTAAATGTCCATCGCCCCGGCCTCGATCTTGGAGATATCCAGCACATCGTTGATCAGGCCAAGTAGGTGTTTGCCAGCGCCGTTGATGCGATTCAGGTCTTCTTCAAACTCCTCGTTCTGAAGTTCTTTGGCCTCTTCCTGCAGCATCTCGCTGTAGCCGATGATGGCGTTCAGAGGTGTGCGCAGTTCGTGGCTCATGTTTGCCAGGAACTAGCTCTTGGTCCGGTTGGCATCTTCTGCCTCGTCCCGCGCCTGTTCAGTCTCCTCGATGAACCGTGCATTGTTGATGGCCACGGCGGCGCTATCGGCCAGGTTCTGGACCAGGTTCATCTCTTCGTCAGTGAACTCTCGGGTCCAACTAAAAGTTACACCGAGGACACCCCAAACATGGTCGCTAATCATGATGGGCGCGGCAATGCCAGACCTTGAGCCGTCCTCGGCCACCTGCCTCCTGACCAGATTTTCTGCACCAGCGTTGGCATATAGGATTGACGAGTCTTCGACATCGGCTAAAAAGTCAGACGTCCACGCCACGGCCTCTTGTTGGTACGCTCGTCCACCGATCCCTTCTCCTGGCATGAGCACTGCGCCTTTTGACTCTGGAATCAAATTGAACGTGTTAACCGCTATCAGGCCGCCTTTGGACTCGTCGAACTGGTACACGACCACTGAGGTTGCCCCCAAAAGATCAGCGGACTGCTGGGCTATAAGATCCAACACACTCTCCAAATCATGGTTGGAGGCCAGTTGTTTGGTTA
The DNA here is from genome assembly GCA_963693555.1 of Dehalococcoidia bacterium. Lineage (GTDB taxonomy): Bacteria > Chloroflexota > Dehalococcoidia > Lucifugimonadales > UBA3495 > UBA9611. Next base: position 339 of record CAVOAA010000093.1, on the reverse strand, counting down.
CCTCATAAAGTTGGGTTGCCTGCCGCTCACGGGATTCGGCGTCGTTCAACATTCGGGCCTTCTCCAGGGCCAGTGACGCCTGGTCTGCAAAGGCGGTTAGCAGGGAGACTTCGTCGTCGGTAAACCGACGGACGCGGGTGTCAAACATTAACAGCACGCCGATCGACCGATCATCGGCTAGCAACGGAATCACTACAGCACCGAAATAGCCGTTTTCTCGCGCATGAAGACGCCCTTCCGCGGTAAAGAATTCGTTTTCCTGCACGTCCTCGGTAACCATGGGTTTCTTCGTGGCCATCGCGTGACCTACCAAACTTGTGCCGGATTGATTTACGAACG
>CAVOAA010000092.1:0-11624 GCA_963693555.1 Dehalococcoidia bacterium | reverse complement strand
AATCTCCGGTCCGTCCTCGGTTATGGCTATGGAGTGCTCAAAATGGGCCGAGAGCTTGCCATCGGCAGTTATCACGGTCCATTGGTCTTCCAATGTCTTCGTATTCCAGTCGCCCAGGTTAAACATAGGCTCGATCGCAATACACATCCCAACCCTGAGCAACGGGCCCATGCCCGCCTGCCCGTAGTTGGGCACCTGGGGGTCCTCATGCAGGAACCGGCCTACGCCATGTCCCACGAACGCCCTCACGACGCCGTAGCCCCGGCTTTCGCCGTAGGCCTGTACCGCAGCGCCGATATCTCCGACCCGCCCACCGGGCTGGGCCGCTTTGATACCTTCTTCCAAACTGATGCGCGTATGTTCCATCAGTGCTGTGGCCTCCGGTGTTACCTCGCCTACCGGCAGGGACACCGCTGCGTCTCCGATGAAGCCCTCGATGGTCGCGCCCACATCAACCTTGACGATATCGCCCTCCAGGAGGACCCGTTTACTGGGTATCCCGTGGACGATTTCCTCGTTGACCGATGTACAGATACTGGCCGGGAAGCCCATATAACCCTTGAACGTGGGTGTGGCTCCCTGCCGGGTGATCTCTTTGTACGCTATTTTGTCTAGGTCGAGCGTTGTCATGCCCGGCGCAACCGCAGCCTTCAATAGGTCGATGACGTTACCGACTATCTTCCCCGCGCGACGCATAGAGTCCAGCTCTTGGGGCGACTTAATCGTAATCCCTCCAGAGTACGTGGACGGCGAGTTAGAAGCGGTCTTTGATTTTTGGCCGCGATTCACCAGAGTATTCTACTCCTGATTGACTATCTTGGGAACCCAGTTGGACCCCTTCGATGTCGGAACTCATGGATATGTTGCCAGAAATGGCCTTGGCGCTGTATTTCTACAGGCTCAAGGCCGCAACGACCTGTTGGCTGACATTGTCTACCGTATTGTCGCCGGAGATATCAACCAATACCCCCCGTTCCCGGTAAAACCCGAGTACGGGTGTGGTCTCTTCATTGTAGACCTCGATCCTCTTTTTAACCGCCACCGGGGCGTCATCGTCCCGCTGATAGAGTTCACCGCCGCATTGTTCGCACTTCTTGCCTTCTTCCCCTTCTCCGATGGAGTGGGGCGCCTGGCAGGCGCGGCAGATGAACCGTCCGCCGAGGCGGCGCAGCAGTTCAGGCTCAGAGACCTTGATGTGGATCACCTTGTCCAGGTCTCTGGACTCGCCGATAAGCTTTTTTTCCAGCGCTGAAGCTTGCATCGGGTTCCTGGGGAACCCGTCAAGGATAAAACCTTCGTTTTCGGGGATCGACATAACCTTGTCCAAGATGATGTCGATGGTCACTTCGTCAGGGACCAGCTCGCCCTTGTTCATGTACTCTTTGGCCTGCAGTCCTAAAGGCGTTCCCTGTCCCAGGTGATGGCGAAACAGGTCGCCGGAACTGATGTGCGCCACGTTCAATCGGCCGCGCAGTAATTGCGCCTGAGTACCCTTTCCGGCTCCAGGGGGGCCGAATAAGACCAATCGCAGTCCCTCGGCCATGTTATCTCAGGAACCCTTCATAGTTTCGCATCATCAACTGCGCTTCAAGTTGACGCAGGGTATCCAGGCCAACACCCACCATGATCAAGAGACTTGTACTGCTCAGGGATATAGCTTGGACGTCGGTAATAAGCGACGCGATATAAGGCATGATGGCAATCGTGCCTAGGAATAGAGCGCCACCCAAGGTTATGCGTACGATCACGCGATTCAGATAGTCTTGGGTCGGCTTACCGGGCCGGATACCCAATACGAACCCGCCGTTCTTCTGGAGATTCTCGGCCAGTTGCTGCTGGTTGAACACGACCAGGGTATAGAAGAAGGTGAATATCACCACCAATACGAACACCATCACCCAGTAAAGGGGTGAGGTCGGTATGAGCAGATCGGCAAAGAAGTTGGCTACGTCGCCGATCCAACTGGTGTTGGTGGCGAAATAGGTTGCTATCGTTCCAGGCAGAATCACGATGGAAAAGGCAAAGATCAACGGAATCATACCCGCCGAATTTATGCGCAGCGGTAGATAGGTCGCACCGCTTTGGCGGTACATCCTCCCGCCCCTGAATATGCTACGGCCATACTGCACAGGGATGCGCCGGTGGGCCTCATTGAACATCACTATGGATGCGATGATCAGCACGCCGATCAGGGCGAAGAAACCGATGCCCAGAACGTTGTCACGGTCCAAGAAACCCTGGGTTAGCAGCCTGGGGAAGCCGGCAACGATTCCGGCGAAGATTATCAGCGATATACCGTTACCGATGCCGCGCTCGGTGATCATCTCGCCCAGCCAGACCAGGAACATGGTGCCGGCGGCGATGGAGAACAGGGCCGCGATGGTCGGCAGTAACGCGTCTCCAGAGAACCCCACTTCGGCTATGACGTTGCTCTGCTGCAATAGCACGAGCTGCCCGTAACCCTGGGCAAAAGCGATCGGGATGGTTATATAGTGGGTTATCCGGTTGATCTTGGCCCGGCCGGCCTCGCCTTCGCGAGACATATCCTGCAACATGGGGATGACCGGAGTCAGCAACTGGATGATGATGGACGATGTGATGTAGGGGAACACGCCCAGGGCGACGATGCTCATACGGCTTAGGGCGCCACCGCTGAACAGGTCTAAGAAGCCTAGGAGTTCATTGTTCCTGAAGAGGTTATCTAGCTGTACCTGATCGATGCCCGGAAGGGGGATGTGGGCAATGAACCGGTAGAGGGCAAGGATGGCCAGCGTAAAGAGAATCTTGGCACGAAGATCGGGTATGCTGAACGCAGCAATCGCCGCCTGGATCAGCTTGGGGAATTTGCCATCCTGGGTCTCGGCGTTCATCATTACGCCGCAGTTTCCTCCGCCGTTCCTTTTGCCGCTTCAATCTTCTGCCTAGCCGATTGGGTGAATCTGGACGCTACGACGGTCACAACTTTAGTAATCTCGCCGTCGCCGACAATCTTCACCGGAGAGTTGAGATTCCGCAGATACCCCTTCTCGAGCAGAAGTTCAGGGGTGATGCGCTCGCCTGCATCAAAGTCGTTCAAAGTCTCGATCTTGATCAGGGAGTAATAAATCTTGAAAGGGTTGTGGAAACCCCGTTTCATGGGCAGACCCTTGATCAAGGGTAACTGTCCGCCTTCAAACCAAGGGGGCACTCCGCCACCGGAGCGGGAATTTTGTCCCTTGTTACCTCGGCCTGCGGTGCTGCCTTGGCCGGCCGCGTCGCCGCGTCCGATCCGTTTTCTGTTTTTTCTGGCTCCCTTGGAAGGGGCCACTTGGTGTTCCATCATGGGGCGTGCCTCATTCGACTCTTACGCCGTATAGTGTGATTTTAGATGCATCGCGACCGTTGGTAAACGGTTTGGACGTTGCCATAATGCCGGTTTGGTGGCCTGTCAGGCCAGAATCAATGCCGGTGATCGGCGGTTAAGCGCCTTTAGCGCCGGTTTAACGGCCCGGTTCCCTGGTGTGGGAAGGGGTCTTTAAGCGATCTCCACCTTCACAAGGTGGCTGACTTTATTCACCATCCCACGAATCGTCGGTGAGTCCTGGTGGACCACCGTATGATGGAGCCGCCGCAGACCCAGGGATTCAATGATCCTCCGCTGGTTTCCGGGGCGTCCAATGGTGCTTTTGGTCCAGGTAATCTTTATTTCAGCCATTATCTAGCGACCGTATCCGGTTAGGGAGTTGGCCTTTATGCTCCCTCAAGGGTTTCGCCAGGTCTCTGGCTCATCAGCGATTCAACGGAGGCAGTATCAGTTACCACCGGGTTTGCTTGTGCCGGTTCCGGGTTGGCGCCAACCGGGACAGTCTCAACCTTGTTGGCCTCGGACGGCATGGGGCGACCCAACCGGCGAGCGAGCTCGACATCAGGATCACGCAATTGCCGCAGGGCTTCTATCGTGGCGTAGACGATGTTGATGGGGTTTCGGGACCCGAGAGACTTTCCGACAACGTCTTTCACGCCGCCCAGTTCCAATATGGCGCGCATGGCGCCGGCAGCGATGACTCCGGTACCCTCGCGAGCCGGTTTGATCATCACGATGGTGGCGCCCTTTTTGACGGTGATCTTCTGTGGAATCGTGGTCCCACGCAGGGGAATCTTGACCGTTTCGCGCCGGGCGACAGCGTTGCCCTTCCTGACGGCGTCAGGGATGACCAATGCTTTGCCCAGGCCAACGCCCACTTCGCCTTGTCCGTCTCCCACCACTACCAAAGCGTTGAAGCGAAGGCGACGGCCTCCCTTCACAACCTTAGAGATGCGGCGGGTGAAGACTACTCTCTCGGAGAAACCTCCGGTATCTTCTTCCCGGCCACGGCCTCGGTCACGATCTCGATCATTGAAGGACCTGTTAGGGGCTTGGACCATATGTGGGGTAGACCTCCCAGTCTCTGCGCTAAACGGAACCCGTTATTGGGTGTTTACTATTTGTCTTCTTAAAACTTAAGGCCGGCTTCACGTGTGGCTTCGGCCAGGGCCTTAACCCTGCCGTGGAACTTACAGCCACCCCGGTCGAATACGACCTGGGTGATTCCCTCTGCCTTGGCTCGTTCGGCGACCAATTTACCCACCGCAGTGGACATATCCATCTTGGGGACGATCTGGCCGCCGGCTTCTTTGACCGCATCGGTGCTGGAAGCTGCAACCAGGGTCCGTCCCGTAGTGTCGTCGATCACCTGGGCATAGATATGGCGCAGGCTGCGGAACACGGCCAACCTGGGTCGTTCCGGCGTACCGGAGATCTTATTCCGGAGCCTGATGTGCCGTACTTTTCTTTGACGTTTTGCGTTTTTCTCTTTAGGCATGTTCTATATGTGCGGGGCGATTCATCAGGCTATTAAGCCTTCCTGGCCGCCGCCTTTCCTGGTTTAAAGTGTAGTATTTCGTCGGAGTACCGGATGCCCTTTTCTTTGTAGGCGTTGGGTGGCCGGACCCTTCTGACTTGGGCTGCCAATTGGCCTACTTTTTGCTTGTCGATGCCGCGGATGTGGACCCGGTTGTTCCCTTCCACTTCCATGGAGATACCGTCTTCCGGATGGATCTCCACGGCGTGGCTGTGGCCCACGTTTAGGGTAATCCCATTGCCGGTTGCGGCAACACGGTAGCCGACGCCCATTATCTCCAGGGTTCTGGTGAACCCTTCGGACACGCCGGTCACGGCGTTGGCAATCAGACTTCGTGTTAGGCCGTGCAGGGAGTGGTGGAACTTATTGGCGGACTGCCGCTCAACCACAACCTTGCCGTCTTCGACTTTCACATTCACATCTGGGTGGTATTTCTGTTCCATGGACCCCATCGGCCCAGTGACTTTCACGCCACCGTATATGACCTCAACCGCCACCCCATTGGGCAGCGCTATGGGCTTACGGCCGATACGGGAGAGTGTTTTTTCTTGTTTATTCTCGTTCACAGCCGAATCACCAGATAAAACAGAGTAGTTCCCCGCCGACGCCTGCACGCCAGGCTTTGCGCCCAGCCATTACGCCTTTGGAGGTGGATACGATGGCGAGCCCGATTCCGCCGTAGACCCTAGGAATCTCTCCCTTGCCTACATACACCCGAAGACCGGGTTTGCTAACGCGTTTTAGGCCTACGATCGCGGGTTGTCTGCCTTCCCGGTAGGTCAGGTGTATCCGAATGGTCGGATGGGCCTGGCCCCGGGGCATGTCGAAATCTCGTATGAAGCCTTCTTCTTTGAGAATCTTGGCTACAGACAGTTTCAACTTGGAGTGAGGGAGGCTGACAGAATCGTGACGCACTTGTATAGCGTTACGAATTCTGGTCAACATGTCTGCCAATGGATCGGTTACCGGCATATTAGGTCTTTCTCCCCTCTCCGCCTAAGGTTATATTCTAGAAATTCTGGTCGGTTGGATTCTTTATCGAATCCCAGCCTACAGGCTGGCTTTGCGCACGCCCGGCAGTTCACCGTTCAAGGCTAATTGCCGAAAGCATATGCGGCATAGTCCGGCGTGCCTGATATAGGCCCGCGGACGGAAACAACGGTTGCACCGATTGTAGGCCCGGCTAGAGAACTTGGGCTCTTTGAGCCATTTCTGGACTGATGATGTCTTCGCCAAGAACGCCTCCCTTAGGCCTCAACCGTGTCTTTTATAAAGGGCATTCCGTACAGTTCCAAGAGACGGATTGCCTCTGTGTCATTCTTTGCCGTGGTAGCGATAGTCACCTGCAGACCACGGATCTTGTCAATATCGTTGTAGTCGATCTCCGGGAAGATGATCTGCTCCCGGATACCGAGACTGAAGTTGCCGCGTCCATCGAACCCTCGCCTGGGTAGGCCGCGGAAGTCGCGGATGCGGGGCAGAGCGGTGTTCACCAGGCGGTCTAGGAAATGGTACATCCGTGCGCCGCGAAGGGTAACTGCGGTGCCGATAGGGTTACCTTCCCTGACCTTGAAGGTCGCGATGGATTTCCGCGCCTTGGTGATGATGGGTTTCTGACCGGTGATGATGGTCAGGTCCTTGCTGGCGGCTTCGATGGCCCGGCCATTGGTCAGGGCTTCACCCAGACCGATGTTCAAGACAATCTTCTGCAACCTCGGGACTTCCATCATGTTCCCGTAGCTGAACTCATTCATCATCGTGGGAACGATTTCTTTCTTGAACTGTTCGTAGAGACGGGGCGCCGGCGGAGGCTCGGTCGGAGGCTCCAGTACGGCGTTTCCGGAGCGACCACCTCGGTCGCGGCGCTGCCGGCGGTTGGAGGTTTCTTGTTCCTCAGCAGCTTCGCTGGACTCTTCCCCAGACTCCTCGCCGTTTTCTCCGGCGTTTTCTTCGGCATTTTCTTCCGAAGCAGCATCTTCAGAGTCGGTGAGCTCGGTAGCCTCGGCTACTGTCTCCTCAGACTCATCTTGGTCTTCTGGTTGTTGTCTTTCGTTATCGAGCATCGTCGATTACTTCCTGGCATTTGGTACAGCTGCGAACCCTGGCGCCGGTATCCAAGAAGGTGGTCTTGGGCCTCGTCGGTTCGTTGCATTTGTTACAGATCAAAACTACGTTCGAAGCGTGGACGGACGCCTCTTTCTGGATCCGGCCAGACTGGCTAACGCCGGGGCGCGCCTTCATGTGCCGGGTTACCAAGTTTACACCCTCGACGACCACTCGGTCTTTATCGGATATCTTCCGTTCCACCCGGCCGGTTTTGCCCTTCTCTTTACCGGCAATCACCAGGACCGTGTCTCCAGTCTTGATACGCATTACACGACCTCTGGAGCAAGGGAGACTATTCTCATGAAGCCTTTGTCTCTGAGTTCACGGGCGACCGGACCAAAGATCCGCGTGCCGGTGGGCATCTGGTCGTCGCCGATCAACACCGCGGCGTTGTCGTCGAACTTTATATAGGTGCCATCGGGACGGCGCCGGGCTTGGGCTTGGCGGATCACCACAGCCTTCACAATCTCGCCCTTACGGACCGGCGAGTTTGGCGCGGCCTCTCTCACGTTGCAGACAACTATGTCGCCAACGTGTGCGTATTTTCGTTTGCCGCTGCCAGGGATGTTGATGAGGCGGATCACCTTGGCCCCACTATTGTCAGCAACCCTCAGGCGGGTATAAGTCTGAATCATTCCTTTTCTTCCTGTTCGTCGCCTTCGGCTTCTTCTTCGGGTTCTTCTTCAGCTTCCGCCTCAGGCTCTTCTTCCGGTTCCTCAGCCTCTGGTTCTTCGGCTTCGGGCTCCTCTTCGACTATGGCCTCTTCTTCCGGTTCCTCTTCAGGTTCTTGAGAAGCAGCTTCCGCTGCCGCCTCTGCCCGGGCCTCCGCAGCAAGTATCCGCGGCTGGGTTATCTCTTGGCTCACGTCGGTTTCCAGGTCTATCGGTTTGACGTCAGCAATCTGCTTACGTTCCAGTATCTCCATAAGGCGCCAATGCTTATTCTTGGAGATGCGCCGGGTTTCTTCGATACGAACGGTATCACCCAGGCGACATTGGTTCTCTTCGTCGTGGACGTAGAAACGGGCTACGCGGCGCATCTGTTTCCGATACAACCGATGGCGTTGTTTCCAGACCATCTCGACGATGGCGGTCTTGTCCTGATTGGTCCGGACGACTGCGCCGACACGGACCTTGCGCATGGATCTTGCCACTAACCAGCCTCCTGAATCTGCCGTTCTCTGATCACTGTCTGGAGCCTGGCTATGGTCTTTTTCACCGAGCTAGGTTCATTGGTGTTGGTCAGCTGGTTGGTCGCCGCACTGAACCTGAGGTTCATCAGCTCTCTACCTGCTTTCGTCAACTCCTCGTACAACTGATCGTTGCTGAGTTCTCTTATTTCGTGAACGCGCATGTTATACCAAGCCGTTGGCCACGGCGGCGGCCAATCTGTCTCTAACTACTGTTTTCGTGGGAATTGGCAGTTTACGGGAGGCCAAGCGCAACGCTTTAACGGCCTCTTCGTGGGGAACTCCGGCAACCTCAAAGAGTATCTTGCCAGGCTTTACCACTGCTACCCAATAGTCCACTGCGGCCTTTCCGCCACCCATCCGGGTCTCAGCGGGTTTCTTGCTGACCGACTTATCCGGGAAGACCCGGACCCAGACCTGTCCACCGCGCTTCAGGTGACGCGTTACCGCGACACGGGCAGCCTCAATCTGACGAGAGGTTATCCATGCGGCTTCCATGGCCTTGAGGCCGATCTCTCCAAAGGCAACAGAACTCCCCGTAGTGGCGGCTCCCCGCATCTTGCCACGAAAGTGTTTCCTGTATTTTGTCCGCTTTGGCTGCAACATGGATGGCTCCTGGACCAGTCCTTATTCGGGGTTTTCCAGCTCGACTGCAACGAGGGCTTCCTCGATGTCTTCGGCCTGAACTGTTACTTCGATATTTTCCATTTCTTCCTCGGCCTCTTCCGGCCGGGGAGGAAGGATCTCGCCGTGATAGACCCAGGTCTTGACGCCGACCTGACCCATGACAGTGTGGGCCTCTGCCAGGGAGTAGTCGATGTCAGCACGCAGTGTGTGCAGTGGCACCCGGCCCATCATCAGTTTCTCAACACGGGCGATTTCCGACCCGGTTATGCGTCCTTTGATGATGATCTTGATGCCTTGGGCACCGGCCTGCATGCAACGTTGGGCGGCCTGGCGCATGGCCCGGCGGTAGGCGACCCGGCGCTCTAGCTGGTCGGCCACGTTTCTGGACACCAGGTAAGCGTTGGTCTCCGGTTGTTCTATCTCAATGATGTTGAGTTGGATTCGGCTTTCGGTAATGGCCTCAAGCTTGGCGCGCAGGTTCTTCACCCGTTCGCCGTCACGGCCGATCAGTATCCCCGGGCGAGCCGAGTGGATATTGATCACGCTGTCTTGAGCGCCACGGTCGATCTCAACCTTGGCGATGCCAGCATCGGAGAACGCTTTGTACTCGTTCTTGATGCTGTCGCGCAAGCGTAGGTCTTGGCTCACTAAGTTACGGTAGGCACCGCTGTTCGCCGCGTACCAATGGGCCTTCCAATCCTTGATGATACCCAGACGGAAACCGTAAGGGTGGGTCTTATGCCCCATTCCTAGCTCCTACTCTCGTCTTCGTCCACAACCACCATTACGTGGCTGGAACGCTTGGTTATCCGGCCCATGCGGCCCCTGGCCCTGGGACGGAATCGTTTCAATGATTTGGCGTTGTCTGCCGAGATGTGGACAATCCGGAGGTTGTCCCGGTTCATCAACATGTTGTTCTCGGCGTTGGCCGCAGCCGACGCCACCACTTTGGACACGGTCTTGGCCCACGGTGAAGGTAGCAGCTTCAAGCTGTTCAACGCGTCATCCACCCGCTGGCCCCTTATCAGGTCCAAGATGGGTTTGAGCCTCTTTTGGGAGGCCCCTAATGATTTGGCTAATGCTCTTACCGGCGGCAATCTATTACCTCACCCGGCTGGTCCGTTCGGACCTTGATATATGTCCACGGTAGGTACGGGTGGGAGAAAACTCACCCAACCGGTGGCCAACCATGTTCTCAGTGATGAATACCGGCACGTGCCGGCGTCCGTCATGCACCCCGATGGTCAAACCGACCATCTCAGGCATAATCATGGAGGCCCGTGCCCAAGTCCGGATGACCGTATTGGCCCCGGAGCGTTGGACCTGCTCCACATGCTTCATTAGTTTGGGATGTACGTACGGTCCCTTTTTTATTGATCGGGACATTCCTAGCGTCTCCTAGTCCGGCGCATGATAAATTTGCTGGACGCCTTTTTCTTATGGCGTGTCTTATAACCAAGGGTCGGTTTGCCCCAGGGCGTTTTGGGCCCCGGCATACCGATGGGAGAGCGGCCTTCACCACCGCCGTGTGGGTGGTCCACCGGGTTTTTGGCCACACCACGAACGTGGGGGCGGCGACCACGGTGACGGGAGGCTCCCGCCTTCCCTAGACTCTCATTCTTGTGGTCAGGGTTGGACAGTTGTCCGACACTGGCCCGGCAGCGAAGCAACACCCGGCGCATCTCACCCGAGGGTAAACGCATCAAGACGTACTCGCCTTCCCGTGATAATACCTGGGCGCTTGTGCCCGCACCGCGGACTATCTGGCCGCCCCTTCCCGGAGTTAACTCCAGGTTATGAACGACTGTTCCTGTCGGGATATTCGACAGCGGCAAACAGTTGCCCAAGCTGATCTCAGCGTCCGGTCCGGACTGGACAAATGTGCCCACCTCCAGGCCATGAGGCGCCAAGATGTAACTCTTCTCACCATCGACGTAGTAGATCAAAGCGATACGTGTGGTCCTGTTCGGGTCGTACTCGATGGACTTAACCCGGCCCGGGACTCCATCTTTGACCCGCTTGAAATCTACCTTGCGGTACATCTTCCGGGATCCGCCACCCCGGCCCCGCGAAGTGATGCGGCCCCGGTTGTTGCGTCCGGCATGGTTCTGCTTCGCTTCTAACAGGGATCTCTCCGGCTTTCTAGCAGTGATTTCCTCGAATGAGGCGCGCACCGCGTTCCGGGTACCCGGCGTAATAGGCCTTAGTTTCTTTAGTGGCATGGTCGGTCCCTACAGCCCCTCAATCAGGTTTATGCGGTCGCCCTGCTTCAGGGTGACGACTGCTTTCTTGGTGTCAGGGCGTTGCTTGATACGCGGACCGTAGCGTTTCTTTTTGCCGTGAAGCTTGGTGATATTCACATCCAGTACGGTCACGCCGAAGTTTCTTTCAACGGCCTCTTTGACTTCCACTTTATTGGCTCGGTCGTTCACGTGGAAAGTGTACTTGCCTGATTCCTGCAAGAGAGTGCTTTTCTCTGTGATGGTTGGCTTGATAAGAACTTGGTGGATGTCCATCTAAGCCTCTTCTTCCGAAGTTTCCGAATCAACTGCCGGGGCCGCATCGGTCGCGGACTCATCTGCCGTGCTGGCAGTGCTCCTCCGTCGGCGGGTTCTCGGCTTGGGCGCTTCTTCTGTTGATGCCTCGCCCGAAGTCTCAGGCGTCGTCTCTTCAGCGGCTTCAGTCGTTGCTGCGGCTGCGCGGCGGCGGCGGGGCTTGGGCGCTTCTTCCGTAGCAGCTTCGGGCGATGCTTCGGGCGCAGGCTCTTCAACTACTTCCGGCCCAGCGACGGCAACGTCGGAGGACCCGGCTATGACCGCCCA
>CAVOAA010000091.1:0-11704 GCA_963693555.1 Dehalococcoidia bacterium | reverse complement strand
AACTCCGTGCCCGCATGAACATTACCGACCAGGCCAAAGAGATCCGGATGGAACTCCACAGCACGGAGACGTCGGGTGATCGGACGGACGAGTCGGTGCGGGGACGCATCTCTCTGGAGAGCGATGTCCAATTGACGGTCGAGCGGCCCTATGTCTGGGCTTTCAGCCTGGCTGTGCCGGAGCGAACGCTCCCCACAGTGCAGAATGGACGCACCACCGTCTCGTGGCGTCTCAAAGCGGTGGTCGATACCGACCAGAAACAAGAGGCCTACCACTTGGAGCGGGAAGTTCAGATCTTCACGTCTACCAGCTAGGCGATTGTCTCGTCCGGGTCTTCTTTGCCGCCCCATAGCCGCTTGAGCCGCTGTCCGATCTCTCGCTCTGCCCCTTCTTCACTGGGCTGATAATAACGCCGACCCTTTAACGACGGCGGTAAATACTCCTGCTCTTCGAAATGCCCTTCGTAGTCGTGGGAGTATTTATAGTCCTTGCCATACCCCATGTCTTTCATCATGCCTGTAACGGCATTCCTGAGGTGTATCGGCACCGGTTCGTTGGCCTGTTCTCGAACGTCCCGCATGGCCTCGTTCAACGCCGCATAGGCCGAGTTGCTCTTGGGCGCCGCCGCCAGATATACCGTGGCCTCCGCCAGGGGTATCCGCCCTTCAGGCATACCCAGAAAATGGACCGCCTGCTGGGCCGCCACGGCCACGGTCAGCGCCTGTGGATCGGCCAAGCCAATGTCCTCAGATGCCAATATCACCAGACGCCTGACGATGAACAACGGGTCTTCACCGGACTCGATCATCCGGGCCAACCAGTAGAGCGCACCATCAGGCGACGACCCACGGACCGACTTGATGAAGGCTGAGATGGTGTCGTAATGGCTCTCCCCCGCTTTGTCGTACATCGGAGAGCGTCGCTGTAGTGCGTCGGAGATGGTATCCAGATTAATCAGACGCTTCCCTTCAGCGTTCGGAGTGCTGGTGTAGGATGCCGTCTCCAGGGCGTTCAGGGCGATGCGGGCGTCTCCGTTGGCGATGTTCACCAGGTGATCAATGGCGTCTTCGGCCAGCGTCGCGTGCTGGGGGCCCAAACCCCGCTCCGAATCAGCCAATGCCCGGTTGATGATGGCTTTCATCTGGTCGGGTTCCAAGCTCTGCAAGGTGAACACCCGGCATCGCGACAGCAGCGGCGCAATCACTTCAAATGACGGGTTCTCGGTGGTGGCGCCGATGAACGTGATCGTACCGTCCTCGACGTGGGGCAGAATCACATCCTGCTGGGCCTTGTTGAACCGGTGTATCTCGTCCACAAAGAGAATGGTGGACTGCCGGTGCATGCCTTTGCGGTCTCTGGCCTCGCCAACGATACGCCGCAGGTCGGCCACCCCGGAGGTGACGGCGCTAACGGCTTGAAAGTCGGACTGGGTGGACCTGGCCACCAACCGTGCCAGCGTGGTCTTGCCGGTACCCGGCGGCCCCCAGAGTATGAGAGACGGCAGCCGTCCGGCGGCTATCGACTTGAGGAGCACTCGTTCGGGGTCAACAATCTGGTCTTGACCAACGAATTCATCGAAGGTGCTGGGACGCATCCGCTCCGCGAGGGGGGCGTCGCGCTCCGCCTGTTCCTTTCTGCCATGCTCGAATAATGACTCGGATGAGCTCATGGGCGTTCACCTCACGGCTTTGCTACTGAAAGCGAGGCATAACCTCTTTGGCGAATAGTTTCATGGAACTCTCCACCTCGGCATTGGGTAACATACCGCCGATGTTGAACCAGCACATGAATTCCTGAGGCCCGTACATCTCTTTGAACTTCTCCAGCTTGGCGGACACCTGGTCAGGGGTGCCCACGGCGGCATATTCATCCATCACGCTCTCGGCGTTCAAGCTGTCGGCCCGGCTGGAACCCTTGGTGGCGCCCCGGGACCGGCCGATCTCCCGCAGCGTTTCCAAGTAGTTGTCGATGGTCTTGGTGAACCCGGCCCTGGCTTCTTTCTCGGTGGACGCCACGTGCATGGGCACATTGACGTTGACCTTCGGCTTGGTAGCGTCATGGCCGTTCTCGGCCAGCTCGGCCCGGTAGGACGCCAGTCCGGTCAGCGCCCCCTCGGTGGTAACGATCGTCGGCGCAACCAAGATGTTGTGGCCCAGCGAACCAACGATGCCGAACGTGTCAGGACTGTTGGCGGCCACGTACACCGGAGGGTGCGGCTGCTGTATCGGCTTGGGGGTCACGCTCAGTCCGTGGGACTGGTAGTACTTGCCTTTATAGGCGAAATCGTCCTGCGTCCACGAACCCAACACCAGCTCCAAGCCCTCTATGAACCTGTCGCGTCCCTCTTCCTGGTCAATGCCGTAACCCTGGTAGTGGGTGGGCATGGAACCCCGCCCCACACCGAAGATGGCGCGGCCGTTGGACAAGACGTCCAGGGTCGCCATCTCCTCGGCCAGCCGCACGGGTTGGTGTAGGGGCAGCAGGCTGATGGCATTGCCGATGCGGATGCGCTTGGTTGCCTGGGCAACGGCCGAGGCGATCATCAGCGGGGCCGACAACACTGAGAACCGGGGGTTGAAGTGCAGTTCCGCCAACCAGGCGGCGTCGAAACCCAGTTCGTCGGCCAGTTGGCATTGGGAGATGGTGTCTTTGATGCGGGCAGCGGGAGTTTGGTCTACCGCGCACGGGAGTTGGTAGAAAACGCCGAACTCCATGAATGACTCCTAATGGGGGTACGAATAGGCTAAGGCCCGCCTATTCTAATACAAACGTGGTGGGTTGGGGGTGGGGCGGCGGTCAGTTATTGCTTCATCGAAATTATCTGCGGCAGGCCTTCACCCTCGCCATATGCGCAATGACCTAAAGCGGAATATTACCGTGCTTCTTGGCCGGAAGGCTGTCGCGCTTATTTTGAAGCATCTCTAGGGCTTTGATGATCTGGACGCGGGTGTCGGCCGGGTCGATCACATCGTCCAGGAACCCACGGCTGGCCGCGATGTAGGGCGTGGTGAACTGGTCCTGGTATTCCTTGATCAGTTCCTGGCGTTTCGCGTCCGGGTCTTTGGCCTCGGATATCTCGCTGCGGTAGATGATATTGACCGCACCCTCGGCGCCCATGACGGCGATCTCGGCCGACGGCCAGGCCAGGTTGATGTCCGAGCGCAGGTGTTTGCTGCTCATCACTATGTAGGCGCCGCCATAGGCCTTGCGGGTTATGACCGCAATCTTGGGCACAGTGGCCTCGGCATAGGCGAAGATCAGCTTGGCGCCGTGACGAATGATACCGCCGTATTCCTGGTCAATACCGGGCATGAATCCGGGGACATCCACCAGCGTCACGATGGGGATGTTGAAGCAATCACAAAACCTGATGAACCGCGCCGCCTTGGCCGAAGCATCGATGTCCAAGACGCCGGCCAGGTACTCCGGCTGGTTGCCCACCAAACCTATCGAGCGTCCGTTCATCCGGGCGAACCCGACCACCACGTTGGGGGCAAAGTTCTGGTGGACCTCCATGAACTCTTCATCGTCGACGATCTTGTAGATGACCTCCCGCATATCGTAGGGGCGGTTGGCGTCGTCGGGCACCAGGTAGCGTAGGTCGGGCTCTCGCCTGGTGGCCGGGTCATCTGTCGGCTCTTGGGGAGTGTCTTCCAGATTGTTGCTTGGTAGGAAGCTGAGGAGGTGCCGCACCTCGTTGATGCACTCTTCTTCGGTCTCGTAGACGAACTGGGCCACACCGCTGCGGGTGGCATGGGTAGCGGCTCCGCCCAGGTCCTCATGGGTGACTTCTTCTCCGGTCACCGCCTTGATAACGTCGGGTCCGGTGATATACATCTGGCCAGTGCCCCTGACCATGAAAACAAAGTCGGTGATGGCTGGAGAGTAGACCGCGCCGCCGGCCGATGGCCCGACTATGACTGATATCTGGGGGATGACGCCCGAGTACATGGTGTTGCGCAAGAAAATATCGCCGTAGGCTGCCAGACTGGTGACGCCTTCCTGGATGCGTGCCCCGCCGGAGTCGTTCAGCCCGACCACGGGACAACCCGACTTTACGGCCAGGTCCAACGTCTTGCAGATCTTCTGGCTGACAGCCTCGGACAGGGAGCCGCCCATAACCGTGAAGTCTTGGGCAAAGGCGAAAACCTGCCGTCCCTCAACCTGCCCGTAGCCGGTGACCACAGCGTCGCCCAGTATCTTGCGGTCGGCCAGGCCGAAGTCGGTGGCCCGGTGAGTCACAAATGAGTCAAGTTCTTCGAAGGTGCCCTCGTCCATTAGCAATGCCAGCCGCTCGCGGGCAGTGAGCTTCCCTCGGCTGTGCTGTTGGTCTATCCGGTCCTGGCCGCCGCCTTTCTGCGACTCTTGGCGCATGGCTTCCAGGGTTTCAATCTTCGCGTCGATCTGCCTTTTCTCTGCAGTCACAACCCCTCCCGCCGGGTCCTAAATTCTAGTGGCGAACCTCGAGCGGATCCAAGAGATTTCACCCCATGTTATGCCTTGTTGAGCTTGGTTAATCGTAGCAGAACCGCCAAATGAGGAGCAAGGAGTCTGGGCATGGCCCACGGTGATAAAATGAGGTCGTCCCCGGGCGTTTATTCCCCTCACCACCGATGGAGATCCCAGACCATGCCCCAAGTACAGACCCCCTTTTCCAGACTGACCGTGGCCAACGGCGAAACCCTGGCTTGGGGTGTGCGTACCTATGTTATGGGCATCATCAACGTCACCCCAGACTCGTTCTCCGGTGACGGCCTGGGCGGAGACCTGGACGCGGTGGTGGCGCAGGCCGTGCGCTTCCAGGAAGACGGCGCCGACATCCTGGACATGGGCGCGGAGTCTTCTCGTCCCGGACACAAGAAGATATCCGCCGAAGAAGAGATGGCGAGGCTGATCCCCGCGCTGGAAGCCGTGGCCAGCCGTGTGAAGCTGCCCATCAGTGTGGACACCTACAAGGCAGCGGTGGCACGCCGGGCCGTCGAAGCTGGAGCGGTGATCATCAACGATATCTGGGGCCTAAAAGCCGAGCCGGAGCTGGCGAAAGTTGCCGCTGAGACCGGGGCAGGCCTGGTCTTGATGCACAACCAGCAGGGCACGGAATATCAGGACTTAATGCCCGACATGGTCTCCAGCCTGCGAGCCAGCGTCAAGACGGCCCTCGGCGCCGGAGTGACTCGCCAGAATATAATCGTCGACCCCGGCATCGGGTTCGGAAAAACCCCAGACCAGAACCTGGCGGTCTTGGCCGGACTGGACGCACTCAAGGCAACTGGTTGCCCCATCCTTGTCGGCTCATCCCGCAAGTCCACCTTGGGCCTGCTGTTGGACCTGCCAGCCGACCAGCGCGTGGAAGCCACCGCAGCCACTGTGTCTCTAGCCATCGCCGGCGGCGCGGACTTCGTCAGGGTGCATGACGTGAAGGAGATGGTGCGGGTCTGCCGGGTCACCGACGCCGTGGTGCGCGGCTGGCGTCCCGATGGCTGGAAGACGTCTTGAACCGCGTCATCGGCTTCCTCGGCTTTGGGACGAATCTTGGAGACCGCAAGAAGAACTTAGCCCAAGCGGTGAATACCCTCAACGACCGGCCCGACCTGGCCGTATTGCGTACCTCCGGCATCTACGAGACCACACCCTGGGGACTGACCGACCAGCCGGATTTTCTCAATATGGTGGCCGAGATTGCCACCTCTATATCTCCCGGCGAGTTGCTGGAGCGCGTCAAGAAACTGGAACAAGACATGGGTCGGGAAGACGGCCCGCGGTTCGGCCCTCGGCTGATAGACGTCGACATCTTGTTGCTAGAAGACCAAGTGGTGGACGAGCCGGACCTGCAGGTCCCTCACATCAGCCTTCATGAAAGGGCGTTCGTGCTGGTACCTTTGGCTGAATTAGCCCCCGATCTGGTGCATCCCTTGCTTGGTGTCACCATCGCTCATCTGGCCGAAAATGTTGACGGTTTGGGCGGCGTAAAACCGCTGTCCTAATATCGAAGTGGCCTATTCGTGCCTAGATTCGATTAGCAGTCGCCGCGCCCGGTTGACAATCGCGCTCGTCTGACGCATGATTTTCAATCGGGAGAGACTAACTTCCACCTACATTAACCGGATATCAATCTGCGCCGCCCGGTTTCGTCAAAAGCACCACATAAATCAACGACGAGGGCGACGCCAGTCAGAAGTACGAGGAGACGGCAATGGCGGACAAGCAACTGATTTTTGATGAGGATGCCCGCGCCAGCTTGATGCGGGGCGTGAACGAACTTAAGCGGGTCGTCGGTCTGACCCTGGGTCCCAGCGGCCGCAACGTGCTGCTCAGCCGTATGTTTGGCCTGCCGATCGTCTGCAGCGACGGCGTAACCGTGGCCAAAGAGGTCGAACTGCCCGAGCCATACGAGAACCTGGGCGCGCAGCTGGTCAAGGAGGCCGCCTCCAAGACCAACGACGCAGTTGGCGACGGGACGACTACTTCGGTGGTCCTTGCCCAGTCGATAGTGAGCCACGGCTTCATGAACGTGGCCTCTGGCGCCAACGGTATCGGCATCCGCGACGGCGTAGACCTGGCCGTGGCTGCCGTGGTCGCCGAGTTGAAGAACATGGCCATCCCCGTGGAAGACCGGGAACGGGTGGCACGCGTTGCCGCTCTCTCTGCCCACGAAGAACCCATCGCCGAACTGTTGGCCGATGCCCTCGACAAGGTCGGCCGGGACGGCGTCGTGACCATTGAAGAATCCAAGACTCTGGACGATGAGCTGGAGTTTGTGGAGGGAGTCCGGGTCGACCGTGGCTATCTCTCCCCTCATTTCGTAAGTGACACCCAGCGCATGGAAGTCGCCATCGACAATCCCATGTTCATGATCACCGACCAAAAGGTCAGCTCCCCCAACGATGTTGTGGGCATCATGGAAAAGCTGCTCCAGGCGAACAGCCGCTCCCTGGTGATAATCGCCGAAGACGTGGACGGCGAAGCCCTCTCCACTCTGGTGGTCAATAAGCTACGCGGCACCATCGATTGCGTGGCCATCAAGGCCCCGGGTTTCGGAGAACGCCGTAAAGCGCTTTTGGAAGATATCGCCATCGTCACCGGAGGCACTGTCATCAGCGCCGACCGGGGTCTGAAGGTCGAGGATGCTGAGATCGAAATGCTGGGAACAGCCCGGCGTCTGATCGCCACCAAGGATGAGTCGACCATCATCGAAGGCCGCGGCGACGACAAGGCCATCAAAGAACGGCTGGACCAACTACGTGTCCAGATCGAAGAGACCAGTTCCGACTACGACCGCGAAAAGCTGCAGGAACGCATGGCCGCCCTGGTGGGTGGCGTAGCGGTGCTCAAGATCGGCGGCGCCACCGAGCCCGAGGTCAACGAGCGCAAGTCCAGAGCTGAAGACGCGCTATCCGCCACAAGGGCCGCCATCGAAGAGGGCATCGTGCCCGGAGGCGGCGTGGCGTTGGTCCGGGCCGGAAAGGTCTTAGACGACTTGGAAAAGACACTGGAAGGTGACCAACTCGTGGGTTTGCGGATGGTCCGCAGCGCCCTTAGCGCTCCCCTGTTGCTCATCTCCGAGAATGCCGGCCACGAGGGCCAGGTGATCTTGGAAGGTGTCCGCAAAGGTGAAGGCGACTGGGGATTCGACGCCGGCAAGGGCGAGTATTGCAATTTGATCGAAGCGGGCATCATCGACCCCGTGAAGGTCACCAGGTCAGCCCTCGAGAACGCTGGCAGCATCGCCGGTATGATGATGACCACCCAAGCGATCATCACCGATATTCCGGAGTTCGTACCCCTGCCTCAGGACATCCAAGACTTCATGCACGACTAACCCCTCGGGGCGATTCAGACCAGGCAATCAACGGCCCGGACCAACCACCCAATGAAAATAAGTGGCTGGCCGGGCCTGATTTTTGGACCGGGCCTATTTTCGGGATCAACCTGTTTTCGGGATTAAGAAGATGCCGGGTACCCCACTCGACCGCGAATCCATCGGCCATCTGATCGAAGGCACTCCCCCTTTGCTGGAGAAGTACCTGTCACTGGAAGCTCAGCTACAACCCAACGGGTTCGACATGACTGTCCGGGACGTGGCCCGCCTGACCTCTCCCGGCGCAGTGGGCGCCGAGGATGTGGACCGAGTCTTATCAGATACCAAGCCCATGGAGTTCGGGCCGGACGGATGGCTTCAGCTGGGACTGGGGCCTTACTTGGTGACCTTTAACGAGATCGCAAACCTGCCCTTAGATGTCATGGCCCTGGGGCGTCCCCGCTCCAGCCTGCTCCGTAGCGGCGTCAGCATCCACACCGCGGTCTGGGACGCTGGTTACCACGGCCGGTCTCAAGCCCTACTGGTGGTCTACCACCCCGACGGCTACCGGGTCCAGCGCGACTCCCGGTTGATGCAGTTGGTCTTCTTTCAGATGGAGACCGCCGCCAGTCGTGGCTACCAAGGCCGCTTTCAGTCCGAGAACATCTAGCCCGCCCTCTGCATTTCGTACTTCGATCGAAATAACACTCTGGCGAATCTGTCATTCTGAGCCAGCAGCAGCGGCGAAGAATCCGCTAGGTGATGCCCTGCTCCCAACCATTGCGCCGTAATAACGGTCGGCCAGCCAAGTTTGCTAGATCCTTCGCTTCGCTCAGGATGACAGTTTAACCGCATCCGAAAAATCGGACCCAATTTATCGTCGGTGATAGACTTCACCACAGGCCATGCAAGACCTCAAAAAACACATCACCGAGTACGCAATAGAGTGCGGGTTCGATCTAGTGCGGATCACCGGCGCGGAGGTGTTCGTCCGAGACCGGGACGCCGCCCTAGCCAGGATCGATGCCGGGCAGATGGACGGCCTGCCATGGTTCACTGAATCTAGAGTCAGACGCGGCTCCGACCCCCAGACGCTGGTACCGGGAGCCCGATCGGTCATCTGCCTTGGCCTCAGCTATCTGGAGGCTGATGGCGAAGATAAATCCGGTGGCGGCAAAGTCGCCCGATACGCACGGGTCAAGGACTACCACCGCGCCATGAAACGGCGCATGAAAGCCTTCGTCCGTGGGCTGGAAGAGCACTTGGAATCGCCGGTCGGAGCAAAGTGGTACGTGGACGACGGTCCGATGCTGGACCGTGCGGCGGCCGCACGGTCGGGGCTTGGCTGGTTCGGCAAGAGCACCAACATACTTACACCGTCCCACGGGTCATGGATACTGCTGGGCCAGGTGGTGACCGACCTGGAACTGGAGCCGGACCCGCCACTGAAGAAGACTTGTGGTTCCTGCGTCCGCTGCATCGATGACTGCCCCACCGGCGCCATCGTCGCTCCCTTCGTGGTCGACAACGCCCGTTGTATCTCCTACCAGACCATCGAGAACCGGGGAGTCATATCGCTGGAAATGCGGCCCCTCATCGGAGACTGGGTCTTCGGCTGCGACATCTGTCAGGATGTATGCCCGGTCAATCGCCAGGCCAGCACCCCGCTCCAGCCCCTTCAAAAGGCAGAAGCCATCGGCCCGTCTGGGCAACTCGACCTGGCCGAATTGCTAGAGCTGACTGAAGAAGAATTCCGCGACCGGTTCCAGGGAACTTCGATCATGCGGGCCAAACGGGTTGGACTACAGAAGAACGCCTGCGTCGCGTTGGGGAACAACAAGGACGAGACCGGCATCCCAGCGTTGGTCAAAGCCCTGTTCAACGCCGAACCACTGGTGCGCGGACACGCCGCCTGGGCCTTGGGTCAGATCGCAACAGCGTACGCAGTCAGCAGTCTGGAGCAATCGGTCAGGTCGGAGACAGACGATTACGTGCTGGAAGAGATCGACGGAGCGCTCGAGGTATCCCGGCCGCAGCCAGCGATCAGAAAAACCTGATTCGGCTGTCTAAGTGGCCTGGGTAGGCTGTGCTTCACCCTCTGGCTCTTGTCCAGCATCTTGAGCCGAACGATTACGACGGCCCCCGGAGCGACGCCGGCGCTGGTTATTGGCCGAAGGTATGAAGTCTGCCGGGACGTAGCCTTTGCCGAAGTGGAGTTTCTTCATCTCTTCTTCGATCAGCGTGAAATCGTTCTTGGGCAGCAGATGAAGGTTCCCCTGGAACGCCATGTACCAGTCCTCGGGGTTCCAGCGCTTCACGTATTCCAAACGCGGCGCCAGCAGGTTGGCGTCGATGAACTGTTCGTCCTTCAGGATTACGCCTGGTTGCAGCTTGATATGGTAGGGAAAACCCGAGCTGCCCTCGTTGACCCAGATCGGCTCCTCTCCTTCATAGAAAGAGGACATGGCCGTGGCCGTGGCGGCAAACCGGCGCAGGTGGGAGATATAAAGCAGCACCCGGTCGCCTTCGGTGATCCGCTGTACCTTGCGGCGGTGTTGGGCCTTCAGGCCAAGAAGGGTGAACCCCCGGTTCTGAGTGATCCGGAAATTCTCCTCATTATTTATCATCATCCAGAAATTACTGGGCATATGCACCTCGAAACGCTGGAAGGCCAGTCTGAGCAGTCCTCTCGAACGTCAAATGCCATTCTATCATGATAAATACTATCATTTGCTGTCTTAGGGCTCATGATATTAAGCGACCAGAATAATCAGCTGTTTTGCTTTTGTGTTGTGCTGTCTCGGGCGGTGTTGTAATATCAGGCGAGCCTGAGCACGACTAGGGCAACACACGCAGCAAGCGAGGAACATCAGATGACCACAGGACAGCGGGATATCGCCATCGTCGGAGTAGCCGAGTCAGACATCATGGGCAACGTCCCGAATAAGTCTTCCCTACAACACCACGCCGAGGCAGGCCACAACGCCCTGGCGGATGCCGGTCTCGCCAAGAGCGACATCGACGGCCTTTTGACCGCTGGGGGTTCCACCCTGGTCACGGCGGAATACATGGGCATCAACCCGACTTTCACCGACAGCACAACGGTCGGTGGGTCGTCTTTTGTGATTCACGTGGCCCACGCCATGGCGGCCATCCGCGCCGGTTACTGCGAGGTGGCGTTGATCACCCACGGCCAGGCCGGGCGCTCGGCCAGGGCCCGCTTCCCTGCGGACGGCAACCTGCCTTTTAGCCAGTACGAAGCCCCCTACGGGATCATCGGCGCGCCGATCAACTACTCCCTGGCCTGCGCCCGCTACATGCACCAGTTTGGGGAAGACCGCACCAGGCAGGGCATGGCCGAGGTCGCCGTGGCCACCCGCAAATGGGCCAACCTTAACCCCGTGGCCCAGATGCACGATACAACCATGAGCTTTGACGAGTACCACGACTCCCGCTGGGTGTCCTGGCCCTTCCATCTCTTCGACTGCTGTCTGGTAACCGACTCCGGCGCGGCCATCATCGTAACTACCGCCGAGCGGGCCAAGAGTCTCAAAAAGAAGCCCGTCTGGGTGTTGGGAGCAGGTGAGGGTCACGACCACAACATAGTCAGCCAGATGCCTGATTACACCTCAACCTGGGCCAGGCGGTCCGGCCCTCTGTCCATGCAACGGGCCGGCATCACACACGACGACCTGGACCTGACCATGATATACGACTCGTTCACCTACACGGTGATGGTGACGCTGGAAAGCTTGGGTTTCTGCGCGCCGGGCGAGGCTCCGGACTTCGTCGCCAACCAGCGGACGGCACCGGGCGGAGACTTCTCGCTGAACACCAACGGCGGCGGCCTGTCCTACACCCACCCCGGCATGTATGGCAGCTTCCTGCTTGTGGAGGCAGTTCGGC